>CAJXZK010000278.1 GCA_913063055.1 uncultured bacterium
TTTCTACCACTGGCTGAGTATCGAGCTCTTTATGAGAGCGGGCGCATTAGAGCCGGTGACGTGCAGGAAGCTTGCGAACGTAACAATAAAATTGCCGAGGTTGCAGCCTTTGCTAGTGACGTTGACGAGCACACGTTTGCTCCGATAGCTACCTTGGCTGATTTCCTCGATGAAGCGCATGGTACTAGCATTGTTATGCAGACTAATCAGCAGCTAGTTAAATGGTGCTCGGCCTACTTCGATTGTTCGCAGGCGCAGTGGTCAACTCCTAAAGATGGGCTATATAAAGGCTGGCGCCAACTGGTAGGTTTCGATTATTCGCTTACTCTTCAGGGCTCTCGAGACTGGAAAAATCTTCTCAGTGAGTTGCCTCTGCAGGCTGATCGCGCTCTGGAATTCTTACTTGCGAAACTGGGAGTCGAAGAGCACGAGCTGGTTCAGTATTTGCAGAGACACTTAGTGCAATTACCCGGTTGGGCCAGTCACCTGAAGTGGCGTGCTACTCAGGGGGAGAGCGAAATTCTCACCGACTATCTGGCAATTAGATTATTCTATGAAGTGTCATTGTCTGAGCCCATTGTTCAAAGCTCTTATAAAGGCGTTGTCAGGCCTTGGGCGGCTCTTTCTGATCGGCGAGCAATTGAACTGGCGAAGTCTGATGCCTCTGTTAGTAAAGCGTCTGATTGGTCAGCAATCTGGCAGGAAGGCTATGAAATAAATTACCGCAACAGGCTGATTGCTGACCTGCGCCGTTCGACAGAGGAAAGATATTCTCGCGGTAGTGCTGCAGAGCTAGCGCCTGCATGCCAATTGGTCTTTTGTATTGACGTTCGCTCCGAGCCAATTCGCCGCTCACTTGAGACGATTGGAAATTACGCCACTTACGGCTTCGCTGGTTTCTTTGGTTTTGCCATGCGTCTGCAGTCGTTGAATAGCAATCAAGCAATCGACTTGTGTCCGGTATTGATTAGCCCGGATAAGCTGGTAAAGGAGTCAATTGGCCCAGGCTCTCAGGCGCTAAAGGCGCCGGGCTTTGTTGGCCTGAAAGCTCGTGCCCGTAGCTTGGCTAGCGTTCAGGCTTTGCTTGCTTCATCTCTACAGTTGCGAAAACGATTGAAGAGCAGCCTAATCGGTGCCTTTGGTCTAGTAGAGACATTTGGCCTCTGGTCTGCTTTGCCTCTGGTTGGTAGAACCTTTTGGCCGCAAGCATTTAAGGGTTTGTTCTCTGCTGCCAAAGAGCGGTTTTTCCCAACACCATGCACCCATTTAGATACTTCAGCTTTTTCATTGGCCGAAAAAGTTACTCTGGCAGAGGGTTGCCTCAAAGGAATAGGGATAACAGACAATTTTGCCAAAGTGGTTGTATTCTGCGGCCACAAGAGCACGTCGGCTAATAATCCATATGCTTCAGCCCTTGATTGTGGTGCCTGTGGGGGAAACTCTGGTGGCTATAGTGCTCGGCTAGCAGCGCAGATTCTCAATCAACCAGATGTTCGCTCGGGGCTGTTGGCCAGAGGAATTGTTGTGCCAGCTGGAACTATCTTTGTTGCAGCCGAGCACGATACTACCGATGATCGCTTCGAGATTTTCAACGTCGATGATAGTCTCGAATTGGACAACTCTCAACGTGAGATTGTCGAGCAACTGCGAAGAGATTTGGCAGCAGCTGGAGAGATTGTCAGATCGCAGCGCTTGAAGCGTCTTCCGCAGAGCGTTATTGATAGTTTCAATTCAACCAGCGTGAGAGGGGTTGATTGGGCTCAGGTTGCTCCTGAGTGGGGGCTTGCTGGCAATGCTGCTTTCATTGCGGCGCCGCGTAGCTTAACCAGGGGGCTCGACCTCAAAGGGCGGACATTTCTTCATTCGTATGAGCACAGCAAAGATCAAGGCAATGCCGTGCTTGAAATTATTATGACTGCACCACTAGTGGTGGCGCAATGGATCAATATGCAATATTATTTGTCGACAGTTGATAATGATGTTTTTGGCAGCGGTAGTAAGGTTGTTCATAATGTTGTTGGTGATTTTGGCGTCATGCGTGGAGCCTCAGGCGATCTTCAGCTTGGTTTGCCATGGCAGTCAGTGATGGCCGCCGATGGCACAAGAGAGCACGAACCCATGCGTCTTTTGGCTCTGATTCAAGCTCCTCGTGAGGCCATAGATCAGGTCTTAGCTAAGCATCAGTCACTGGCAGATTTAGTGAAAAACCGTTGGCTTCGCTTAGTCGCTCTTGAAACTGGTGGTCATCATCAAGAAGTTCTGAAATTCTATCAAGCCGATGCTCAAGGAGATTGGCGCGAGATTCAGGGGGAAGATTGTTTTTTTGACGAGAGTGAGGCCAGTGCTTGTGAATTGATGGTTTGATATCAGACTGGGAATTAACCTAAGCGATTGCAAGAAAGCTAACTATTTAGAGCCTTTAGGCCGATTGGCCATGGTTTTGGCCCAGTCTACTTGATAGGTGCCATTTCTATTTTCCTTCCAGACAATTTGGCGCACCGGTGTATCTTGGATGTGATGGTAAAGCAGACCTACTCTTTCATAGAAACCGCGGGTGTGATAAGTCTCCGGTAGGTTGAGAGAAACCATATCGAGATGATGAAAAAATTCATGGCAAAAAGTGCTGAGAAAAACGCCATACGATGTCGGCTTTTTCTGCACAGCCGTGCGCATCCACAGGCGGATCTTCTCAGTTTCTGGTGTGTAATCGCCAAATAGCTCATTCACCCATTTCTCGGTTACTTTTAGCGGCCTAGAGCTCAAGATACTTATTTTTGGTGTGCTCACATCATAGAAAGCCGACAATTCTTTTAGCATGCTCAGGCACACCGATTGCACCGCTTTTTTGTCGTCTGCTGCTAAAGCCGTTTTGAGCTGGCTGGCAAGACTGCGCAACGGTTCAGTCGGCGGTAGCGCAATTACCCGCATCGCGTCACTGCGCCAGTACTCTTCTTTTTCTTGCGCTGATCTAGGGATGTAGTCTGTATTCATATAGGACCTGTTCAGCTGCGACAGCGAAATTTGGAGGATTTTTTATATCGAGTGGGTAAGGAGTGTTACTCGGTAATTGGAAATTTCATGAATAGTTCTACTGCTTGGCCTGTATCTCTTATTTGTTTGCTCATTGCCTTTTACCTAGGCTTCCAATATACAGTGAGTAAGAATGATGCCAGCCGCTCCGAAAAGTGGTCCCATGTGCGCGGTGTGATTGACCTCGTCGGAATGACCAAGAAGATCGGCAGAGGTGGTATATACAACTATTCTCCTCACGTCGCTTACCATTTTAAGTACAAGCATAAAGTCTACTATGGCCATGTGATTGCCTTTCCTGATCCGCAAAACTTTAGTGAAGAGGGCGCTCAGGCTTTTCGTTTGAAGTACCCTGAAGGTCGGCAGGTATCGATTTATTTTGATCCTAATTCGCCTACTAATTCTTGTCTGCAGTCCGGTGACAGCGGCAATTTCGACTCTTACTTGTGGGGTGCTATAGGCTTGGCCGCTGTTTCGGTAATACTTCTCTTTGTCAGAGCGGAAGAAGGTGAAAGTGCTTCAACCTCGTATTTGACACCATCATAGTAACTTTGCCTGCTCCAGGGCTGGCAAGAATCAATTTGCGGTCATCTCATCGAGCACGCCATACTGATTGGCAGTGTAAAACATTTTTTTATCGAGTGTGGTTTTCTTGTAGTTTTCTGGTGCATGAAGCGCGACTGTCTTGAATTCAAAATTGCGACTGGCGATGACACAGTTTAATAGAGCGTCTGTTTTGTTGTTTTGAGTAAGGGCAAAGGATGAAATCGGAAAGCCTTTTAGTTTTGGTAGGTTGTAAATCTTGCCTATAATTTGACTGACTTGGCTCGGGTAGTCGTTATCAAAGGAAATTACTTGCGGCCTGAGCTTTTGCCCACCTTTTAGACCATTGCCGTCTTCGCGATCAGAAATGAAGAGACCACTACCGTTGACTGTCTCGATCGCTGGGAAGTAGGAGATTAGCAGCTTGTCTTTACCTCGAACTACTTTTTCTGTTCTGCTTGGTTTCGTCAGCTCAGCTAAGTAACTAAATTGATTGGCTACCAGTACGTCTGATTTCATAAACTTTTCAAAAGACATTTGGGCAAATTGTTTGCGGTCGGGACGCCATACTTGAATCTGCCAAGTCGGGGCCTGCGCGGCAATGTAATAATCGTTTGATCTAGAATACACACGGATTGCATCGGCTGAAACCCAGACGTCGTACACTCCGCTAGCTTCGGTGGTCTGAACGAGTTTTAAACCTCGATGGGTAGCAGTATTGCTGCCTTGAGCCAGCGCATTCGCTAACAAGGAAAATAGGGCTAGCACCAGGCTGAGGCACAGGCTTATAGCAGGTACAGTAACTTTTGCAAGATTGAGCTTCATGGTGGAAGCTTAGCACAGCCTTTTGACGGGCGAAAGTTTGAATCTCTGCTGACTTATCAGAGAAACTTGTGACCACTTTTGAGGTGAACTGTTTCATTTCTGTAGGTTTGATTTGCTTTGTCTTGGTCGATATAGTCATATGTGCTTGAAGCAAGTGGCCAGAATAATGACTGATCCTGAAAATCGACCTGCCAATAATCTTTATAAGCCTGGCGACGTTGTCGGAGAAACTTATGTTCTCACATCGGTTCTTGCCAAAGGTGGCATGGGGGTAGTTTTCAAAGCTCGGCACTTGCAACTAGAAAGAGTTTACGCTCTTAAGTTACTGACGCCGATGCAGTCTAGCAGCGCCAATTGGCGACGCTTTGAGTTAGAGGCCAAAACCTTGGCTAAGCTAGAGCATAAGAATGTGGTGCAGATTTTCAATATGGGGGTTGATACGCGAGGCTGCCCTTATTATGTGATGGAACTTCTGCAAGGTCAGTCGATGGCAGAGGCATTAGAGAGGGGAGCGCCCTTGACTGTGCCACAGTTTCTTCAGTCATTTTTGGATGTCTGTTCTGCTTTGAAATTGGCTCACAGTAAGGGTATTGTCCATCGCGATATCAAACCGTCTAACTTGATCTTGGTTGACTCGAATTCTCCGGTTAAGCTTACTAAGGTCGTTGACTTCGGCATTGCCCGCTTGCTTGGAGTCGAGGGGCAGAGTGTACAGAGTCTCACTGCACCCGGAGAGATTTTCGGAAGCCCTTTGTATATGAGTCCAGAACAGACTTTAGGTCTACCTGTTACCAGTGCTTCTGATATTTATTCGCTAGGCTGCACTATGTATGAGGCTTTTACTGGCAGCCCACCGTTTAAAGGTCAGACAGCTCTCGCCACGATGATGATGCATCAAACCGACGCGATGCCTGAAATCTCGCGTCAAGATTGTACGAACCGCGAGTTTGAGGTGATTGACCAGATTCTTGCTAAATGCATGGAGAAACAAGCATCAGATCGTTTTGAAACGGTTGGCGATATTATTGACTTGCTTGAAAATTTGCTGCGACATCCGTCTGCCATTGAGCGCAAAGGCTTAACGACTTCGAATAATTCATCGCCGTCGCCGAAGCTGATCAATAAATTTGCTAGTAACGATAACTTGTTGGACAGCACCGGTGGGCAAACCACTGGACCGGTCTCAAGGGGAGACAGAAACACCGTCTATGCCATTGCTGCTGCCCTTTCTATTGGCTTGGGCACCATGGCTGTTTTGTATTTTATTCTGACGCAACAGAATCAAAGCAAGGTTGTGGTGCCTTCTAATAGTGACCTTACCAGGCATATCACAGGTGATAGAGCACTGCCTGCCGTTGATACCATGCTTAAACCAACAGAACCATTTGCCAACGAGACTAAGCCGGTTTCTTGGCTGGTTTCGCGTGGTGGCAGAACCTGGCGTGAGTTTGAGTTTCCTACTGGTGAACCGGTAGGATTTATCTCTTTAAACGGAACGAAAAAGGTTGCTGCCAGCGGGCACATGCAGTGTCGACACGCTCATAGCGTATCCTTTGACGCCTCTGATGTGCTGGCGGACGTGCCCAAGTTTTACGATCGATTTGATGATAGAGCTTTGGGTTCTTTGTTTGTTAAAGATTCAAAGACACCACCTGCTATAAGTACCTTGGCTCGCTGGAAAAATCTGTCATTTTTTGCTGTTGAACATTGCTTGCTAAGCGATTCGTACCTTCGGGGTTTGAGTAGGCTAAAGCACTTAGAGTCTTTGTCCTTGCTCCATTGCGATGTTTCAGCTCAGCCATTAATTGCTAGTGGTGTGTTATTTCGCATCAAATCATTGCAATTAGTTGATGTCCGAGAATCGGCAAAAATTCTTAAAGCTATTGAGAACAGAGAGAACATCAGAAGTCTTTCTATTAGACGCGTGAATATGAATGAGCAGGAACTGGCTTCTATTGCTACTTTGTCGCGACTTGAAGATCTTGATTTGCGCACTACGAGGCTGCCAGCATCAGCGATGGCGACAGTTGCTAGGTTGCCGAACATGCGATGGTTGCACCTCAGCGAGGCTACGTTCGATGCTTCTACTTTGACCAGCCTAGTCAAATGTAAGAAGCTGGAATCTATAACTTTAGACAAGAATGTTCTGTCTGCTGAACAGAAGCTACAGTTAAAGGCAGCTCTGCCATCTTTGGCAATTGGTGAAGACCTAGATTGAGATCTTGGGCGCGCCAATAAAATGCCCATAGCATCTGGTTATAATCGCAGCAATTAGTTTGATTTTGCGCCTGTCTACTCTTCGGTAGGAGAGTTCTGCTAGCAATTGAATTAAAGAGTGTGCTGCTTCTGCTGCAGATGCTGTTATTCGTTTTTATTTGTAAAATTAGTTATTTTAGTAAATTTGAATTAAAACCCGTGTTGAATATTTGTTGAGCTAAAGGCCGATAAATAGTCATGTTGATAGGCGTTGGCACTTTTTTGCTTAAAGCTGAGCTAGTGGCAAATTGGTCAATCACATTTGTATTAACTAGCGAAGGTTCGCTAACTTTGTCTTTGTTGATATCGCTAGCCGAGCGAGTTCTGATCTTGGTTCAACCACGTAAGAACCGCATAGAAACAGGGCTAAAGCTATCGATAGACTGTCTATTTGCTTGGATCTTGTAACAGCTGATGTGTAGCATAGATTTATCTTTCAACTCTCTTCAACTAAGCAGATGTAATAAACCACTTCACGCACCTTTCTCACTCATGGCACTTCCCCGGCACAACTCCGTGTCAGGAGCGTAGCCGACATCGTTTGTTCGCCTTCTGGCAGACAGACTAATCGAAAACTTTCGAAAGACCGTATGAGCCAAACCTCGACAGCGCAAGCCCTCCAATCCACTGACTCTGCCCAAGCGCAGCAAGCCCCCTCTGCTGCTGTGCGATACGCCACCATGATGTTGCGGCTGTATCAGCTCGCTGAACGGAGCGCCAACCAGTACATGCACGAAGCCGGTCGCTATTTGCCCATGGAG
>CAJXZK010000279.1 GCA_913063055.1 uncultured bacterium
AAGTTAGTCTGGTGAGCGAGCCCGCCAATTATTATGTCGATGCAGATGAAGAGAAGCTCTTGCGAGTGCTAGCTAACCTCGTTTCTAATGCCTTGAAGTTTTCACCCAAAGATGGTGTTGTCACTGTTTCGGCAAAAAGCAACAATAAGGTTGTAACTTTTACTGTTACCGATCGCGGTGCTGGTATCCCCCCTGAGATGTTGGATAGTGTATTTGATCGCTTCCAGCAGGCCCGTAATCAAACCGTACGCACGCGAGGTGGTTCGGGTCTTGGTCTGACAATTTGCAAGGCTATTATTCTTCTACATGGTGGCAGAATCTGGGTTGAATCAAAAGAAGGGGAAGGTTCTCGTTTTAGTTTTGAATTGCCGCTGGCGAATTGAATTTTTAGAATCAAAAAAAATGGATTAATCAATGAAAGCATTCTTCATCACAACAGCGGCTCTTGAAGCTGGAGCCGCTGTTGTGATGGTTCTATTTCCACTGCAAGCTTGTGCTTGGTGAGGAGGCTTTGCTAAATTTTTACCGCTGGCCGGTTTAGGTATTGGCGCATTATTTTTGCTCTTATGGCAAATGTATCTGGCTGAATAGTCCACTCGCTACTGAATGGACGCGTCATCAGGAAGATGACACCAATATTGGTGCCTAGGGTAATTGCCACTAGTCCAACTAATACCGAGTGCAGTAAAGGGCTGCCTTTACCAACATAGAGATATGAACAGATTAGAACCACTACAGCACAGGTGATAATTAAGGGCAGTAAACGCCAGGTCCAAGTGCTGCGACTGGCGACAATGCGCACCCCGCGGCTTTGTCCTAGTTCGTTGGTGGTGCTAAGAAGAGCACCTTGTACGGTTGCTTCTCCGTCATTGGCTGGTCGAAATTGCAGAATGGTATCACTAATATTAATGAAGACATCGGTAACTGCGGGGCTCATTTCTCCGTTTCTCATGGCTGGCCAATCTTCGCTCACTACCTTGTCGCAATAAGCAATGCACTGCTCTTGGAGCGCTCTCTTTTGGGCTTCTGGTAGCCCTCTGGCTATGCGAAAGACTTCGCTGATACTTGTGGCTTCACCGCTAACCGATTGTTCCAGAGCTCGGTACTGTTCGTCTGCACTTGAGACCAACATGCCTAGCAAAACTGAAACCAGTGTGCCGAGAATTGCCAGCAGAGCTACAATCAGTTCACCGTTTTGGGCCAGATCAATTTTAATAGTTTTGGCTGATAGAAATAAGCCTACGAGTGCTATTGCCATAAAGCCTGCGGCCCAGTAAAACAATGGCGATAGTGACATAGATGACCTCTCTAGCCTAGCAGTGCCGCACCGATCAGCATCGCTAAAAGTATTAACACCCCGAAAGTCAATCCAAGCCAGTGCTTCCATGTCATCGGTTGAGCAAAGGGAATGCCTGGACGTAGAGTTGTATTGAGCTGATTGATTTTTCTCTGCACAATTATTAGGGGCATGAGACTGAAAGGGAATACCGCTAAAACAGTCCAGTCTGGCATGCTCGGAAAACGATCGGCAAATTTTATCACTGCTTCGAAAAAGAAGTAGGAGACAGCCAAGAAGTATTTATTGAAGACGATAGGCGACTTAGTTGCACTTGATACAGCTTCGTATTCTTTCATCATGTCGAAGAATGACAGTGGTAAAAATATGGCAAAGATAATGGCGCCAGCGGTTTTCGATTTGCCTGGTCCTTTTAAGGCGCGGAAGTGCTTGAAGGCCCATATTATTTCGAAGATACCGAGTGAAAGAATATTGAAGATTACAAATTTCGTTAGGGTGATTGGATAGCCAATTAATTTCTCTTGATCGGCTAAAGCGGCGATAGCGCCACTATTCGAACCGAAGCTCGATGCACCATTCGGTTCTGCTTCGGTCATTTGAATCACCTTTTGTTGGCCGAAAACCCTAGTGCTTGACGAACATCATGAGGCCAGCGCCAGCAAGAACTACTACCATGACAATAATGGCGATCATAACGGGGCTGATACCACTGCGCTCTCGGGCATCGCCAACGGCGCTCAATTCGCTTCCTTCTGGTTTCAATTTCTTAGCGCTTTTCGCAGCTGCTGCTTCTTCACTCGAGGGCAGTTCGTTGCCTTCGTATGAGCGCATGCGAGTCATGGCACTACCGGTTAATGCTAATTCTTCTGCTGTGGCAGGAAGGTTTGGCAAGGCGTTGATTAAGAGGTTCAGGCGAATCTTCAAACCTTCTTCAAGGTGTGCTGCTTCTTGTGGAAACTCACTGCAATCCATAAGTGAGTAAGTGCCATGCTCAATGGTGAGCATGGTGGCCAGCGCATCGAAGCCTGTCAGTTTGTCTTCAAGCAGGCGGGCACCATGAACATAGGTGCTTTTGACGATGAGAAATTCGCCATCGATTTCGCCAAATTCAGAAGCCATGCGAGCAATTGCATACTCAGCTTTTTTGCCTTTTTGAATGGCTAAAAGAATTTCTTTTGTGGAGCGATTCTCCCAGATTTTTCCTGACTCGATGGTCGGTAATTCATTCATTCAGGTTGCTCCGCCAGCTACTTAGAATTATGTTTTTAGTTCGAGGGTGACAGGGCAATGATCAGAGCCGTGCACATCACTGAGGATACCAGCATTGACAACGTTGTCGGTGAGGTTTTTAGAGGTAAAGAAGTAGTCAATACGCCAACCGACATTTCTTTCTCTCGCCGCTGTTCGCATGTGCCACCAGCTGTAATTGTGAGGCTCTTGGTTGTACATGCGAAAAGTGTCGGCATATCCAGCTTTGATAAATTTATCCATCCAGGCTCTCTCAACCGGAAGAAAGCCTGAGGTTTTTTCATTTTCTTTGGGTCTGGCTAGATCAATAGCTTGGTGGGCTGTATTGAAATCACCACAGACTGTCAGTTTCTTTCCTTCTTTGACAATTTTGTTTGCCCACTTGTAGAAGGCGTCGTAAAAATCTAATTTGTATTGCAGCCGCTCGGGGTTTTGAGCACCATTAGGAAAATAGATATTGGCCATGACAAAATCGCCGAAGTCGGCTACTAGTGTTCTTCCTTCGCAATCGAAGCGTTGCACACCAAAGCCTTCTTTGACCGAGATTGGCTCTATTCTTGTATAAATACCAACACCGCTGTAGCCGCGCTTTTCTGCGTGTGAGAAGTAGCTTTTGTAGCCTTTTCTTTCAAGAATGTCTGGAGTTAACTGGTCGGCAGATATCTTAGTTTCTTGCAGGCCGAGGATGTCAGGTTGCTCGCTGTCCATCCAGTCGTAGAAGCCTTTTTTGGCTACAGCTCTGATACCGTTGATGTTCCACGAGACTAGTTTGAGATTAGACATTGTTACCACTCAAAAGTTTTACCAGTTGAAAATTCTTCTATATCTTAGAACAAGGCGCACCTGCCCTTTGAGCAAGTGCGCCTTATTTATTTTTCGGCTTAAGTTACTGTGTTTTGTTTATTTCTTGGAGCCGACTGGTGTCTTTGCTGCGTTAACAGCTTCCAGTACGCCAGCATGAACGATTTCGCCTTTGTGAATATTGACACCGAGGTGTAGGGCTGGATCGTCCAAGCAAGCTTGGTAGCCATTCTTGGCTAGCTTGGCAGCGTAGGCCATTGTGGCATTGGTCAATGCACGAGTAGAGGTCCATGGCACAGCGCCAGGGATGTTGGCCACGCCGTAGTGCACTACGCCGTCTACTTCGTAAACTGGTTGTGAGTGAGTGGTTGCGTGGATAGTTTCGATACATCCGCCCTGGTCGATAGCTACGTCAACAATGACGGAGCCTTTTTTCATTTTGCTGACCATTTCGCGGGTGACGATTCTTGGTGCCTGTTTACCAGGAATCAAGACTGCGCCAATAACCAAATCTGCGCTTGGTAGAAGGCTTTCTAGGTAGTGGCCAACTGAGAATACTGTTCTCACTTGGCCGCCAAAGACGTCATCGAGGTAACGTAGTCTGTCTAGTGAAAGGTCAAAGATAGTGACCCGTGCGCCCAGGCCGACGCCGATTTTTGCAGCATTGATACCGACAACGCCGCCACCGATGATGATGATTTCGCCTGGCTCAACCCCAGGTACTCCACCAAGAAGTACACCGCGACCGCCCATTGGGCGTTCTAGATATTGAGCACCAATTTGAGTGGCTAAACGGCCGGCGATTTCAGACATTGGGGTTAGCAATGGCAATTGGCCATTGGCGGTTTGCACTGTTTCGTAGGCGACACAGGTAGCACCAGACTTGGCTAAATCTTCAGCCAATTTAGGAGCTGCAGCTAAGTGTAGGTAAGTGAAGAGCAGCTGGTCTTTCTTGAGCATAGCTACTTCTTGAGCTTGAGGCTCTTTCACTTTCAAGATCAAATCGGCTTCGCCGAAAACAGATGCTGCATCAGGAAGAATTTTGGCTCCTACGGCCTTGTACTCGTCATCGCTCATACCTGAGCCCACGCCTGCGTTCTTCTCAACGTAGACAGTGTGACCTTCAGATACCAGTGTTTTTACACCGGCAAGTGTGATGGCAACGCGATATTCGTTGTCTTTAATCTCTTTCGGCACTCCAACCTTAGCCAAGGTCTTACCCTCCAAATATTCGAACCTAATCTCTATAAGCATCTGTAGAGATTGAAATTCTATCTCGCAATATGTCTTTACTATATTCTCTTGATAGATGTTTTATGATTGGGCGCTTGGCAACTCGTTTTTGCTCTTGGTTGACAACCGAATTTGCCATTTACTGCATATTTGGCCACTGAGCTTCTGATAATTGGCCTGGCAGATCTTTGAGCTGATATTGTTAGAATCTGGATTTAGTAGCCCGCTAGGTTCGTCACTCGGATGCCGGGTGCGCACTGCAACCAAATATAAGAGTAGGAAAATGAGCGACATAGTCATAGTCAATGGAGCAAGAACTGCTTTCGGAGCGTTCGGTGGTGGATTAGCCTCTAAAACAGCAACAGATTTGGCCGTTGAAGCCTCACTTGGTGCTATTGAACGTTCGCAAGTTGATAAAGAAACAATTGACTCTGTGATTATGGGCAATGTAATTCAGACTAGCAAAGATGCCATTTATTTGGCTCGCCATGTGGCTTTACGCTCTGGTCTAAAAGAGAATACACCGGGGCTCATCCTTAATTTGCTATGTGGTTCTGGTGTCTATGCCGTCGCTAATGCGGCAATGCAGATTGAAAACGGCATGGCCACTACCGTTTTGGCCGGGGGCACAGATCATTTATCGAGTACTCCTTATAGCAGTTGGAGCACGCGCTGGGGCAATCGTATGGGTCATATGGAATTGTGGGATGGCCTCGACATCCGCGATACCTACGCCAAGGCATCCATGGGTGAGACTGCCGAGAACCTCCAGGAAAAATATAAAATCAGTCGAGAAGAACAAGATCAATTTGCTCTGCGCAGCCAACAATTGGCCAAAGTGGCCATGGAGAGTGGTCGCTTAAAAGAAGAGATCAAGGCCATTGAAATTGTTTCGAAGAAAGGCACTGTCGTAATTGATCGCGATGAACATGCGCGGCCTGATACAACCATTGAAGGCTTAGCTAAGCTTAGACCGGCTTTCCGCAAAGATGGCAGTGTTACCCCTGGCAATGCGTGCGGTATTGTCGATGGTGCTGCCGCGGTGATTGTTACTAGCCTGAAAAATGCAGAGAAGCAAAAGCTGAAACCGTTAACCCGGGTTGTTTCCTGGGCTGTCACTGGTGTTCCACCTGAAATCATGGGCATCGGTCCCGTGCCAGCCATCCCCATGGCCTTAGATAAAGCTGGTTTGAAGATGGCAGACATTGATTTGTTTGAAATCAACGAAGCTTTTGCTGTGCAGTATCTTGCTTGCGAAAAAGAGTTGCAACTTGACCGCGACAAGGTCAATGTCAACGGTGGCTCCATTGCCTTGGGTCATCCCTTTGGTGCAACTGGCGCTCGATTGCTCTTGTCTATTTCGATGGAACTGCAAAAGAGACAGAAGCGCTATGGCTGCGTCAGTCTATGTGTTGGCGGCGGCATGGGTATCGCCATGATTGTCGAGCGAATCTAGCAAGTAGATTCGAAAATCTAAGTTCTAAATCTGAGATTCGAAAACTAAATTCAAAAAACTAGTACGTAGTCACGCCTTTGCGGCTTGATGTAGGTCTTACAGCTGCTGCTGTGCCATAGGTTTTGACATAGACGATTTTTTCTTCAGCTGGCGCAGCGGCTTCGGTCGTTTCTTCAATAATCACTTCTCTTGAATATGGAATAGTGCCGCTGGCACCTCTCATCATGGGAAGTATTGATGGAGCGTAGGCTGGAGGCGGTGGCACTAGGTATGCGCCGCGTCTTGCACCTGATTTACTTTTAGCTTCGGCGCTAGGAGCATCAATATTGATACAGCATGCAAGCAGCGCAGCGGTCGACAACATGAAAACTGTCTTTCTCAACACTTGTGAAACCCCGTGGTCTAAACTGGCCAGAGCAATCTAGCCGACAAAAGTATGCGACAGGCATTGCCATGTCTGTAAAGTTCGTTGATTGGATCATACCACTGAGGTCTGAGCGTCAAACCTAAGTTGCCAAACAGCTAAAAGTTAGCTGTGGAACCACTTCGATTGTCTGGGATGCCTGCGCTGCTCGATGTTATCGACGTTTTTGCCGTCCAGGGGCTCCCAGGTCGCTACCGACTGGCCCCACCAGGCCTTGGCATCCGTAACAGTGGCGTCAGCCTTACGTTTCTCGCCTCGGTTTAAATTTTGAGCTGCTTCTTGCTTAATTTTCTCAATTTTGGCCTGTTCCATTAAAACCTGAAACTGCTCTTCTATTTCGGCAGAAGAACTTATAGCTTCTTGTTTGTCTGGGGTGCGCTCAGCCAGGCGGTCAAGATTGCTTTGCCAGGGATTGTGTGATTCGCCATCGGGGCTGGGGAGTTCATAGTAATCATCGTCATTAGACTGGTTGCGGCTGAACAAACGAATTAGGGGGCTAACAAGCTTCTGAAAAGAAATCATAGTAATTCTCCAACGACGATTGCTGAGTCAAAAGGGGTATTCCCCTGACAACATGGCAGTAACGGTCGTATTCTTCACGTAAAGTTGCGTAAAGCACTGTGAAGCAAACTGTAATAAATGGCCGTGTTGCAGTGGCTTACCACCGAGGAAGGCCACTTGGAAACGGGCTAATTTAGGAGGGCTTTATGATGCCAGCTCGACGGCTTCTTGAGCGGCCAGTACGAGCTGCGGTACTGCCTGCTCAATCTTTGGCAGGTCTAGCCTGAGTTGGTATTCGCCTGGTGGCTCGAAGCAATGGATGCAACGGGCTTCATATTGAGCATCGCCAACTAATATTTGTTCGCTTGAATGAACCACTCTCTGGGTGCGGCAGGCAAAATCAGAACCACATTTACGGCATACGGCCAGGAG
>CAJXZK010000280.1 GCA_913063055.1 uncultured bacterium
ATGATACGGCGACCACCGAGATCTACACCTCTCTATTCGTCGGCAGCGTCAGATGTGTATAAGAGACAGATCCTGGGATGATCCAAGGCCCGTGATGATTCCTGATGACTTTTCAGCCGTTGCACAGGTTACTAATTCCAACGACAGCAGTTTGGTTCGCCTGATGGCTTCACCAGGTGGAATGGTTTCAGCAAGCATCTCGCTCTTGCACGGTAGTAATCGTTGAGGTTAAGTAGATGCTGCGTTTAGAGTGGCTATTTCCCATTGTGCTTTTGATTTCTACAAGTAATCTTGCGGCCTGGTCTCAGGCAAGCAAAATTGAATTTACCAAGATTCAAGATTTGAATCCAAACGCGCGCGGCACAAACAGGCCGATTAAACAAAAATGGGCAGTCGTGATTGGCGCATCCAAGTTTAAGGAAGGCCGCCTGGCCTCTACTGCTGCGACCGGCATGGCGCAATCGGCCAAGGATTTCGAGCAGTATTTGGTCGATCCACATGGTGGTCGATTCGAACGCAATCACGTCAAGCTGCTAGTCGATGCTGACGCCCCCAAGCAGAGCATTATGACAGCGCTTGGTCCAAGCTTTCTCGGTAATGCTGCTGGTCCAGACGATCTCGTCGTTGTCTTTATCGCCACTAGTGGCTTTCCAACCACTGATGGTAATACCTATTTGTGCACTTATGATTGCGCCCTAGATAACATCTACGGCACTTGCATCTCTATGCAAACATTGATGAGTACGTTAAAACAGAATGTTCATTCTGATCGCATTTTATTGGTCTTGCAAGCGGCCTATAGCGGTGCTGCAGAATTAGAAACTGGTGCTAAATCTCTCACGAAGGGCCCCCCAGCTTATAATCTCGATCCGACCAAAGTTCTTTTGGGCAACGGCTATATTATTCTGTCATCCAGCCAGCCCAACCAAATTACTTGGGGCCCTGCCTTTTCGAAGAATCTTACCAGCGCCCTGCGCCAGGAAGACGGGATGATTTCGCTCAATAAAGCATTTGCAATCGCCAAGCAAAAGACCGAGGCAGAGACGGCCTCGACTGGTAGCAATAGAAAGCAAGTGCCAGTGATGAAGTCTGCATGGAGCGGAACTGAACTGGTTCTCGGTGCACCACCGGTAGAGCGAGTAGCCAATCTTCCAGCGTCTTTAAGTTCTTTCCTATCCGCTGAGGGGGCCTATCTTAAGGCCAGTAAACTTATTGCTGAGGGGAAAACCGACGAGGCCTTAGAGCAGTATAAGTTAGCCATTGCTGCTGACCCTAAGTATGCTGATGCGCTCGCTGATTGTGGCGCTGCTTTTACCATGAAAGACGATTGGAAATCTGCGGCTGACATGTATAAAAGAGCAATTGCCATCAACTCAAGCGATGAGCTATTCCATCTAAACTATGCCCGTATTTTGGACAAACTTGGCGAGAAGGATAGCAGTTTAGAAGAGCTGAACATTGCATACAGACTTAATCCCAAAGATATGTCGGTGCTGATAGCGCTTTCCAGCAAATTACTGGCAGCCAACCAAGCCGATTCCGCTGTTCGTTACCTGGAAGAAGCAGTCGATTTATATCCCTTGCGATCAGATTCCCGCGAGCGGCTTAGCTACGCGCTTATGAAGAGCGGTGATATCGGTCAAGCTGTGGCGCAAGCAAAGGAAGCCGTGCGACTTGATGCGAAATCGGCTTCGGCTCAGACATTGTTAGGTTCGGTTTTGATGGTTCAGGGCTATGTTGGTCCAGCTGTTGAGGCCTACAAAGAAGCGGCCAAGCTTACACCCAAAGATCCTGATGTGATCTGGCTATTGAGTAAGTCAATGGAGAAAAGCGGCGATCGCGAAGGTGCCATTGCCCAGTTAGAGAATTTCCTGCAACTGTGCTCGCCATCAGATGCTCGCGTACAGAAAGTCAAAGAGCATTTGGAAGAACTGAAGTCTCGTTGATGTTCCCTTATCGAAGGGAGTGGCCACAACCTCGATTTATTTAACAAAAGTAATTGCAACTTGTTCACTGCTGCTGCGTCGGCGCTAGCAGTTAGATCGCTCATAGGAACGAACAAGTGAATCAAATTAGCAAGTACCTGCAAACTACAGCCGTAGTAACCAGTGTTTTATTGACGCAGACCCTGACTGCATGCGGTGGCGCAAAGACTGCTGACACCAGCAATCTTCCTGCTGTCGATGAATCAAATCGATCCAGCTTTGGTTCTAACGTAAACAGTAGCACTGCTCCAGCGGCTCGTGCTGGTATGTCAAACGGCCAGAAAGCCGCTTTGCTAGCTGGCGCCGCCGCTATTTATTATCTCTATCAGAAGAACCAGAAGGCCAGAGCGTCCGGTAACTCTTCCGAGCCTCAATATTACCTGTCTAAAAACGGTCGGGTTTATTACCGTGAGGCCGGTGGTCGCGTTCACTGGGTAACAGCTCCTCAGGGCGGCATCAGTGTGCCCCTAGCGGAAGCACAGCAATACCAAGAATTCGAAGGCTATGACGGCCGCACAACCGGGCGGAATCTGGCTGGCATAGGCACTGCAAACTAGCGTGAGAGAAGGAGATTATAAAATGAGTCTGTTGTCGCTTTTAAATGACATTAAAAAGGTTATCTATGATGACCCTAATACCCCGCACAAGCCAGGACATGACCCGGGTGGCCTGATTGGTGGAATTGAAAATCTATTCGGTCAGTACGGTGACCAAAATGGTGATCGTTCTGTGAGATCGGCCAGTCAAGACCCCATGGGTGACCCTGGTAGTGGTGGGCAATTTAGCAATGCTCGTCCAGCCAGCCAAGACCCTTTAGGTGATCCAGGAGTGGGTGGCCGCAATGTTCGACCTGCAAGCGAAGATCCCCTCGGCGACCCGGGCTAGGATCAGGCCCTCTTCTGCTAAATTATTTAGCAGTGGGCTTTTTAGAGGGAGGAGATGCATCTTTGCCGATGAACCCATCGAGAATGTGTACAACTCCGTTTGAGCATCTTATATCGGTATCCTTTATTTTTGTATCGCCGATGAAGAGATCCTTGTCTTTCAGTTCTATTTTTAAGGTGCCACCTTCCATAGTGCGAAGTGTGGCACCTCTATTGAATGATGTCGAGTCATATCGACCCTCTACGAGGCCTCGTGATAACACCTCACTCAGTTGCGACTTATTGTTCCACAGCTCCACCCATTTGCCATAAGACATGTCGTCGAATGCATCATTTTTAGGTACAAAAAAGGTGAAAGGACCAGCTCCATGCAATTGTTTGGTTTTCCCAACACGTCGCAACGAGTCTGAAAGATAGCTGAACTTCTTTGATTCCTTGAAAGTTGTTGCCATATCTTTCTCTATTGTTTTTGCAAATGATGCCTGTCCGATTAATAAGCTGGCAATAGTAAAGCCAGCAAGGGAAGTAGTTTTAAGCATAATATCCTCTAGCGACAGGATGGCCGGGCTGAGGCAGCGGCATTTCCTTTGGCTGTATGACAAGGCCTGCTTACTTTAGTTCCCGTTCCTTTTCTTCTTAATTCAGACAGTATTTGGAAGCACTGAAGGCTCGATAATTTTCAGACTTTTGAATCTTATTGCCTTGGTTCAACGGTGCGACGCTCTCTCTCTTGAACTAGCTCTTTCTTCTTCCAATATTTGAATTAAGATGCGTTCTCTTCTCCACGTCTTTTCAGCTGTCCTTTCTAAAAATTCCCGATCTCTTTCTGCCTCCAACCTTTGGCTTGGCTTCCTCAAGTCTCTGTAGTCGTAAAATCCTGCCAGTTCGTTTTCATAAGATTCTGCCGCGTCAAATATTTTACTCCGTTCTTTTGAATCAAGGTTCCTAATTCGCCTACGTTCTTGATCTTCCCAAGAACTAAATGGATTCGAGATGATTATCTCTCCATTAGAGTTAATGCCTGATTCAACTTTATTGTCTCTAGTTGCTTGGCTGATTACTAAGTTTGGTCTTGTAGAGTCTTCTAGGAGCCGGAGTGCCGCTAAATTAGATTGTTCTCGCTCTATATCTGGAATGTTCTTGGAGCGATCAGAAACTTGAAAATTACTTACTGAATCTGACATCAACTAATACCTCATGTGCAGCTATCAGTCGAATCTAGAGCAATCTTGTAACCAGGTTGTGACTAATTAGTTTTCAGTCTTGCTCTCAACGCTTGAACCGACAAGAGCAAGCCCATCGCTAAATGAGCGAGCATGTTCAAATGTAGTTTTAAAAGCGTACTGCCCACTCTTGTTGATGTAGCCATATGGGCCACCTTTGGTCTCTTGGACAAGACCCATGCCGCTGTGGAAAGGGGCTGCATCATAAAATCTAAAGGCCGTGTTGTTCCAGATACCGTCGCCTTCTTCTGGCTTGCCACCTCGGTAGTCCATCTTGCCACCATTCTCGTCTGAGTAAGCGACAAAGTAGTTTTCAGATACAGGGAAAATATAGTCGTAAAACCCTTGAAATGCCTTGGCTGAAAACTGCTGGTCTATACTAAATTTATCCTTTACCTGGCTGATTGATTTTGCTTCGCTAAGCCCCGGTGAAGCAAAGGGACTGAGCGGTCTGATCAAACTGTCAGCACCGTTTTTAGTATCACCATTGCTCTTTGCCCAGAGTGGCGGTTTGAGGTTCTTTAAAGTAATACCGTGAATCTGTTTGGTAAAAGAAAGATGGCCGGATTGGTCAAGGGTGTCTAGTGTTTGGTCTGGGTTTGGACCTGATAAGCCATCTCCTAGAGCTGCTACAACTTTTCCGCTATCAGCATTGTAGACAACATCATATTTAGCTGGTATGACCATATTACCGTTACCATTGATGGCGCCAGCGTGACCCTGGTATTTGACCACGGCTAATCCCTGGACGAATGGCTGAGCTTCTTCATAGGTCTCAGCAAACACTTGTTTGCCACTTCTATCGATGTACGCCCAACGCGCCGAATCTTTAGAAGCTTTGCTATCTTTGTCATCCTTGCTGGCATTGCCTGCCTTTGCGAGCTTTACAGGAGCAAGCCCCTGACTAAAAGCTTTGGCCGCATCAAATGCAGGTTTGATAACAGTTTTTCCGCTTTTATCGATATAACCCCATTTTTCATCGGCACCATAGCCGATACTATATGCGGCTAGGCCTTCGCTAAATGGAGAAATATGATTGCATGCCAGAGTAAAAGCAAGCGTTCCGTTTTTGTCGAGACAACCCCACTTACCGCTAAGTTTGACCGGCGCCAATCCCTCTTTAAAATCACCAACAGAGATCGGCTTTTCTGCCATCTTGTCAAGGTCGATAACTATGTGTCCGCTTGTGTCGATAAAGCCATTAGGTTTGCTAGGTGGTGTGCAACCCGTGCAGCTCAAGGTGACAAGAGAAAGCACACTAAATACCGCCAAATACCACTTTTGCATTCTTACTCCCAGGTTCTCCGATATTTTAACTTACTTCTTTCCTTCCACCTATGAGCTTTTTGATTCCCTCTATCCAGGTGTGAACGTCAGGTCTTTGTTTGTCGGCATATGCACTGCGCGGAAGAGTCTTCCAGCAGCGGGTGTCAACTTGATGCTCTTCTGTGGTTGGAGTTTTGTCGCGTAAGTGCTGTACATCTTTTTGAAGGTGTACGAGATCTTGGTAGCGTCTAGTCGGGTCTGCCTGCAGGCACTTCTTCAAAATGCGTTCCAGCTCTCCGTTAGCGAGGTCAGGCCTGGCTTCAGAGAGTGGAACTAGTTTATCGGCTGCTTTATTATTGAAGACTTCGATAACTGAAGTTCCATCAAAGGGCAAACGACCTGCCACCATCTCATAAAGTACGATACCGAAGTTGTAGACGTCTGATCGTTTGTCGACTTTGCTTTCTTCTGCTTGCTCCGGGCTCATGTAGTGAACAATAGCTCCGTCGGTGAGCAGAGTGCGCCCATGCAGATGGGGTGCCCTAGGATGAACAACTGAGTCGAGATCGATAAGTTTCATTTTTGACAAGCGCTCGCCATCTAGCACCATAATGTCTGAGGGTTTGAAGCTCGCGTGAATGATGCCGACATCGTGCAAGTGGATCAGAGCGTCGAGTAGCTGCAAGCTTAGATCGAGCACCTTATCGAGCGGGATGCTGTGAAAGTCTTTCAGTATTTTCTTTAGTGTGCAGCCATCGAGCAGGTCCATTACAAGAAAACCCTCGCCCTCTTCGCTTTCACCAAAATCATGCACTTTAACAAAGCAAGGGTGATCGACGTCCATAAGCGCTAGCCCTTCTTGGGCCAGCATTTCCTGGCCTATGGCAGTGCTGCTGTGCGCCCGCAGAAGCTTGATTGCCACCATGGTGTCGCCGGGATAGACTTTAGCTGAATAGACCCTGGCTGATGAGCCCGAGCCGACCATCTTTTGAATCAGATACTTTCCGGCGATGCGTTTGTTCAGGTGCGGCGGAGCGCACCCCTCATCGTTTAAGTCTTGCGGCTCATAAGGATCAAACATACTCACCCAGCTAACCTCAATTCGTTAACTTGTATTCCTAAATATCTGAAGGCTAACTTCTACTCTTTAGCCGCGCACGGCCGCCTCGATCTTGGCTACATCAATTTTACCCATATCCATCATCACTTCGAAGGCGCGCTTGGCCACATCACCGCCTTGGGCCATGGCCTCGATCAAGACGCGAGGAGTTATCTGCCATGACAGCCCCCATTTGTCTTTGCACCAACCGCAAGCGCTCTCAGATCCACCGTTGCCAACAATAGCGTTCCAATAACGGTCAGTCTCTTCTTGATCATCTGTAGAAATTTGAAAAGAAAAGGCCTCGTCGTGTTTGAACACATCTCCGCCGTTTAGGCCAATGCAGGGCACGCCGCAGACCGTGAACTCCACAGTGAGCACGTCACCTTCCTTACCGCCCGGATAATCAGAAGGTGCTCGGTGTACTGCCCCGACCTTGCTATCTGGAAATGTTTGGGAGTAGAACTGAGCAGCTTCTTCAGCGTCGTGGTTGTACCAAAGACAAATCGTATTCTTGTTCACAGATGTTTCTCCCGGGAATCTCTTGGCGCTGTCGATACAATAGATTGCTTGTGGATGGCATTACCTAATTTGTAGTCAGTTATAAGACCGTAATTTTAGCAATCTCGATTGTATTCATGCAAAGGTAAGTTTTTCAGGAGTACCGTAATGAATGAATTAGAGCAATTCCGGGCAGCAGATAGACTTCCTCCCACCAACATCGAGTCTGCTGCCAGCTGACGTTTTAGTGATGAAGCAATGCGTGAAATGCCGGCGCAGTAATTTTTTGAACTCCGCCCTCGGTTATTCGATGTGAGCGGCTTGAATCTTAGTAATAGCCCCGTAACTTTTACCCCTTATTATGCAG
>CAJXZK010000281.1 GCA_913063055.1 uncultured bacterium
GAGTAGTAGCGATGGCACGCGGCCAAAGTCTTGATTCGGCTAGCTGCCAATTCTACATTTTGAAAAAACCAATGTCGCAGCTAAACGGCAAATATGCCGTATTTGGGGGCGTTGTAGACGGCCTCAACAACATCTACCGCATAGCGCCTGGCGACCGTATCATTTCCGCTCAAATCGCTGGCGGCCAAACTCAAAGAGCTGCCAACCAAGAACCAATTGAAAGACCGGTGACGCCAACGGCAGCATCGGGAGAGAGCAAAGAAGCCACTGGCGAAAGCGGCTTTTAAATTGAGAATCTATTGGGCAAATAGCTAGGATCACCAGCATTCTTAGTTAACTTGCCGTCTTTAAGTAGGTCGACAGACTCAAGCCAAGCTTCAAACTCGGGAGCCGGCAACAGCTTATGAATTTCGCGCAGAGCTGCGATATCGTGAAAGCTTGTGCTCTGATAGGAGAGCATAACGTCGTCACCCATGGGCACACCCATAAAGTAATTGACTCCAGCGGCAGTAAGCAAAATCGTCAAATTTTCTAAGTCGTTTTGATCGGCGTTCATATGATTGGTGTAGCAGGCATCAACTCCCATCGGCAAGCCCAGCAACTTAGCCATAAAGTGATCTTCAAGACCAGCCCGGATCATTTGCCTACCATCGGCGAGATATTCGGGGCCAATAAAGCCGACGACATCATTTACCAAAAAAGGATTGAAACATCGGGCTAGTGCATAACAGCGAGCTTCCATGGTGAGCTGATCAGCGCCGAAATGTGAGAGCGACGAAAGCTCAGAGCCCTGTCCTGTTTCAAAATACATGAATGGCATCTCAGTAGAAATTTCTTTCTTACCCAGGTCACATGCTTCTTTGATCAAATCAATGTCGATACCAAAAGCTTTGTTGCCTTTTTCACTGCCGGCAATGCTTTGAAAAATCAGCCCAGCTGGCGCACCTCTTTCGATCGCTTTCATTTGAGTGGTGATATGAGAAAGAATGCAATTTTGAGTAGGAATCTTCAGTGCTTCAATGATCTTGTGGGTTTCTTCAAGTAGTCGACCAACTGTGTCCGCACTGTCATAAACCGGATTGATACCAATTACAGCATCCCCGACTCCGTAAGAGAGCCCTTCAAAAATCGATGCTTTGATGCCATCTATAGAATCGCTTGGGTGATTAGGCTGTAGTCGCGAAGATAGTCTTCCACTCAAGCCTAGTGTGGTTTTTGCCTTGACCACAACCTGACATTTCTTACCGGCCAAAATCAGATCGAGATTAGACATAAGCTTGGTAACAGCTGCCACCATCTCACCGGTGAGACCCCAACGGATCTGTTCAATCATCTTGAGATCTGTGTCGCTATCGAGTAAAAACTCACGAAGCTCAGCCACTGTCCAATCTTTAATACGAGCATAGGCTTGAGGGTCAAGACTATCGTCAATCAATCGAGTAACTTCGTCTTGCTCAAAGGCCACAACAGGTTGATCACGCAAAACAAAAAGCGGCAACTGACTCAAGACACTCTTGGCAGCTATCCGTTCTATCTCGCTCTGGCTGCCGATTTGAGCCAGTAGATCGCCAGATTTTTCTTCATTGGCCTGGGCTAGAACAGCCTTGATCTCAGCAAACTGATAGTGGCGACCGCCTATCTTAGTATCGAGCTTGATCAATTTTTCACCAGTCTTAAAATAGCTTCAAAACAAATAGTGTACCCTATGGCATATGCAGGCAAGAACAGAACAGCTCAAGACTCTTACTCCCGCGCGAATCGGTGTATCGCGCACGGGCTCTCGCCCATTGACGGCTACCTGGCTTAGCTTTCGAGCCGATCACGCCCTAGCACGAGATGCCGTTAACAGCGAAATCAGCCAAAGCTTTTTAGAGCAATTTGCCAAAGCAAGACAATTTCCCATAATCACAACCATGGCAGAAAGTCGCCACGATTTTATTCTCTATCCTCCCAAAGGTAAACGAACTAAAGAAAGTACTATCCGCGAACTGCAGACGACGTGCCCCAGCGACATTGATGTACAGATAGTTGTAAGCGATGGTCTCTCAGCACTAGCCGTAGAAGAAAATCTCCTCGACCTCTTACCAATGATTGAGTATGGTTTTGCCCTCAGTAACATTACTGTTGGTCAAATAGTAATTGCCAAATATGCCCGAGTAGCAATCGCAGACCAAATCGGCCATAGCCTCAGAGCCAAAGTAGCCCTCAACTTAATTGGTGAGCGTCCGGGTCTCTCCTGTGCCAGCGGACTATCTGCATACATAACCTACAACCCTGGCCCACACACGGTTAGCTCTGATCGCACTGTTGTATCGAACATTCACAAAGGCGGCACTCCGCCGACAGAGGCCGGTGCCTTCATCGTCAAAACAATTGAACGTATTCTCGACAAGAAAGTGTCGGGCGTAAGATTGCAACAACTCGGCTAAGGCATGTCACTAGACTCAAAAGAGAAAACTCTAGGAAATGCTTTGGTTAGTGTTGGTATAGACATCGGCACAACCACTTCACATTTGGTTGTAACAAAGCTCACATTCGCCAATGCTTCCCTGGTTAATGCCGCTCCTAATCTAGCGATCACTAATCGCGAAATTATTTACGAAAGCGAGGTGTTGCTCACACCTCTTACTGCCACAGGAGAGATTGCAGCAAAGCAAACTGCTGAGTTGATTGAAAGGGCCTATCAAACCATTGGTCTCAACAAAAGCGACATAGATACAGGAGCCTTAATCATTACTGGTCAATCAGCTCGGGCTCGCAATGCCGAAGCTGTTAGCGCACATCTAGCAGAACTAGCCGGAAGTTTTGTCGTTGAGAGCGCTGGCCCACACCTTGAAAGTGCCCTGGCCGCGCGGGGTTCGCAGGCCGTAGACTATTCACAAAAAACTGGTCTGACAATCCTGAACATAGACATCGGCGGCGGTACCAGCAATTATGCCCTGGTGGTAGAAGGCACGATTATAGAAACAGCCTGCCTCAATGTCGGCGGCAGAATGTTGCAGTTTGATTGGGCGAAAAAGACCATCAGTGCGATTAGTGATAGTGCGCAGCTAGTAATTACAAGCAATCCTCACTTCAGTGAATTGCTGGTAGGGAATACCATAGAGACTGGCTTAGTGAGCCAATTTGCTCAAGAATTAGCAAAGACGATTTTACTGACGGCAAAGGCTGTTACAACTTATCCAGAACTGATGCTAACCAGCGCCCTGTCAAACTCACAAGGGCAAATTCAGATTGACGAAATCTGGTTGAGTGGTGGAGTAGCAAGCGCATTTACTGAAGAAGATCTGACAAAATTTAGCGATCTCGGTGTCTTCTTAGCAAAGGCACTGGCAGCTGAACTGACTAAACAAAATACTGCATACAAAATCGCACCAAGAGCCATTCGCGCTACGGTTATTGGAGCTGGACTTCATACCATCCAGCTAAGCGGATCCACCATTGGCTTTAGTGCAGAAAATTTACCGCTGCGCAATCTCAAACTAATCAAAGTTGATGCCACAACACGTAGCTCAGTGGCGACACAGATAAATCAGCAAATGCAACAACGGGAACATCGCTGGCAGCAGTTCCCGGTTGCCCTGGTCTTGACTGGCATAAAAAAAGAAATGCTTTCATTTACCTTTCTCAAAGATTTAGCCGCTGAACTGGCGCAAGTCTTTGTAACATCTAAGGCCTGTGAACCCTTCGTGCTTGTGGCAGAAGTCGACTTAGCTATGGCCTTGAGTTTGATTTTGAAAGGCATGTTAATAGATAAGAGAATAATTACAGTCGACGGTATCAATGTGGCTGAGGGGGATTACATAGATATTGGTAGACCAGTATCTACCTCAGCAGACCCTAATACTCAGTCTCTTCCAATAGTGGTAAAAACTCTGCTATTTTACAAATCTGAGAAATGATGGCAAAATGGCTCTCAGCCTTATCAATCGGGGAAACTAAAAAATGAAATCGAAAACAGTATCTTTAGTAGCAGCAATGTTGTTGGTGGCCGTTGTTGCTTCTAGCAATGCTGCTTTTGCAGCTGATGACAACAAACTGGTATCAGGCGCCAAAGCAGTCGGCAATGGCATTATGTGGGCACCAAGAAAAATTGGTCATGGTCTTGCTGCTGGCTTCAAAGCTATGGGCAATGGCATGAAAAAGATGGTTGGCAAATAGAATCACTAGTTGCTTCAATCGAAGCGACAGTCTAGCGCCAAAGCAGCATTCAACCTGGTCAAATATTCATCCTTGGAAATGTTCCGAGCGTTGAAAGTGGCCAGGTGTTTGTTTGTATATTGGGTATCAAGCAAAACAAAACCGCGTTCTTTCATGCGCTCTACCAAAAAGACCAGAGCCACTTTAGAAGCATCGGTCATGCGATGAAACATTGATTCACCCATAAAAGCACCGCCAATACTAACGCCATAAAGTCCGCCCACCAACTGACCTTCAAAGTAGGTTTCTACCGAGTGAGCAAAGCCGTGCTGATTGAGCTGGCTATATACGCGAACGATATCTTCGTTAATCCAGGTTTCTTCGCGATCAGCGCAAGCCCACATCACTTCTTCAAAGGATTGATTGACCTTGATTTCAAAAACACCCTGACGATAAGTACGCATCAATCGTTTAGGGACGTGGAAGAAGTCGAAATCAAAAATACAACGAGGATCTGGGGAGTACCAAGAGATCTTGCCGTGGCTATCGGCCATAGGAAAAATACCCTGGCAATATAAATTCAGTACCAAATCTGCAGTGAATTCAGGCTCTTTTTTTCTACCAAAAATCACGGTTTAGCACTACAAGAAAGCGAGCGGATAAAAACAACTATTTGTCTTAGATCTTGCTCTGAAAGCTTTTCTACAGGAAAGGGCGGCATCCCTCTTGTTACGCTACCGCGGCGTATGGCTGCCATAAGCTCATCATCACTCTGGTATTTTTTAGCGAATCGTGGCCCCTTAAGCGGCTTATCGCCATTCATTGAATTCTCACCATGGGGATGACAGCCCCAACAAGTAGCCTTTACAAACAGCATCTTGCCGGCCTTTATCTCTTCAGCCGTGGGGGCAGCAACTTTCTTGGAAGCTGTTGTTTGGGGACCAGCTTGAATTTGCTCGGCGCCAAAGAAGGCTGTGGCTAAAGCCAAAAAGAAGGCGAAACCATTTAATGAAAATAGCCCTAACGCTCGCTTTTCCATTTTTATTCTGTCATCAAATATTCGGGGAAGTTGAACTGGTAGACCTTAAAACAGAACTCTAGATTGTCTTCAGTCTCTACTTCCGAACAGGAAAGAAGCTGAAAAACTTGCTTGAACGGGGGTAAAAATGTATCGCAGTCAAACACGTGACGAACCTGTGTGAGATAGAGCAAACCGCAACTTGGGTGCTGCATGGCTTCGTTATAAACCTGGGCACCACCGATAATAAAGACTCGATCTACTGGCGCTGGTATGAGCATTTCCAGAGCTTGATCAAGGGAGGGGCTGACAAAGTGTCCTTCTGGCATGGGATAGTTCGGATTGCTCGTTAAAACAATATTGATTCTGCCTTTAAGAGGACGATGGGCAGCAGGAATTGATTCCCAAGTCTTTCTTCCCATAATAACGGCATTCAGTACTTCTGGCACTGGCGTTGCGCTGGTCAGATCTTTGAAATACTTCAAGTCTTTAGAAATGCGCCAGGGCAAGGCATTATTTTTGCCAATACCAAGGTTCAAATCAGCAGCGACAATGATGTCGAATTTCTCTCGCACTTTAGACTGCCACGGGGAATTTGATGAAACCTTGGTGCACATAGTCATGCAATTCAAAGTCTTCAAACTTCAAATCAAATATTGGCTTGTTGGCAATAGTGACTCGAGGTAAGGGCCCTGGCTCGCGCTTAAGCTGAGCATTGATGCCATCAAGATGATCAGAATAAATATGGGCATCACCAAAAGTATGGGTGAAAATCCCTGGTGTTAAGCCACATTCTTGAGCAATCATCATATTGAGCAAGGCATAACTAGCGATGTTGAAAGGCACACCAACGGCAATATCAGCAGAACGCTGATAGAGCTGCAGATCTAGACGGCCATTTATGACATAAAACTGAAACATCATATGGCAAGGTGGCAAAGCCATTTTAGGAATATCGGCGACATTCCAGGCCGTGACAATCAGTCGCCTTGAATCAGGATTATTTTTAATTTGCTCGATCACATTAGCTATCTGATCGATATGTCCGTCTTCACTTGGCCAACTGCGCCACTGATAGCCATAAATGGGGCCGAGCTCGCCTTCGGTATTGGCCCAAGCATCCCAAATAGAGGTATGTTGGGTTAGATCGTCATTGATATTGGTTGAGCCCCGCAAGAACCAAAGCAGTTCACGTACAACCGCAGCAAAATTTACTTTTTTAGTGGTGAGGAGCGGAAATCCTTCGCGCAAATCATATTTATTTTGCAGGCCGAAGCAAGAAATAGTGCCAGTTCCAGTACGGTCTGTGCGTTGTTCACCATTTTCAAGTACATACTTTACTAAATCGAGATACTGCTTCATTCTCACTCACTCTCTGCCAGACCATAAAAGCCATCATTTAGTATAACGCTTGCACTCTTGCGGACAAAGCTAATTACCTAATTTGATCAGGCAAGCAAGAGCAAAGCCTAAATCAACTTTGATGTTGCTCGAACTTTGCCCTAGAGAATATATGCTGTATCAATTATCAGTTTAGGAATACTTACAAATGAATCCAGAATTCCGCAACGAAGCCTTTACCGACTTTAATCTACCAGCTAATCAAGAGGCTATGAAAGCCGCTATTGCCAAAGTGCGCGGAGAGCTGGGTAAGAAGTATCCCCTTGTCATTAACGGCGAAAAAATTGAAACAGCGGACTTGCTTGTTTCTACCAATCCGTCCAATCCTAAAGAAGTAATTGGCAGTTTTTCTAAAGCCAATACCGACTTGGCCGAACAGGCTATGAAAAGTGCCTTGACAGCTTTCGACTCATGGAAAAATACTTGCCCCAAAGAACGCGCCCGATTTCTACTTAAAGCAGCAGCAATCATGCGTCGGCGCAAGCATGAACTATCAGCTTGGATGATCTTGGAAATCGGCAAGAGCTGGGCCGAGGCCGATGGTGACGTAGCGGAAGCAATTGATTTTTGTGATTTCTATGCCCGCGAAATGTTGCGTTTGAGCGAACCACAGCCTGTGACTGCCAACGCTGGCGAAGAGAACGAGCTTTATTACATCCCCTTAGGCGTCGGTCTAGTCATTCCACCTTGGAATTTTCCCCTCGCCCTCCTCGTCGGAGTGACCACCGCCTCCATCGTCGCTGGCAACACCG
>CAJXZK010000282.1 GCA_913063055.1 uncultured bacterium
GACTTACACAAGTATGCCACGATCATTTTCTAAAATCAGGTCATAAGATCAGGTCTTTAAATCTAGGCCTGAGCAAAACAGCTGACAGGATCGAAATGCCCCCCACGGACAAAGACGATAACGTCAAAAAGCCCGACCTCAAGACTTTTAGCTTTGCCCCGCCCGAGGGAGGCCTGAACACGCCCTCGAACAACAAGAGAGAAGCGGCCAATCAACACGAAATGCCAATTGATGCTCTCAATGAAAATCTTGTTGGCAAAGTTGTAGCGGGCCACTTTCAAATATTATCCAAGATAGGCGAAGGCGGGATGAGCGTGGTCTACAAGGCACGCCACATGCTGATGAACAAGCAAGTTGCCTTAAAGATGCTCCACCCCCACATGATTGGTCGTGAGCAATCAAGGGATCGTTTTCGCCAGGAAGCGCAAGCAGTTAGCCAAATTGACCATCCCAATGTGGTGCGAATCTTTGACTTTGGCATTAGCGAAGATAATCGACCATATATTGTCATGGATTACCTTGATGGGGTTTCGTTAGGAGACCTGATCAAAGCTTCGGGCCCACTAGAGCTAGATCGAGCTATCAAGCTATTTATTCAAATATGCGACGCTCTCTCTTACGCCCACAACAAAGGTGTGATCCATCGCGATCTAAAGCCAAGCAACATCATCATTTTAGAATCGGAGCGCAAGAAAAGCCAAACCATTAGCTACGTTCGTGGCAGTGAAGATGAAAATGAAGATTTATCCGAGCGACAAAGAGAGCAGGCAAAAATAGTCGACTTTGGCATTGCCAAACTTATGCCCCACGAAGGCACGGACGCTGCCGCCTTGACCCAGACCGGAGACGTCTTTGGTAGCCCTCTCTATATGAGTCCGGAGCAGTGCAAGGGCGAAAAGCTCGATGGTCGCTCAGACATATACTCGATGGGTTGCCTGATGTACGAGACTCTAACCGGGAAGCCCCCGATTAACGGCGCCAACATGCTTGAAATTCTTTACCGCCATATGAACGAAATGCCCATCAGCATGAAACTGGCTTGTCCTGAAAACAAAGTACCACAGGCTCTCGAGGCCATAATTTTCAAAGCCCTGGCCAAAGATCCAAACGATCGTCAAGCGAGTATGCGCTTGCTCAAAAGCGAACTAGAAGATTTTTCCTCCAGCCAAGGAGGAGCACTTAGCTTCATTAGCTCGGGTTGGAATCTCTATCGCCTCAAGCGCAAGAGACTGACTCTGAGAGACAAAATAGCGGCAACCATTAGCGTACTTGCTCTCGGCCTAGTTATACTTTGCTCCTCCAGTCTCATTTTTCTCTATGCCTATGGCCAAGACCAGGGCAAGGAAAATCAACCCTTAGACTGGTACATACAGTTTGCTGACAAGAAAGAAACACCAACTGTTTTCGATACTAGTGCCCTTGGTACAGACAATCTTCTCGATAAGGCCAGAGCAAGAGTTCGTCAAATTCAGCATAAACAAAAGGGCTCACCTATATCAGCCAGAGACGAATTAGACGATCCGAACTCTGACTTACAGCAAATGCTCAATGCCGCAGATTCGGCTTACAGGGCCTGTCGCTTTCGTGATGCGGCCGAAATCTACCAGTACTGCCAAGAAATCTCTGCTTACGAAAATGGCCCGGATGCCATAACCACCCAAGAAATAGCCTTGTCACTTTTTCGCAGCTATTACTATGCTGGCGATTACTCCCAGGCCATTCGCCAGGCTGCTCCTACTCTCAAAGCCTTCAAAAACGAAATTGATGCCAATACCTCCAAGCGCATGAAAGCAGCTCTTTTGAGCGCTATGGGCGATTGCTATTACCGCACCGGTGACTACGACATGGCTAGAAGCTCTCTCTACGACGCGGTAGAACTATGGCGCGATCTAGGTCCTAGTGGTAGAACCAATCGAGATAAGACAGTTGAAGAGCTAAGAGCACTGAGCCTAAGCCGCTTCGGCGATGTCTTTGTGCAGCTAAAGATGAATGAAGCTGCAATTAAATATTATGATATGGGAGAAGAGGCCTGGAAAAGTTCAACTGATGAGCGGCAACGCCTCTACAATCTTGGCTTAATTAGCTATAAAAAGTCACTAGCCGAATTCGCCATGCACGACTACAGCAAGGCCAATAGCGATTTCGAAAACGCTGTCAAAGAGCTCAAGAAGAGACCAACGGACAAGCTATTCCATCAATCAGTAGTGACTATGTACCAACAAACAGCCATATTGCAAAAACAATCGGACAGGCTTTTCGCCTCCATCGGCTCCTCGCTACAAGCGGGTATCAGCAAATACTTTCACGAATACAAATAGCACCAGCAGGTCAGCTAACTGTCGGCTAGATATGACTTGCTTCCATATCGCTGGAAAGTAAATCCATCTCAGACTGTGATGGCTTGAGCCCTTTAGGCAAAGCAAACTCAGTATCAGGAATAGGCCGGGCCTTAGCAAAATGCACTTCAGTTAGAGTAACACTCTGAGTCGAGCGCCTCTCTCGGCCTTTGATGTAACCTGAGCGCACCATTTTAAATGGCAGACCATAGCGATAAACAGAGTAGAGAACTGATTCGAGTACTGTATTTATTTCCGGCTCAAAGTGAATTTCAGAACTGACAATTATGTCATCACGAAACTCTACGTTTTTCGGCGTTCTCTCATTGGAGATACGCTTACCAATGCGTACTAACATAGTAGCCGGATGTCCCAAATATTCTGTTTTTCCAACGGTCTTGGGAGCGGCAAATATATATTGTTGCTTGGCACGATAGATACCGACGCGCTTGGCGCAATCTCTTAGTGTATAGGTGCGATAGCGCCGACTCTTGAGAGAATACAGAGTAATTTTATTGGTTTTACGATTGATGATCATGCAGAGAAATGAACCGCTCATCTTAATCTGTTGATCAGTTATGTACCAAACGCAGCCGCCCCACTGGTAGCCGCGTTGACGCACTATCCAGCCACTGCGACTACCGTTGGGATTATTTATCGGTGGAGCAAAAGGATCAGGAGCACTGGCCAAGGCTGCCGTTCCTGGTGCCAGGCTAGAAACATTTAGGAGGTCTGAGACATTGAGGAAGGCTGAGGCAGTTAGCAAAGTTGCTAGAAAAATAGCGCGAAACTTGAATGGGCTAATCATTTTTAGATGCAACAAACTGACTCTCAATTTGAGCGCGCAAGTTATCAGCATTCTCGGCATTTGAAGCGCCAAACCTGGAGACCTGACGCTTAAGCCATTTTTGAAAATCATCTACGTAGGTGAAAACCACAGGAATCACTATTAATGTAAACACAGTCGAGGTTACAAGTCCACCAATCACCGAGATGGCCATGGGAGCCCGAGCCTCAGAGCCAGCACCGATACCAAGAGCGATTGGCATCATACCGGCAATCATGGCTATTGTTGTCATCAGAATAGGCTGCATGCGAGTCTCCCCCGCCAACATGATGGCCTGGCGCTGATCAACGCCATGTTTCATTGACATCAGACCATATTCGACTAAAAGAATGGCATTTTTGGTGACCAGACCCATCAGCATAGTGATACCAATAAGAGCATAAAGACCAATAGACTGATGGAAGAAAACAAGCCCAAGAAGAGCACCACAAAGAGAAAGGGGTAGAGAGACCATAATCGTCAGGGGATGAAGGAAACCACCAAAGAGCACCACTAGAACGGCATAAATGAGCAGCACCGCTGAGCCTATGGCGGTGGCAAAGCCACCAAAAATATCCCTCTGAATTTCAGCATCACCTAAAGGCAATTCGTTTATTGACTTAGGCATGCTCTTGAAGGCCGGCAAAGCATGAACACTCTTGATTGCTTCACCAAGGGTGGTGCTGCTGTCCAAGCCTGACTCTAAGGTGACCTGCCTTTGACGATCAAAGCGGTCGATCTGAAAAGGTCCGCTACCAAACTTGACGGAGGCCACACTGCTTAGGGGCACCAAACGGCCGCCATTAGCTGAAACTTTCATATCTTCAATAATACGCAAGTCATTGCGATACTGCGGGTCTAACTCCACTCTTATATTGACCTGACGATCGTCAAGATTGAACTTGGCTAAATTGGCCTCACTATCGCCGAGGGTACCAATCAAAGCTGTACGTGCAATCGACTGCACTGAAACCCCTTGCCTGGCGGCCTTATCAAAGTCGGGGGTGACGAGAATTTCCGGACGCAATATGCCAGCAGACGAGCTAACGTCGTACAAGCCTTTGACCGAGCGCATCTGATCTTTGATCTCTTCGGCCACACGATCTAACTGTGCCGCATCAGATGAAGTCAGAACCAAACGCATGGGCTTGCCGCCCATACCACCAGAGCGAGAGAAGCTCAAGCGCGCACCAGCAATACTATCAAGCTCGGCCCTAACTGATTCTTCAAACTGCTGCTGAGTTATTGAGCGCTCTGCACGGGGCTTCAATGAAATATAGATAGTAGCCTTCGTGACATCACCCTGATTGCCACCAGAAGTGCGCTTAGCCGAGGTGGGAGTGCCAATGAAAGCCACCACGTTGACCGCTTCTTTGTGCTTAGCAATGATATCGGTGCATTTTTCCGAAACGGCCTTTGTATCTTCCAAGTCAGAGCCCGGTGGCATTTCCACATTGAGCAAAACTTCGCCTCGGTCAACGTTGGCCATCAGTGATGTGGGCATTGATTTGAACAAAACAATGGAAGCGGCGAACAGCAAACAAGCACAAATAACGGTAATAAGCCTGTGCTTCATGGCCAGACCAAGCACCGGAGCATAGACCTTCATAAACTTCTGATTGACGGCTTGCTCTTCTTCTTGCCCACCAACACTACGCATGCCGTAAGCGGCAATCATGGGTGTAATCATGCGGGCTACGAGAAGAGAAAAGAGCACAGCCACAGTAACGGTCAGGCCGAACTGCTTAAAGAATTGCCCGGGAATTCCGCCCATACTAGCCACGGGCACAAAGACCACAACAATAGTCAAGGTAGTGGCAATCACAGCCAAGCCAATTTCTTCGGCGGCCTCGATAGAAGCCTGATAGGCTGGTTTACCCATGCGAATGTGACGAACAATATTCTCAATTTCAACAATGGCATCATCAACCAAAATGCCTATTACTAAAGCCAGGCCAAGCAACGACATGCTGTTTAGAGTAAAGCCAGCCCACTGCATCACAGCAAAGGTAGGAATTACAGATAAAGGAATAGCAATGGCAGTGATTGCTGTGGCTCGCCAATCTTTTAAGAAAACCCACACCACAAAAACGGCCAGCAGAGCGCCAAGAATCAATGATTCGAGAGAAGCATCATAAGACTCTTTGATATAGCGGCCATTGCTGCGCAGCTTAACTATCTTCAGTGAACCAGGCAGATTTTCGGCCAGCTCCTTAATTTTGGCATCGACGCCTTTCTCGACATCGACTAAATTAGAGCCCGTGCTGCGCACCACTGAAAATGCCACCACCGGCTGATTATTTAAAAGAGCCATCTGCCGTACTTCAGAAGTGCTATCTTCAACCTTGCCTAAGGTGTCTAAGCGGGCCCGCTTACCACTGGGCAAGACAATATCGGTCTTGGCCAACTGCGACACGGTCAGAGCACTGCCAAGAAGGCGAATAGACTGTTCGCCCTCACCCACCTGCCCGCGACCACCAGGCAAGTTGATATTTAATTGCCGAATCTGGCTGCTGACCATATCAGCGGTGATGCCGAGAGCCTCAAGGCGAGTGGGGTCGAGATTGACACGAATTTCACGATCAACTCCCCCCGCTCTCTGAATCTGGCCAACCCCAGGAACTGACAATAAAGCACGGGCAACGTCATTATCGACCACCCAAGATAACTCGGCCGGGGGCAGAACTTTCGAATCAATTGTATAAGTAACAAAAGGTCCGCCGACAAAATCAAGTCGTTGAATAATTGGCTCTTCAATGCCCTGGGGCATATCCTGACGAATCTTAGAAATAGCATCGCGCACATCGTTGACGGCTCTATCAGTATTTGTGCCAAGATTGAATTCTATTGAAGTAGACGAGGCACCATCAGTAACACTAGAGGCAATATGCTTGATATTGCCAATTCCAGCAATAGCGTCTTCAATTTTTCTGGTTACCTGTGTCTCAAGCTCAGCTGGCGCAGCGCCAAGCTGGCTCACCGCCACAGTGACTACGGGCACATCTATATTCGGGCTTTCATCAATACCAAGCTTGATAAAAGAAGTAACACCCATCAAACTCAAAACTAGAAATAGCACCACTACCGGTACTGGATTTTTAATCGACCAGGTAGAGAGATTGAAGTTCATGGCAGTCTACTTAGCCTTAAGGACGTTAACAACGTCACCATCTTTGATAAAACCAGCGCCTTTAGCGACCACTTGATCGCCAGCCTTTAATCCACTCAAAACCTCGATGTAATCACCGTCTCGGCCACCTACTTCGATAAAATGCATCTGCACTTTCTTGCCGCTGCTATCGAGGGTATAGGCAATGGCGCGGTTGTCTTTATAAACCACAGACGAAGAGCCTACTGAATTGACCTTGGTTTTGCCCAGACTAATTTCACCTTTGACGAAATTACCCGGCCGCAACTGAGTATTGAGAGGCAAATCAATACGCACCATCCCCAGACGCGTATCTTGATCAATCATCGGACTAATCTCACGTACATGGGCATCGATATTACCAATACGCACAACCTGACCGGGCTTGACCAAACCAATATCCGCTTCAGGAAGATTAGCCCGAAGCTCAAGGCGACCATCGCGAACCAGGTCAAACATTACTTTGCTAGTACTAGAAATGTCGCCTATGTGCACGCTGCGTTTTAGCACAAGACCATCACAGGGGGCCTCAATAGCAGTTTGAGCTAATTGTGAATTGAGCTCAGAGATATTGGCCGAAATCTCAGCCAACTGCGACTTGGAAATTTCAATATCTTCGTGCCGACCACCCGCTACACCCATGGTCAAACGATCATTAGCTTGTTGCGCGGCGAACTTAATCGCCTTCACTTTTTGCTCGCAGTTATGTACTTCAGCTAGAAAAACTTTAGCCTGAGTATTGCGGTTATCAGCGTCTTCTGCACTAACCGCCCCCTGACTGACAAGCCAGGTATACCGCTTAGCATTCTCAGCAGCTTCAGCATAATTGGCTTGGGCTCTAGCTAAATTAGCTTCTTCTTGGGCAATATTGGCCTGGGCTTGATGATAGGCATAACGCAGAGAAGTGAGGTCCTCGGCCCGATAGGGCTGTATGGCCTTCACTAATGAAGCTTCGGCAC
>CAJXZK010000283.1 GCA_913063055.1 uncultured bacterium
GAGTTGTTATTTTGAGAAAGATGTTCCAAGTCTTTTCACAAAAACATTTACGGAGCTAAAGGCGGTCAGATATTTATGTGATGGGCAAGGGCTAAACTTCGTTTGTGAGCCTGAGCTTGCTACCGAACTGGTGAAGTTAGTCTAATCGTATTTCCAAGGAAGAGTGAAGGAATGGATGAGGAGAAATTTTGGAGCTTGATCGAATCGTGCGTTAACAACGGTCACAATGTGAGCTCTAGCAGTGTGATAGAACATTACAACAAAATCTCCGCTGCCTGTGGCCAGCTATCTCAAGCAGACCTTAAAGAGTTTCTTTCTATTTTTTATCGTCTCAGAGAGCATGCGCGCAACTCACAATTAGCACAAGCGGCTTTCATTTTCTCGCATGGTGAAATGGATGACGAAACGGTGGATGTATTCTTAACCGGCCTAATAATGCGCGGTAGAGAGTTCTATTTGGGCTGTTTAGAAAATCCTGAGTCGACGCTGCTATCAATGGAGTGTTCACAAGATTTCCAAATGCAGATGTATTCTGGTGTCAATATTGCATTTCAACAACTTGCTCAAGACATGGGCTGGAATTATGGGATCGCCGTTGCCTCAGTTGCAGAAAATTTAGCACTGATGAAGATGGGCATTCGAGAGCAACAGTCTATTGAAGAGATAGTGAGACAGGAAATGCCTAGTCTATTCATGAAGTACTGGCAGTAGGACAGGAATATTTGAGAGGCGTTTTGTTGGTGATGAAACATGATTGAGCTTAGCTATACCATTGATGCCAGAGGCACTGCTGAGACACAACAGTTTATAGCGAAGGTACTATCTAAGGAAATTAGCTGCCGAGGTTACAATGGTCCTGTCGGCTTTATAAAGTTCTCTGTAAATGGACAAAATATGAATTGGTGTGGTGAGTCAGATGAAGATGAGCTGCTGCCTTTTGCTCTTGGTCTAAATACGATTCTACATTCGATAAAAGGAGGAGAAGAAATACGGGATAGAATGAGCGACTCGGGTTTGTCCCTTTACTACAAACTGATTGATGCTGAAACAATTTTGCTCGCGCCCTCTCCATCTATCGAGAGCGCAGAAATTCCGTGTGATTTCAATGACCTGAAATTGAAAGCCGAATCATTTTGCCTAGCCTTATATAACGACATAATGCGGCTGTTTCCAGGCTTTTTTGAGGCGTGGGAACTAGGTACGGACGGAATCAGAAATGAGCAGGGGGAAACCCAGTCAGAAGAGATAATAAGGAAGCTGCATCTGAAGTAAGTTTTCTTGACAGCAAGAAGCGCTAGGCTAACATGGCAAAACGGTTGAAGCGTATTTAGATGTGAATCACTAGCTTGGGTTGCCTGCGATCATCCGCAAAAAGACCTGCAAGTATAGATTTTGATCGCAACAATCGGCTGACTCGGGCTATGACCCCGAATAGCACACCGCTGCGGTGCCGCTGAACAAGGGCTAGCGAATGCGATTTAGTACTTCTAAAAAGACAAAGCTAAAGGTCAGTCCTAGCAGGAAGACACTGAGGACAATATGCCAGATTAGAGCCGCTTGACGCTCATTGAGAGAGCGCATGATACCAATGCGACTCAGTACATAGTAGAGCAAAGCTGCTAGGGCTAAGGTTGATACTATTAAGCGGGCCCAACCGCCAATAGATACGGCAATAGTTAGGCCGATGCAGGTGGCCGGAACTAAGAGTGAGGAGATCTTGTCTTCTTCTCTTATGGTTCGCCCCTGAGTTTCGATAGACTTGCCGACGTGTTTTACAGATTCGCTGATGTTTTCAAAGAACCCCAGTCTTTCAACTTTGTCTTTGGACGCAGTTTCGTCGGTCATTACCATTCCTCTTTCTGCTTAAATAACTAGCTAGTAGCTTATTAATTCCCGGAATCAGCTATTAATACACTCTATTTATCAGCTACTGGTTCTATCAGCTACTCAAGCTTCTGCCGATGGACAGAGTTCGTTTACTGGGCAGGCGGCACAGTTTGGCTTACGTGCAAAGCAAACGCGGCGGCCATGCCAAATGATTGTGATTGATAATTTTGACCAATCTTGCTTGGGAAAAACTTTCTGCAAAGCCAGCTCAATCTTGTATGGATCTGTTTCTTTGGTGAAGCCAAGCCGCCGTGAGAGTCTTTGCACATGGGTATCAACACTCCAACCGGAGACCCCATGGGCGACCCCAAGCACGACATTGGCAGTTTTGCGTCCTACCCCGGGTAATTCCGTTAAAAGCTCATGCTCTGTTGGTACGACGCCGTTGTATTTGCTCACAATTGCTTGGGCGCAAGCCTGAATGTTTTTGGCTTTGGCATTGAAAAATCCACTGGCCTTAATTAGTTTCTTGATGTGCTCGATATCGGCTTCGGCTAAATCTTTGGCTGTCGGATAATACTTGAATAGTTCGGCACAGACTTTATTGATGGTGACATCGGTGCTCTGCGCTGAGAGCACAACGGCAATTAGCAGCTGAAAATCTGATTCGTAATTTAGTTCGCACTCTGCTTCAGGGTAGGTGTGGCAGAGAATATCCATCATGCGCTGGGCTTTGGCCTTGGGCACCAAAGTTACTTTCTCGGGTCCTTTGACTTTGGCTTTAGCCCTCACAGGTAACCTCCAAAACTTGGGCACCACTTTCGATGGTGCTAGCCACCCAGAGATCTATTGGGTCGTATTTTGTGGCGCAGGCAATCTCATTGACCTGGCAGTAGTTTTCATAAAAATCGGTTTTGAGCTGCTCGGCTGCTTCTCTGTTAGCTGTTACGGCAAAAATGGTTGGGCCGCTGCCAGTCATGTGACATCCCATGGCGCCTAGTTTGATGAATGTTTGTTTGATGTCTTTCAGCTCTTGATAGTGGGGAAACACCACTTGTTCAAAATCGTTGCCAAAGGCCTTCAGGGCTTCGGAAAGATTGCCCTGGGCCAGAGCTTGGCTGGCAAAATCACAAGGCAAGGATTCGCTCATGTAGCGATCGCGCAGCTTTTCTGCTAGATGAAAGATTTCGGGGTATTCATCGTAGGCCCCGTATACCCAGGGGGTAGAGATCGAAAGGTTGCGCGGCTTGGCTATCACTAAGGCGATTGAATTTTGGCTGTTCAACTTGTCGCTTAGCTTATCGCCGCGTCCAGTGCCGACTCTAAGACCACCAGATAAACAAAAGGGTACGTCTGCTCCTAACTTAGCAGCAAGGTCGAGTAATTGGCTCAGAGATAAGCTTTTGAAATACTGATTCATGGCCAGAAGTGTCGCGGCGGCATTGGCTGAGCCACCGGCCATGCCGGCACCAATTGGTATTTTTTTGACGATTGAAACGTCGACTTTTAAGCTAACTGGTTTTTCAATAGCCGAGAGGTAAAGCCGAATTGCCTTGGCAATAAGGTTGTCACTACCGAGAGGAAAACTATCTTTTTGAATGGCACCAAGATTGTTGGCGATAGAAATATTGATGGAAGGCTCGCTGCTTGGTGCAAAAGTAAATGTCAGTGTGTCACTTAAGTCTATGGCGGTCATAAGTGATCTCACTTCGTGATAGCCGTCATCAAGTAGGCCGAGCACCTCAAAAGTAAGATTGAGCTTGGCTGGCGCTGTTACTTCAATTGAGGTTTTGTTCATGGGCTATTGCTTGTGCTCTCAGGGTTAGACTGCTGCTTCTCGGTCTTCCTTCTGCCGCCTGGCTTGAATGGCGTCGGATAAGAGGGCAAAGGTCGTTAGTGGAAGGTTTTCGGCCCGCGCTGAAGGTGCCACAGCCAGCTCTTCAAATATTTCTGCTAGGGTTTCTTGGCTGAGTTGAGTGAAGGCAAGATTGTTGCGCAGCATCTTTCGGCGTTCTCTAAAACCACCGGCAATTACCTTGCGCAGAAAGAGAGCGTCGTTTACTTTTACACTAGGCTTCAATAGTCTAGTCATTTGCACCACAGCCGATTCCACATCGGGTTGAGGCACAAACAATTCTTTGCCTACCGACATGATCATTTTGCAAACGCTGTAGTAGTTGCCGAGCAATGTCAGTTGGCCGTATGTCTTGCTGCCTGGCATGGCTGAAAGGCGCAGTGCCACTTCTCTTTGTATGGTCATGGTCAGGCTTTCAACAGAAGAGAGCCAGGGCTTAGGTTCGCCTATTTCACCAAATACATGGGTGATAATAGGGGTAGTGATTTGATAGGGAACGTTGCCTACTATTTTTATCTTTGCCCCTGCTGCCACTGCTGCTGGTGCAATTGAACTAATGTCAAAGTCTAAGAAATCGGCATGAATGACAGTGAGATTTGGTTGCTTAATTTCTTGCAGTTGTTCAACCATTTCGCGGTCTAGCTCGATGGCGAACACCCTGGCCCCGGTCTTTAGTAGCTCTTGAGTCAAAAAGCCCAGTCCTGGACCGATTTCAATGACAAGATCATCGCTCTTGAGGTTGAGGCTCTCGACAATTTTGCTTAAAACCGAGGGCTCAATTAAGAAGTTTTGGCCCAGACGTTTTTTTGCTCTTACTTTTGAAGCTTTCTTTAAAAGTAGATCTCTGGTTGATGAGGACAATTAGATATTTCCGTTTTGAATTTTTTTGGTTATTTATCTTAGCTATTTACCGAAGGCATACCTTGTTCGGTAGTCTTCTTGCCATTGCCATTTTTAAGGCTACTGTGTGTTGATGATTGCTGATCGCGGCTATCAGCCTTCGCGTCTTTTGGCTCTTTTGTTTCTTTGCGAATAAGACGAAGCTTGATAATGCGATGGCGGTCTGATTCTAGAACGCGAAGCACAAAAGTCTCTGATTCGATTTCATCCCCGGGAACTGGTTCGCGGCCCAATGAACCAAAGACGTGCCCGCCAATAGTGTTGAATTCTTCGTCTTCGATTTCCAGATCTAGTTTTTCGTTTGCTTCTTCAAGGGTTAGTTTGGCGTCTAATACATAGGTGCCATCAGCCTCTTCGTGAATGAATTCTTCTACGACTTCGTGTTCGTCGGCGATGTCACCGACTAGTTCTTCTAGCAAATCTTCTAAGGTGACGATACCCTGGGTGCCACCATACTCATCCATAACCACTGCCATGTGGGTTTTGGTCAGTTTGAATTCGGTGAGCAAGTCTTTGAGATTTTTGTTCTCGGGCACAATCAAAATATTGCGAGTAAATTCACGAACATGTGAATTTTCCTTATGTTCCACCATAGCTCTAAGGCCGTCTCGGATGTGCACCATGCCAAAGATGTTATCCATGTCTTCTTCAAAGACTGGAATTCTTGAGTGGCCCCACTTCAGTGCTTCCTGGACAAACTCACGAATAGTAGCCGTAGCTGAAACACAAACTAAATCTATTCTTGGAGTCATTACTTCAGATGCCACAGTGTCAGAGAAGTCGAAGACGCTATGCAGCATTTCTTCTTCGTCTGGCTCTAAGACACCCTCATCATGAGAGGCTGTTACTAACATCTTCAGCTCTTCTTCAGAGTGCACTGAGTGTATAGAAGGTGGGTCTTTGATCTTGAGCAGCTTCACGACCACCTCAGTGGTCTTCTGCAGTATCACCAAGAATGGCGAGGTGATTACGCACCAGAAGTGCATAGGATAAACAGTAAAGAGTATTACTGTTTCGGCCCGGCTATAGGTAAGCATTTTTGGTAGCAGTTCGCCGCCAACAGTTTGAATATAGGCTGTCAAAGTGAAGGCGAAAGCAAAGGAGAGCAGCCCTAAAGTTTTTAGAGACGACTCTGGCAAGCTCGCTTGCATACCCAGATGTCGCGTCCATTCTGATATGTTCTCGGCCAGAGCACTTTCGCCAGCAGCACCAAGGAGCAGGGTGGCGATTGTAATACCAAGCTGACAGGCTGATATAAAGCGTTCAGGGTCTTGCAAATAGATTTGCACTTTCTTGGCAAAGAGATTGTCTCGTTCGGCTAGCTGGTCTATGCGTGTGCGCCGCACACGAACAAGAGCCATTTCAGCCGCTACGAAGAAAGCGTTGAAGAGAATTAAAACTGGTATCCAGGCAATTTGGTACAAAATAAATTCAGACACCGCTAGCTGCGCTGTCCGTCTCCTTTTTTACCGAATACAAGCCCGCTGAGCAAACGTTTTAAAGGTCCCGGAAGAGGGTCTTCGGACTCTTTGACGGTGCCATTATTGTTGCTGCTGCTGCTGCTACTTTGCGAATCTTCCATCGTTACTGTCTAGTCTTTTCTATCGGCGAAATAAGATACGAACCATTCGATCGTATCACATGGGTATTTTCCTTTATGCCCAGAACCTACCCTGTCATCTGCGACTATACCGGATAATCGCATGTAGTCAAGTGGCTTTAGTGTCCCCAACCTGGGCTCTGAGTTCAGGTTATCAAGAAATTATGCAAAGCCTGTTTCGTCAAACCCGCTTTGTGACATAATCTTGGGCTGGCGACGACGATTATCTGTTCTTCTTAGAGATCGCTAGAGCTGAGGGTTTATGAGAATTAATAAAGCTTGCGTTTTTCTGTCGGCAGCTCTGCTTGGGGTGTCTTTGCCCGCCAGTCAGGCCATGTCGCCAGAAACACTTAATGCCACTGCTAAGACCAATAGCACTAAGAAAGCCTTGGTCAAGGCTAAGGCCGCCAGCAAAATTCAAGAGGTTGATAACTCTGGTCGCAAGTTAGCGCTTTCCATTCCCGGTATCGGCACCGCTAATATCAGCCTTACGCCAGCAACCAATAATGTTGCTACTCCGGCTGTTAAGTCTTCTGTTAAAGCACCGACCTCTGCTTATGCCATCAGCCGCAGCGGCAACAACATCACTGTGAAAGTGCCTGAGACTGTCGATGAAGCTTTCGACTATGCCCATATCGCCTCAAAACAAGTCGGCAAATTAGCCAATGAGGGCGGAACCCAGTTTACGAACTTTGCTAAATGGATAGGCATTTACATTAAGCAACTGAGCCACACTCCAACCGTTACCCCTTCGGGCTATCCTTATATGACCAGTAAAACAGTGCAGGCTCCGACGCAAATAGCTGCCGGACAGAAGCTCTATTTCACCAACGAAGGCCGATTGAAAACCGTGGTGCAGCGCTAATTAGTTTTGACTGAATCAATTTTATTGATGTAAGCCCAGGTCTGGCCCATCATGCGCGAGCCAATGATTTGCGCTAAGAAATAACAAAATGGCGTAAATAACGCTCCAATCAGGCTCATGGGCGGAAGAACCAGGGCCATGAGCGTCAATGCCGAGCTGGCTAACCAGACGGTGGCTAGTTCTATGGGG
>CAJXZK010000284.1 GCA_913063055.1 uncultured bacterium
GCAGAAGACGGCATACGAGATCTAGTACGGTCTCGTGGGCTCGGAGATGTGTATAAGAGACAGATTTGACTCCCTGTTTGATTCAAAAGGCTGGCCTTGCATTAGCGCCTCAACTTAGTCATCTATAGATGACCACAATACGTTCCACCAGGTAGTCAAGCAATCGGGAAAATACGTACTTACCCCCAGCATTTCGGGTAGGATGGCTGTATAGCCCACTCAGTCGAAGATTTCAATGAAAGTTTTAGAGAGCGCTAGTCGAACATTTTCCGGCCAATCCCGCTGGTCGATTCCCCTTATGCTCTCTCTCTTGCTTAGTATTAACACCCCATTGGGCCTCCATGCGGCGGACGAGAGTGAGTTCTGGTACTGCCCGCCTCATATGGCATCACTGAAAAGGCAGATGGAAAGCCAAACTCAAAACGACAACTTCGAAACTGTAGTTAGCCTTGCCACAAAGGCAATCGCTGCCAGCCCTAAAACTGCAAGCTTCTATGCCAAACGAGCAGAGGCCTACTTAATATTAAACAAGCCAGACCTAGCAATGGCCGACTTAACCACCGCTGCAAAACTGCAGCCGAAGATAGGATGGCCACTAATCGCCAGAGGTCGTATCTATGATAGCCAGGGCAAAGACGCGCTAGCATTGGCCGATTACAACCGCGGTATTGCCCTGGGCTGCTTTCCCGGATACAAAGACCAAGCACGAGTACTGGAGCGCAACGGTCAACTGGAAAAAGCCGCAGTGAGCTTGACCAAGTTGATGCCAACCATTGGACTTCTGGAGAGAATTCCCTATCTCTTCCAGCGAGCAAAAATATACGAGAAGCTAGGCAAAATCGAGCTAGCTAAAGCAGATAAAAAGCTGGCTTCTGAGCTACTAGACAAATCGGGCGGCCAAAACGCAGACCGCTACAACAGATGACATCAGATAAAATCAGGGCATCAATCAATATCTATAGTGGTGTCGTAAATGGTGCCCCAATTCGACGCATATGTCGTTTTAATTCAACAGATTGCCACTGTTCAACGGTACAATACTATTCAGTTCTCAAAAATGGCGGAGAGGGTGGGATTTGAACCCACGTGGCTTGCGCCCATCCGCTTTCGAGGCGGCGCCGTTATGACCGCTTCGGTACCTCTCCTCATCAGAAGAAGGTCATTCTATCAGCAAAGTGCGATAATTCGGAAACGCTAAACTGAACTCCTCCTCACAAACTTAACCATATGCTTGCCCAAGTTAGAACCCTATTACAAGAAGAAGATGTAGACCACCAGTCACTTCTAGAAATCGCGCTGGCTGACGGCCAGACGATGTTCACCTTCCAAACCAGCGGTAGTAAAGCAGTAGACTACTGGCATCGTCTGCGCGAGACCTGCTCAAAGGCTGCCAAAGCCTCCCCCGATGACAACACTCTCTTACTCACCCCCGTTATTCTTGGCACCGATCAATCTTTTGAACTGCTAATGGAGCACCTTGGCGATCTAAGCGACGAGCCTCCGGCTTCCACCCAAGCTTTGCTTGCCCAAGCAAACAATATTGATTGCCAAAACTGGCTGGCTGAAAGACTAGAGCGCTTTGTTTGCCCAACGGGCGAATGGCCCTCGGCTATCAAAGTCGGTCTAGTGGCAGAACCTGATCTCTTTGAGCTGCAAGATTTACCCCTTGCCATCAACAATTGGGACCAAGATCACCACAAAATGACCCTTGGTGAGAGCGTCTATATCGGCCTTTTGCCCACAGCCAAATCTTACGAGATTCCAATTCTGCTGCGCTTTGGTGGTCAAGGCAACTGTCCAATATCACCCGAACACTGCGCCATGCTCAAGCGCTGGAGTGAAATCTACGGAGCTAGCTTAATGGCAATTGAGCCTAGCGTAATTGAATGTTTTGTAGAAGAGCCACCAATGACGAAAGAACAAGCTCTAAAGGCCGCCCGCGAGCACTACGGCTATTGCAGCGACCGAGTGGAACAGGCCGAAGGAGAACTGGCACCATACGCCTACGAACTTCTCAACAGCGGCCTTTGGTCTTTCTGGTGGGACTAACTGTCTGCCATTTCTAACTGTCTTCCATTTCTAAAATTTCTACCTTGAGCACTAAAAAACGGGCACTTCAGCAACTGAAGCGCCCGTTAAAATTAGCTTTGAAAGTGCTATTGACCGTGAGCCTGTGGCCGTCCGGCGATTTGAACACCAGAATGAACCTCGGCTTGAGCCTTCAGAGTAGTCATCACTTCCGGCATATCAATGCGGCACTGACGACGCACTAAAGGTTGAGGCATCAAGAATCCGCCATCAACATAGCTAGCATAGGTAACCAGAGTTGTGTGGCCACCATCTAGTGGCTCCAACTTCCAATATCCATCAACTTGCTTGAAGGCACCAGAAACTCGGTGCCATTCCAACGAGTGTGGGGCTGATTCTTTAACTTCAACAATGTACTCATAAGTACCAGGCAAGCCAGAAGGAGCTAAGACGTGCTTAACGATTTTGCTGGAACCATGGTCTTGCATCAATTTGCTTTTCTTCAACTGCGGAAAAACTTTTGGTGCATTGTCGTAATCGGAAAGAATTTGCCAGACTTTATCGGGTGAAGCTTTTATTGATACACGGGCGACTGTGTAAGTCTTGCCATGCATAAGCTCTTCAGAAATATTTTCATGCTTACTTTCATGATGGCCCTTTGCAAAAGCGGCCTGACCGCAATCAGGTGTAGTTGCAAAAAGCGAAAGCGACATAGATAAGGCTGCTGCTGAAACTAAAGCAGCTACCGATTTATCGAGAAATTTCACTAGATTCCTGCCTTTCTAATCGGAAGACCCAATGTCTTGCGAAGAGGAAATTGCCGCTGTGTCGAATTACCGTCGAAGAACTACTTATGGAGTGGAATGACCATAGAATGGAATTAACGTTGAATGGAATACAATACTGAAATCCATTTAATTGTCAACCGTGCCATTGAGAACGGTATCACATTACTTTCAGATTAGGTAGCGATAAGAAAGATATAGAAGCCTACCACGAGAGAGATACGAGCGGTCAATGAGAACAATAGTTATCTGCCGCACAACCAACGAGAGCGATGATTTTACTTGCTATTGACTTCTATCGCAAGCAAGATTGCTCAATAGGTAACGAATGTAAGAAACTATGAAAGAAAGTAACCAGTAAAGGCTCTGAAATATGCCCGCCGCTCTATTGATATACAACCCCACTGCTGGCTCCGCCGCTGGCCCAGAGATGTGGTTAGGTGCATGCGTTCATCGCCTTTGCACCGAAGGTGGTTACGAAGTAACTACGGTTTCCACCACTGCAAGCACGACCCATGACAACTTATTAGAAGGCCTTAATCGAGACTTCGACATCATAGTCGCCGCCGGTGGTGACGGCACTGTACGCATGGTCATTCATGCCTTAGCAAGTCAGGGGCTTGAGACAAAATTGGGGATAGTACCTCTAGGCACCGGCAACCTACTGGCTCGCAATCTCAAAATATTCGAAGAAAACTTACTATCAGACCCTGTGGACATTGCCCTCGACGTAATTTTGAACGGCGAAGCTATGAAAATAGACCTCGGCATCATGAACGGTAACTATTTTGCTGCTGCTGCTGGAGTCGGCCCCCTGTCAGACGCCATCGTCACACCAGGCAAGGCCGACAAAGAAAACTGGAAGATGTTAGCCTACGCCGGATCAATGGTGCAGACTCTGGCTCAAGCACCCGTAATTTTTAAAGTCACCGCCGATGGTGAAGAGTTTCGCGTAACAGCCTCGGGTATCTTCATTACCAACATTGCCGACCTAGGCGTTGGCATGCTCTCCGAATCAGCTTCAATGCACGACGGCCTGCTAGATCTCTGTGTTTTGGCACCAAAAGAATTCGGCGATTATTTAAAATATGGCTTTCATTTCGCCACGGGCTTGAGCCCAAACATTACAGGGAACACAGCCCCTTATTACATCAAGAAAGTCAAAGAAGTTGATATTGAAGTGGTACCACGTCGAAGACCACTGTCGTTTTTAGAGCAAGGTTATCACAAAATCAAATATGCACTGACCGGGCAGACAGACGGCCGCAGCAAGCAAAATCAGGGGCTGGCAATGATCGACGGCGATGCTTGCGGCATGACACCAATGCACATCAAAGCAGTTCCCAATGCTGTGCAAATGATTGTGCCGACCGCAGCGCAACTGCAGAAGCGATCGTGGTTGAATTAATTAGCGCAAAAACGGCTAACAGAGCTATCAAAATTGATTTCCTAAAGTGTCATTTTTTTTGAAGAAAATATGACAGTTTTGGAAATGCATTGACTGATGTACTGACTAATGTATTAGCACAAGCTGCTTGCAATCAGAGCGGACACAGTGCATAGAGCGTATAGATTGTACAGACTACCACTGGTCTTGTGGATTCTGTATCACAACTAAACACCGCGCAACCAATCAATAATAATTTCGGCCAGTTCTTTTGGCTTATCCAGTGGTATCCAATGTGTGCAGCCAGTCATCTCGACATAGCGCCAGGGGCCGTCAACATACTTTTCACTGTTGATCATCTGCTCAGCGGTCAGGGCAATATCTGGGCCGTAAATACCCAGAGTAGGCACAGTACAGTTAGCAATTTTCGCTAGAAACAAATCACTAGCGTTAGCTCGGTACCAGTTAAGACCAGCAGTCAAACGGCCTGGGCGACTGAGATCACGCACGCGGCGTTGACTATCTTCTTTAGCGCAGGGCAAAGAGCGAAAGGATCGAAAATTATCTCTGCTCACAAGAAACTCGCCCAGGCCGCGACAAAGAAACATCCAGATGTACCAGCCTTTAACTTTTTGAGCCCAGCCAGAATGTCGATAAGAAGTAGGATGACCAACAGAAATTGCTACCAAACGCTCCACTAGTTCAGGATGGCGAATAGCAAACAGCCAGGCAATGGCCGAGCCCCAATCATGACCAACAACAATGACTTTCTCGGAAATTTTCAGCGACGCCAAGACACCGATGGCATCATCAATAATGGCATCTACTTTGTATGCGTTTTCACCTTCCGGCGCGTCGGTTTGACCAAAACCTCTTTGATCATAGGCAATGACCTTGTAACCAGCAGCGACAAAGTGCGGCAAGACGGCATCCCAGAGATGCAATGAATCGGGGAAGCCGTGAAGAAAAAGCACAGGTGGCCCTTCTCCAGCCACCTGCACATTAATGGAGATGCCATTTGCTTCTATAATTTTTGAATCGTAGTGCACTGACTTCTCATTTTTAGAAACACGCAGACGCTGTAGTGTATATTATGCTTACTTAAAATAGCTAAGGGCTTCTTGCAATTCTTGCTCGCGGCCGCGCACTTGGCCATCTAGGCGTTCAGCCAAAACGTGCTTCAAGGCCTCGCCTATTTTTGGACCCGGCTTAAAACCACTAGCGATTAAATCAGCACCAGTGATATCGAGTTTAGTATCAGCTAACTCTTCCAAATAGAGCTTTATCGAACGGCGAAAATCAGTGCCAACCTGCCCAGCGGCAGCGGCAATAGCAAGAGCTTCACGAGCCCGTCCGTGTAGCATTTCATAAAGCTCGGAACGTTTCATCTCGCCGATACTAGAAGGCATAAAGCGATGTAATTCAAGACCACTTTCGATCACTTCTTTTTGATGATTGGTGAGCATTAAACGCTCAAGCACACCGGGCACTCTCGCTGGTGGCAATTCAGAGAGCAATGCTCCCAAATAAACAACCCAGGGTTCATCAACACTATAACGACCGAGCAAACGCTCAGCCCGTCTAATGGTCTTGCGCACGCCGTCGCCATATTCTAAGTGCGAATCAAGATAACAAAGATTGCCACTCTGCTCAGCTAAAAGATTGAGGGCACGCAAGCGCTGCGGAGATTCTAGAATCATCTTCAATTCAGCTTTTATGCGCACGCCACCGAGGTCATCAAATATTCCCATTTGACTAGCACGCCGAGCTTGTTCTTTAGTTTTGGCATCGAGATGGAAACCAAGACGACCGGCAAAGCGGGCAGCGCGAACCATACGGGTTGGATCTTCGATAAAACTAAAGGGGTGAAGAATGCGCACGATCTTGCGCTCGAGATCTTGCAAGCCGTTAAAGTGATCGGTCAAATCACCAAAGCGCTCAGGGTTTACACATACAGCCAGGGCATTGATAGTGAAGTCGCGCCGGAGCAAATCTTGCTCCAGCTTCGAGGCTTCCACCTCAGGCAGGGCAGCAGGAAATTCATAAAACTCAGTGCGAGCTGTAGATAAATCAACTTCCCGTTCGACCTGTTGCTGACTGCCGATGTCAACTGCACTGATGTCGGCCACACTTATGTCATCTATAGTGCCAGCATCTGCCACCGCAGCGCTTTCGGAGCGATAAACCAGTGTGGCGGTTTGAAAACGATCATGCGTCGCTGCCAGAGTTAGCCGGTTCGGATAAAGCTCTAGCAGTCGCTCGGCAAGCTTCTGGGCAGAGCCTTCGATGACATAGTCGAGATCAAAATTAGGAACATCGAGCAAGAGATCTCGCACAAAGCCACCGACTGCATAGGCCGACATGCCCAACTCTTGAGCCGTTTGTCCGATCGTTCGACAAAGCCAGGCAGTGTCACTATCGACATGGGCGAGCTTATCGCTCAAATTTTTGTTAGGGCGCCCGGCCTTAGAGAACGCATCCGCATGAGGGTCACCAGAGGAGCGGCGCTGGGCTGCAGCGTTTTCCTGTCGGGCATATTGGGCACCAAACAAACTATTAAGTACATCGCGCCGGGAGACAAGACCAACTAGCTTCTTGTTCTCATCCAAAACTGGCAAGCGGCCAATGTCTTCGGCCACCATAAGTTCTTGAATCTTGCTCAAGGGAGTGTCTTGAGAGACACAAATCACCGGCTTGCTCATAAATCCAGAAACTTTTGCATGACCAAGTTTATGATGACTAGATTGATCTATGTCGCGGCGCGAAACCACACCCACCAGGTCCTCGCCTTCAGCCACCAAAAGGCCGTCCAAGCCGTACCGCAGCATCATTCGGCCAGCCTCATCCATGGAGACATTTGACTTAATTGTGCGCACGGGGCTGACCATCAAATCGCGTGCCAGAGGCTGTGGTGGTGCTGTCTCTTATACACATCTGACGCTGCCGACGAATAGAGAGGTGTAGATCTCGGTGGTCGCCGTATCATTA
>CAJXZK010000285.1 GCA_913063055.1 uncultured bacterium
GCAATTATATTTTGGGCGGTGGTGACACTGACCATTATGTACTTCATCGATTTTAAATTACCGGCCGCGATTGCTATTTCTGATTATTTGATGACCTTCCATACAGCCGGATGGATAGCCGCTCACGGCAAATGGGCGATACTTTATCCGGCCGCCGATGCCACGGCTTTTCATGGCGCACCTTTCGATCAGCTCTCACACCAGTTGCTGCCGATGATGCCCGCCGCCTCAGTTTCAGAATATATGTATATGCCAATGAGCGCCTTAGTTTTTGCGCCGTTTAGTGCCTTAAAAATTGAGTTTTCTTTACTAGCCTGGCAGATAACCTCACTGGCAGCTATTTTCGCCTCTACCTGTTTAATTCTTATCGGCAGCGCTAAGAATATGGCGAGAGAAGCGGAGAATGCCCCAGCAGTAAAATTTAGCAAACTCTATCTGGCCCTGACAGCCGCTGCCACTCTGTCTTTTCTACCTGTCTGCTTCACTATCTGGATTGGCCAAGTCGGTTTAGTATTTGGCCTGCTGCCGCTAGCAGCTGGTTTTTACTTCTTAGGCTCTAGCCCACTGCTGGCGGGACTAATCTTTTCGCTGCTCTTTCTTAAGCCACAGATGCTTTTTCTAGCTGTCTTTCTCATTGTCAGTGAACTGGCTCAAAAGCGAGTTATGGCCTTGGTTGGCATGTGTATTGGGGTAATGGTTTTAGCCCAGTCAAACGCTATTGTCTTTGGACCAGAAATATTTCAAGCCTGGCTCAATTGCCTCAAGCTCTCCGACAAAATATTTTCCGATCCTGCCAATGGTGTGGCAATACACCTGGCAACAAGCTTACCCAGAGCGGTTTTGCTCAGCCAACCAGTGGCGCAGCACGCTATGCTCAAACCAATTGTTTACGGCCTAGCTTTCTTGCTTTTAGCGCTGGGGCTAGGAGTGGTAACCATGCTCTCACATTCAAGTTCTGCCATAAAAAGCAAAACCACAAAAGCCAATTTATCTCTTGTAATTGGCTGTCTGGCTCTGCCTTTAGTAGTACCCCATCTATTTATTTACGACCTCTGCACTATTGTTCCGGCATTTTATTTAGTCTTTGCCACCTGGGACAAGAGCCTGAGCACCCTTGGCGAATTAACCGTTCAGCTGCGCCGCATACTGGCATCATACTGGCTTGTGATGACAGCCTACGGCATATTGCTTACCACTAACATGACCTGGGTGAAGCCACTGCTATTGGTATCAATCATGACTTTGCTTTATTGCTTGGCCCTAGTGGCAATCATCAAATATCTATTGAAAGAGAAGAAAGCTGATTCGAATCCGAGTAGCCCGAGCGCCGCCCCAGCAGGCCGCGACCAGTGAATGAGATAAGCATGGCATACAAAATAATTATGACTGTCATAACACTGCTGGGGTTAGCTCAAATACCTTGCCTAGCCTTTGACAAGCCGCAAGCGCAACAGACAATTACAACAAAAGAAGAGAGAACCGTCTACTTTGATGAGGAAGCTATTGCCGAAGCCTCTGACCAGCTTACACCAGGCTATCTATTGGGCATGGTCGACGTAGAAAATCGAGACAAAGTAAATTACCCATCAGCACAATTCGTTATCATATACGGGCCCATAGAGGGCTCAGCCGACTTACTTTCCCTTGACTTTAAGCACTCACCAAAACCAGAAGAACAGACAAATCTTCGAAGTTTAGTGGAGTTCACAGATAGAGTCAGTTTTTACAAAGAAGGACCAGGCTGGCAAAAGCTATCGCTCGAATCTGCCAAGAAAATCTTCGGAGAACCTCACCTCCGCGGTGTTGGCAAAACAACCTTCTACGTTTTTGACACTTACGTAACTTTTCAGCGAGAGAAACAACTCTTTCACATAGACATGAAATTCGCTCAAGACGGCACGATCGAAAGCTATCGCATTAGAGGAATTGGCATCAGAAATCCGCAATGGGTGAGCCAAGACCTGAGCTGAAAAGCCAAACATAGCACTAGCCTGCCTGGCGGCGGACTTCACAAAAGAAGTCAAAGCTTGCCATACATCGTCTTTTGCACAAAATCATTTGTCGGCTCAACGTTTGGCCTAAAAATCATGTTGTCGGTGAACCATGTATCGGCTGTGTGTTCCATACCCTGATAAATTCGCCAACGCTTCACTCGCCCGTCATAGTAGTCGATTACAATACCGGTGCGAGAATTTCCGCAACCGATTTGCATGTTCAACGGAAAACAGACTTGATTTCCAAGACTAGAGCTGGAACCAGCACCTAGCAACTTCTCAACAGCAGAGCGCGGCATACCAATTAGATCATAATCCTGCAAGAAATAGGCGAATTGATCTAAGCGTTGATAAGTACTCTTGCAGCTCTTCCATATAGCACTATCAAAACGCCGCGATGGATAAGCCATCGGCTCGATCCATTCACCCTTGAGATTCATCACACCATAGGCACGATCGTGAAAATAAGTGTTCTCGTACAATTGAATCTTTCCATTCTCAATTGTGCCCACTTTATATTTTGGTGGCACAATCATCTTGCCGCTCAAGTCAAAGACAACATCCAGGTGTAATTGCGGACTAGACGGGTCCTTCTTTGCTACAGCTAGACCAGCAACAATCAAATCATCTGAGTTCTCATCAAATAGACGGAATTGAGTAATACCAGGCGAAAAGTCAAAGAGTTTTCTACCCGTTTCCTCTATAGCAATATAGTCATCCAGCTCACTCAAGCGAGCAGCGAAGACGTTCTTGGCCACGCGCTGCAAACTTGTGTACACAGGCTTCACAACAAACTGAAACTGGCGATTGACTAAACCATATTTACGTTGAGGCAGCGCAGACACAACCTGAGAATTCGCCGGTCCATCAGAGTCATTAGAATTGGCAACGGCAGACGGTATAGCAAGCGGAGAGGCAATTGCTAGACCATTGTAGAAAAGCGAAACAGGAAAAATTTCTGGCGCTACAATCTTGCCTTTCTTATCAATGAACTGCCAACGGAAGGGTTTATTCGTGGCACGAATTTCTGGAGACACCATAGCCAAGCCATCACGAAACTCGCTTCCCTCCTGATATTGCTCAGGTATAACGACCTCATGCTGGTAATTGTAGTAACCCCGACTGTGAATGCCACGAAAATCTGGTGTATCTTGCTTGCGAAAGCCAATCAAGCCCTCATTAGCTTCGAATAGCTGCTCATCATACTTAAATGATCGCGCGGAGAGCTTGCCAGTCTTCTCATTGAAAAACCAACACTTGCAGGTATTTGGATCGTTCTCATCAGCGACTACTAGAAAGATTCCGTCGCCGTTGGGAGATATCTTGTCGTACTTAGCAGGCAGCACTTCTTTTCCAGCAGCATCAACCAATCCCCATTTCTGCTTTCCATCGTCGGCAACCTTGCTGAACCGTGTCACACCTGGGGTAGCAGATCTTTTATAGATAATCATTTGCGGCCAAACATAAGGTGAGTCTGGCTGACTCTCTTGCGCCACCGCAGGTGCAGTGCTCAGGGCACATAACAGCGAGGCTAGAAGGATTTGTCGAGAAAATTGACGCACGAACAGAAACCATCGTTGACCCATGGGTATATCCTAATCGATTGAGAAAGAAATATTTTGCCCAACGCAGAGCACCCCCCAGAATTGACCAAACTTACTCTAGTAGTTATTCTCTGCCTTGCCTCTACCGCTGCCGCTGGGGCCAACCCTAGCGGTAAAACAGAGCCGGCTGTAAGCGGCTGGCAGAACAGCACAACGGCGCCCAAAGCAAGCAAAACACTGAGCGCTCAAGATCTTCAATTTGGTGAACAGCAGCTCCAGAAGATGCGGCAAGACAGACCACAGTTAGCCAAGATCTTGTTTAAGAACGGGCCGATTTGGCCTTGGGCAGTTCGTCAGTTTGCCGGAGAAGCAGCCAACCAACGCATTTACTGGAATTCCAACGAATTAAGCGACAAAGGCTTCGAGTACGACAGCGATCACAGTTACCCTACTACGGCTAGATTAGGCTGCATTCGCTTGCGAAAAAAAGACGAGCACGGCAAGGAGCTAGCGCCCGATCGGTTATTAGCGGCCTTTGTCTTCGAATGTCATAACATTAGCAATGGCCCTGCCTTTGACCGCGTCTACGAGACCTCTCTAACAGGGAAACTATCCAAAAATCAATTTATTGAACAGAACACAAAAATTGAATTTGAAGCCACCAGAAAAACAGCCGATTTCTACCGGAGGGTTTACCTTCCCCTGGCGCAGAAAGAACACTATGCCACCACCCCCCTCTACTGGGAAGCCGAGAGCCCCACAACCTATGCAGCCTGGATTAGCCAATACAAAGATCCTCAGAAATATCCCTGGAGCTATTGGGGCAAATATTATGACGAATCAATCGTGCCCTATCTAAAATCTGTTAAAAATTACGACGCCAGTAAAGCATCAGGCAAAGCCAAGCCCTAGCCTAATATCTTGTCTGATTAATCTAATGCACAAGATCCCAGGCCAACTCTAAAGCCGCCAGCAAACTATCAACTTCGTCTTCAGTATTGCTGGGGCCAAAGCTGACGCGCAACAATCCTTGCTCAACGGTACCAAGGGTTTGATGAGCCAGCAGTGCGCAATGCAAGCCTGGTCTTGTGGCCATGCCGAAATCTTCATCTAAGTATTGTGCCACTCTATCTGGTGTCAATCTATCAATTACACGAGAGTCACCAATGCCAACAAAACGCAAGGAGAACACGGGCAAATAGCCATCTAGCACATCCTGCTGAGCCTCGGCAGGCAAATTCAAATTCCAACCGGGGCGACCAATTAGTTCGATTTTTCCCCGCGATGGATGGATAGCCTGATGACTGAGTGAATACTGATTGATCACGGCCAGGCCATGCAAGAAGCGCATCGAAAGAGCCTTTTCATGCAGCCTTATGGTGTCTAGTCCAGATGGAAGCCCCTGCAAGAACCTTAGCCCTGCTGCTACGCCCCAGGCCAGGTGAACAGCTGGGCTACCAGGCTCCAATCTGTCTGGCAAAGCCTCGGGCATGACAAAACTTTCGGAGCGTGAGCCAGTGCCGCCTCGATGGGGCGGGTTCAAGACTTCACCATCAGCTATATAAAGGAGGCCAATGCCTGGTGGTCCCAGCATACTCTTGTGACCAGAGGCCACCCAGAACGACACAGCAGGCTGCTCTCGCTCTAAATGCTCGGGCACAACCCCAGCGCTTTGCGCCGCATCTATTAATAGAGGTACTTGATGGCGATTGACCACAGTGGCAACAGCGTCTAAATCTAGTATTTGCCCGGTGACATTACTGGCTCTAGTGAAGATACAGAGAGCTGGTTTGTGCTCCTCCAGCAAGGCATTGAGCTGTTCTAAATCAACCATAGAGGCGATATGGTTGCACTCTGCTCCACTTGCGGCCACAGCTTTGTCGCTCTTCTGCCAGGGCACCACCACCAAGTTTAATGGTAGAGCTTCAGCCAGGGCCTGGAGCGGTCGCATCACAGCATTATGCTCAAAGGCACTGGTCAAAACCGTATCGCCAGCTTTGAGTCGACCGGCACCAACCATGCCATTGAGAACTAAATTAATTGAAGCAGTACAACCACTGGTAAAAATCAAGCGGCTGCTATCTTGAATGCCAAGATACTGAGCGATTTCATAGCGGCTCTGATACTGCAAAGTTGCCGCCGCAAACGAAAGGCTATGGGCGCCGCGGCCAGGGTTGCCGCCGGCACGAAGGGCAGAATCACAAGCCTGATAAACCTCTTCGGGCTTTGGATGAGAAGTAGCAGCGTTGTCAAAGTACGAAATCAAAGCTCACCCAAAACCGCAATCAATCCAGTAAAGGCAGGGTCGACTGTGCCATGCTAGCATTTTATTTCTAGACTAAATTTCTAAAATTGTGGTGAGTTGATAAGTGGTGAGCAAAAAAATTAGAGGCAACCAGGCAAAGGCCAGGTCTAGATTTGTCGCTACTAGATTTGTATATGTAGGATTACTGGCAGGCACCATCGCCCTCGGGGCCAATTTGAGCCAATGGCTCAGCTGCAATGCCGCGCCAGCAGTCAAAGCTAAAGGTGCCACAGCACAAGCTATTCCAGCTGAAATCAGCCGCCTCTGGCAGGCACCGTCGCCACAGTTTGCAGCAGCGGTAGCCAATTTAGCTAGCGATCCAAAAGATATATCGATAGCCAATTTAAGACGTTTTCTCGAAAGCCAAAACTTTACTAGTAACAACACTGAGCGCCTTGTCGCCTCCTACTCACTGGCACGGCTTCTGGCCAAGAGCAATAACAGTGCCGATCAAAATGAAGCCATTGCTCTCTTTAGTCAGGCTCAAGGGCTGCCACTCTTGCACATCGACTCGCTCTGGCACGCTGCAGAAATTTTAACTAGCCAGGGTGATAACCGAAAAACTCGCGATTTTGTTGAAAAAATATTGCGCGATCCCGCTGCCGATACTGGTGATCAAGCCCGAGCGCTCTATGAGATGGCCCAGTCATTCTTGCGCGAGCCTAGCAGCGAGAATAACCAGAAGGCAAAAGAACTGCTGCTGACTTTAAAGCAGAAATATGGCGCCACCGAATTTGGTACTGCATCAAATTACTATTTAGGGCAACTGGCCCTGGGCAATAGTAATAATAATAGTTCGTCCCCTGGCAACAATGGTCTTTCATCTTCCAGCTCTAGCGCCAGCAGCAACTCTAGCGCTGCAAATGATGGCGCTTTCGGTAGCTCTACCGGAAACTCAACTGGCAATTCCAGCCCTGGCGCTAGTGGCGCCACGGCCTTAAGTGCAGGCGAGACCGAGGCTCTAGCCTACTTTTGCGATTACCTCAAAGGCAGCGTTAACGGGCGCTTCTCTAGTGATGTGGCAGACAAACTCATGTCTCTCAATGCTAGAGCTGCCGCACTGACACCCGCCGACCTAGATCGCATCGGCCTGGTCTACTATCGCAAGAACAATTATGGCAAAGCTCTAGATGCCTTTAACCGCTCCGGCACAAGCAACAATCAGTTCCGCAAGGCCCAGTGCTTAGCAAAACTGCATCGCAAGCCTGAATCGGTAGCAGCCTTGTTAGCGGCCATCAGACAGGCACCAGAGGCGGCCTATTATGACGACTTTGCTGACGTGGTTACTGGCCCCCTGAGCCGAGCCGAAACAGCAGAAGTATGGAAGCAA
>CAJXZK010000286.1 GCA_913063055.1 uncultured bacterium
GATCTATCGATCAAACCCGATGAGCAGACTCGCTATTTGATCAATCCATCTGGTCGCTTTGTCGTCGGCGGCCCCCACGGCGATGCTGGCCTTACCGGTCGTAAAATTATTGTCGATACGTACGGCGGCTACTCCCGTCACGGTGGTGGTGCTTTTTCTGGTAAAGATCCAACCAAAGTAGACCGTTCGGCTGCTTACGCCGCCCGCCACGTGGCAAAAAATATTGTTGCCTCAGGTTTAGCCGAGCGCTGTGAAGTGCAAATTGCCTATGCTATCGGCGTGGCCAGACCAGTATCGGTCCATGTCACAACATTCGGCACCGGTACCTTGCCTGACCATGAGATCACTGAACTAGTGAAAACCACCTTTGACCTCAGACCGGCAGCGATTATCAAAACCTTTGCCTTGACCGAATTGCCCAAGCTCAACAATGGCCGCTTCTATCGCAATGTCGCTGCCTATGGCCACTTCGGCCGACCAGACCTCAACCTTCCTTGGGAAAAATTAGACAGAGTTGAAGAATTAAAAAAGTCTCTAACAAAAGCTAAAACCGCCAGCGCTTGAACCTTAAGCGTTTTGGACGTTTAAAGGTCATTCTTATCAGGAAACTTAAGGGAGTCCTACTTTTGCCGTCGATGCCTCTGCTAGTGAAGACATATATCGGTGTGATTCTATGAGGACAGGCACCCTTACGGTCAATCCGGATACTCCGGAATCCTACATTGTCGAACTTGCCGAAGGCGAGGTTCTACAAATTGGGCGCAAACCAGCCTCTGGCGGCATTAAGAAGCTAGTTCTTCCCTACCCGGAAGTTTCGGGTCAACATTCCGAGATTCGCTGCAAAACCGAAGGTTGGACGATTATTGACGCCGGCTCAACCAATGGCACCATGCTCAACGGTGGCCGCCTCACACCCGGTAAGGAATACCACTTACATTCGGGCGACCGGGTCAAAATCGCTCAATACGAACTGCTTGTTAATCCACCAGAATTCGATCATCCCAATCAGGATGACGACAATGATGACTCCCAAGACCGCACCCAATTTCGCATACAAATGATGAATGCCACCATTCTTGTTGGTGACATTAAAGGCTTCACCTCGCTGATGGAAGACCATGCCAATCAGCCAATGTTGGTTATGGAAGCAGCCCAGAAAGTATTCGACAATCTCAATGATGAGATCAACAAAAACTATGGCCAGCTAGAAAAAATTGCCGGTGATGCCATCATGGCTTACTGGCAAGGCAACGACGCTAAGAGCGGGGGCGGATTATCGGCCTGCCAGGCCTGTTTCACCGCTCTCAAATTAAAAATCCTTACCCTCAAGCTGGCTGCTGACAAGAAAATCTGGCCTTTTGAAAATCACCCCCTTATGCTTGACATGGCACTAGCCACTGGGCCTGTGGCATCGGGAAACCTGGGCTCGAATGCCTCTAATCCTGCCCTTTTAGGTGATACTGCCAATCTCGTCTTTCGCCTGGAAAAACTTATTGGCGATGATCGTCCTGGCGATGTCATCGTCGAGGGTGCAACCTACGAGCTAGCCAAAGACAACTTCAAATTCGATTTCCTTGGTCAGTTCAACGTCAAAGGTAGACAAAAACCAGTCGACGTTTATCGCTTGATTGCCCCAATCTCCTAAACTTCAATTGAAAAATCTAACTACAAAACAATTGGCAGGCAGACTGGTTATTGGTCGGCTGCCTGGCCTCATATTAGACGATGAACACAAACAAGCATTGAGCACCGGCATCCTTGGCGGTATCACTCTTTTTAAAGAAAATGCCCAAGACCTCAAGCAACTTTGCACTCTCACCAAAGACATAGTTGACGCCTGCATGCACTCTCCAGTGCTGACCGTAGATCAAGAAGGTGGGGCAGTGCAACGCTTTGATCACGTCCTTTCACCTCTGCCGTCCCCCATGGCTCTAGCGGCCGTCAATGATAGTAATTGCACAAAAGAAATTACTACAATTAGCTGCCGCCAACTGAAAACCCTGGGCTTCAATCTACTATTGGCCCCCACCCTAGATTTACTTACCAACCCTCTAAACCCAGTAATTGCAACCCGTGCGTTCAGTAGCGAAACGGCTCTAACAAGCAGCATGGGGCGTCAGGTAATAGAACACATAGAAGCCTCGGCTTTGGTTGCTTGCCCCAAACACTTCCCCGGCCACGGCTCCACTAGCCAAGACTCGCATCTTGAGCTAGCCATAGTCGATAAGAGCCTGGATGAACTTGAGGCTTATGATCTAGAACCTTTTGCCGCAAATATCAAAGCCATGTCATCAATTTTAATTGGGCACATCTGGCTGCCTCAACTAGAAAAGCAACAAAGACCGGCCACACTCTCACCACTGGTGGTGAGCGAAATTTTGCGAGAGAAACTTAAATTTGACGGCCTCGCCATATCAGACGACATGACTATGCATGCCATCACCAAAGCCTATGGCCTGGGTGAGGCCTGTGTCATGGCTATAGAAGCTGGTGTAGATCTTATTTTGGTTTGTGGTACCTTTAGCCAGTCGCAAGAGGCAGTTCAAGCCATTGCCCACGCAATTGAAAGTGGACGCATTTCAACTGAGCGACTGAACCAATGTTTAACACGGCTCGATAAACTCTTTTATAAGAAGCCTGATTGCCTAGATCCAACCAATCAAACAGCTCTGGCAGACTTTGCCCGCACCATCGCCACTGACACAGCCACCAGCACCAAATTTAGTACCAGCTCAGCGGCTCTGATGAAAGGTAGCAGTGAGCAATTAAATTTAGCCGGACAGCCGTTAGCAGTAGTGGTTCCCCAACACCCCCGCTACAGACTGCCTTTAGTTGAGGCTCTGGCCCAAGAGAAAATGGAAGTAGAAGAACACCGCTACAGCCTAAATGCCGGTGAAGAAGAAATTGCCGAACTTTGCGCTCGCTTAGAGAGAAGCAAGCGCACTATTCTCTACGTCACTTTTCGTGCCTTTATCAATAGCGGTCAAATAGCCCTTGCTGAAAAAATAGCAAAAACAAATGACGATATTAATTTGATTCATATAGCAGTCGACACACCCTACGATTTTCTCAAAATGCCGCAATCAGTAGGCACTTCCCTCGCAACCTTTGACCCCAGTGACCAAGCCATGGCCGGGGCGGCCCAGATATTTGCCGGGAAATCCCTAGCGCAAGGAAAGTGTCCGGTAAATTTAAGCTTGTGAGCCTATAATAGAAAAACTATATGCGAGGCTTAAAATGGAACCTAATTCTGAGCCCAATACCAATGTGCAAAATGCTGAGCAAGCAAATATAGAGCCACCGAAGCCAAATACTGATGCCAAGGCTCTCTATCCTCATGATGTTCTAGCCAACAGTGAATTGTCAGACAAGCTCGGTGGCGTGCTACAAAACCCCCAGGTGTCCCGCTATTTGGGCAAAGCCACTAAGGTGGTAGTGGCCTGCGCCATTTCCGGTTGCATACTATTACTGATCGCCATTTTTGCGGTGGTCAATGTACTGACTATGATTACATCCCAAATTCCGCAGTAGTTATCAAATCACTTGATATCGCGATAGAGAGCAATTGGCATAGCGGCCCGCAATGCTGCAGCTTTAGCTGCTTCAGCGGCAGCTAAGAGCACTCCTAAATCGAGACAATCTTCGGGAATGCATGCAACACCAAAAGCCAGGGATAAGTTAGAGCTATCAACACCCGGAGCAAGCGATGCACTCCAGATTGCCTTAGCTACCCTTTGAGCAAAGGTATTGGCACCAGTTGTTTTGGTATTAGGCAAGAGCATGGCGTAATCGTATTGGTCATAATGGGCCAGCAAATCGATATGTCGTTTCAATCGACTAACACGTCGCACGACTTCAGCAAGAGCTGGAGTATCAAGAGGCTGTCTTTCAAAGTTCGGTGGACCACTAATGACGCGCATCTCCATCACCATAACCGAGAGTGGACTACCCGAGCGATAGCCTCGGAAGTACTCTTGCTCTAGGAAATAGAGGAAAGCCTCATAAGTGAACATGCCAGTTTCAGGACGTCTCAAATTCATCATGACACTATGAATTTTCGACTTATCAATTATCTTCGGCGCAATACTTGGTTTTTCTTCTTTGACACCAATGTAATCATTGGTGAAAGTAATCAAATCGGCATTGAGCAAGAGAGTAATTAAGGGCACCCACTGACTGCGAGAGAGCCTGGTTTTATCAACCAAATCTTTGATTGAGGTCTTATCGTCAATCACCGAATAGAGCGCTTTGAGCATATGAGCGGCCACGGTCGGATCATGGGCTGCTAAATTGTCAAAGTCATATCCAGCCACACTCTCATGCTTACGAATCAATACAGAGTCAGTCTGCAGGCCAACGTTGCGCAAGAAAGTCACTTTATCGACTAAATGCACACCAAGAATTACCAGGCTCTCGATTGGCTGCGCCACATTGCGCTGAGACACCCTTACCCTTGGCTCAAACTTGTATTTTCCTTCACGCCAAGTCAGTAAATCAAGAATTCCCTCATCGCCAAGAATGCCGCCAACATCGGCATGGAGCGGTTCACCATCAACGAAGAAAATCTTGCTGTGCAGACTGCCTTGATCTACATCAAGACGACCTGTCATCTTAGCCAATAAAATCGACTGCAATAATCGTGAAATCTCAACGAGCGAGAGATCACCAGTAGGCGGTAGCGTCGAACGTGACCAGGCATTGTCTTGCGTACCAACCGATGGATTGCTCTTTGGATCAGTAGCATCCATTGTGTTGGCTGTCTGCATGAACAAAGTGTCTCGCCGTTTGGAGGAGTCTCTAAATGACTCATTCACCGCCAGGACACCATCAGCTTGAACACTTTGATGAACTTCGCCGCAAGAAGAAATGATCAGGTTGTAGACGAGTAAAACATCACAGCTCTTGTAGTCCCAGACAATACGCATGTTCTTACCGACAAAGAGCTTCCACTCAGTGTCGCCACCGCGCCAGGGGCAGTGAATATTGAGAGTAAAATCAATAGCTCTATCAGGAGTGGACCAGGTAATTTCAACTTGCCGCCCTCTATGCTCCATCGCCACCGAGAGATAGTGGTGGATTTCAGACAATCCCGGCGCGGCCGGCAACTTCTGAAGTGTTTTAGGGATCGGACCAGATCTCCGCAGCATAATTACCATCCTTTTCCAGCCTGTATCTACAGCAATAGGTCTTGCAACCTAACTCAATACAGTTAACGCCTCACGTCAGCTTATATGCCCAGGCTCAAATAAAGCTAACCACTCCTAATGGTCGCACTTCAATCAGGCGCCCGATCAAGGGTCTTATAAATCTTGAAGACAGTGGTAAAAGCCACTATCAATGGTGCTAAATGATGACTGCGGCAAAGTGGCTCAGCGAGCCATCAAATGCTGCCCAGCTAGTACTATGAGCAGTAAGAAAACAGCATTAATAGCCAGGGCCATTGAAAATAGACTCGTCCCAACCATTAACTGCCAACAAACCAGGGCATGGCGGGGGCTCATTACTCGCAGAATGCCAAAGCGACCGACAATATATATGACTAAAGCAATTAGGAAGAACGAATCAGCCGCTGCCAGACAAAGAATGGCGTACTTGGCCAAACCAGCCAGAGGCAAGAATAGAAATATCAGGGCTACTAGAACTGAGCCGCGCAATAAGCGCACACTTTGCTTATCAGTCTCTCGAATAGAAATAGCCTTATCAGCGGAGGCTTTGCGCACATGGGCCAGGGATTCTAGACACGCTGCGAACTGACCAATACGCTTATTGTCACGCTCACTGACGGCATCAGCGTTGGGCTCACGGGGAGACTGGGACGGTTGTAGAGGTTCACTGGCGCTCATAGATACTCCTGGCACTACATGTCAAAGTACCGCAATTCGTTACTTTCCAAACCTATTTTTAACTTCTAACAAGTTTCAAGCTCACAGCCAATCTCAAAAAAGGTCTGAAACATGCGCTTAGCTTCGACCACTAGAGCGTCAATCTCACTTTGACTAAAGCCCTGGGCATTCATAGTGGCCTTAAAATTAGTCCACCTCTCCCGCTGTAAATCGCCATAACGGTCAAAATACTTAGCCCCTCTCTCCTCTGGCAGGTTAAGGCCTTTTCTCAAAGTCTTAGCCATGAACTTAGCGCCATTGGTTGACCCTTCCAAGACATAAAGCTGGCCTAAGAGCGAAACCGGCGAGTGTTTAGCCAGTTCGTCCATGGTGTCAAGCAAGGCGGCTGTAGCAGTCAGAGGCACAACACTGTCGGTGCTGGCATCAAAGTATCCCAGGTCACCTACCACAGCGCTCAAGTCACTATGGTAAGGAGCGAGCACAGCGGCTATACGAGCATCGTTAGCAGCAGCATGAGGTAGAAGATCAGCTAAATGTTTATGCATCAAATAAAGCTGACCAAGATACTTGACATACAGGTCTTTTCTTACAGTGCCAGAGCCCAACTGCTTCTGAAACTGATGTCCTTCGGTATCGGCATGCAGTTCTTTAGTTGATTCGCGCAGGGCATCCATAACCAAGGGTTGAGAACCTTGCATAGTAATCTCCTCAAATAAGAGTTAAGTCTATTACAAATCTGTCCCTAATTTACGCCTTGGCGAACAAGTAATGGGAAACCATCCATTCTTCACCGTTGCTATAGCCCCAAAGCTCAGCGCAAGACATAAAGAAAAGTCGCCAGAAAGCCCACCAACGTGTGGCTTGGTCGGCCCCATAGGTAGTCACTAAAATCGGCATTATCTCTGCCATATGCCGGTCCATGTTCGCCAACCAATGATTAGCGGTCTTTTCATAATGCTGGCCGTTGACAGTGTAGTGCTGCTCAATTTTCAAGTCTTGTTGAAAATATAAGAGCAAATCGTTAGACGGCATTATGCCGCCAGAAAAGAAATTACGCGTCATCCAATCGCTACCGTCTTTATCTTCGTAGTGGTAGCAGAGTTCCTTGTGGCTGAAGATGTGAACAAAGAGCTTGCCCCTATCGCTCAGCCAGCCAGAGATGCGCTGCAAGAGCAAACGATAATTTTTCATGTGCTCAAACATCTCAACTGAAACCACCCGATCTACTTGTTCATAAAACTGAAAATCATTCATATCGCAGGTGATCACTTCAACATTGGTCAACTGACGCTTGACGCACTCTGACTCAATATATTGCC
>CAJXZK010000287.1 GCA_913063055.1 uncultured bacterium
CAATTAATCTTCCATGGCTAATTAATGCTGGCAACCTGGCTCTATCGCAATGCTATCCGTCCTTGCCTCTTTCTCCTCGATGCAGAGGAAGCCCATGACTTGGTGGCCAATCTGTTGCCGGTTTCGGCCCCACTGCTGGGCATTGGCAAAGAGATAGTCTTTAGCTCTCAAGTACAAGCGGCCTTGCCAAGGTTGGCAACAACTTTAGCGGGAGTTGCTCTTGCTAACCCTGTTGGCCTGGCGGCTGGTCTAGACAAAAATGCCAAGTTTGTCTCCCTTTGGCCTCAATTTGGTTTTGGCTATGTTGAAATTGGGTCGGTCACAGCCAAGCCATCATCGGGTAACGACAAGCCGCGCTTATTCCGTTTGCCGGAAGACCAGGCCATTATTAATCGCATGGGTTTAAACGGTGACGGTGCCGAAATTATTGCCGGGCGATTAGCTTCAACGGGCCGCAGCCAGTCACTGGGGCCTGTCGCTCTCAATATTGCTAAGAGTAATTTGCCAAACTTGCACGGTGATTTGGCTGTGGCCGATTTGCTTGCTACGTTTAAGTGCTTTCAAGACAGCAACTTAGCTTATGTCACTATTAATACCAGTTGTCCCAACACCCATGATGGTGCGCTGTCTGAAATTTCTGAGTTTAGGGAAATTCTCAAGGCAATAAATGCAGCCAACCATCAGGCTTTCCCCTTGTTTCTCAAGCTTTCTCCTGATAGCAGCGATGAATTTATAGCTATGCTTTTAGCTTCGGTTCGGGAACTTGAAATTCCTATTGCTGGCTTCGTTTGTGGTAATACCACTGTTAGCCGCGAAAGTCTCAATAGCTCAAAGCAAAACCTGGATAGAATTGGCCGGGGTGGTCTGAGTGGCTATCCGCTTAAGGCCCGCATGTTAGAGCAAGTAAGAAAGTTGTATGGGCTCAAAGATAGAGAGCAGCAAATCATTGCCTGTGGAGGGATTGCCTGCGCTGCTGATGTTGTTGCCGCTATGGCTGCTGGAGCTTCCGCTGTGCAGCTCTACACAGCCCTTGTATATCATGGACCTATGATAGTTCTGGAGATATTGGCAGACTTAGCCCTGGCTCTGGCTCAGGCCGATGCTTCGGTGAGCGATCTTGTCGGCAATCAAAAGTTAGGTGAGCTTGTCAGCGCTAGGCTCCGTTGATTCTGAACTAGCAAGTTTCTTTTGATAAAACTCTTCGGCCAAGAATATGGTTACGGTTGCTACTGGCACTGCTATTAGTGCTCCGCTGATACCTAAGAGACTGCCACCGATGATGACCGCGAGCATCACTATCAGTGGATGTAGCTCAACTTGTTTGCCCAATAGAGTTGGCACAATGAAGTTGCTTTCACACCATTGTTCGACAACAAACAAAACGATTGTTGCTGCGCCCATCCATGGTGCTTGCACAAAACTGATAATGACAGCAAATACCGATGTAATCATGGAACCGACAAAGGGAACCAGGTTCAGTAAACCGGCCAATACACCTAGTATCAAAGCTTTTTTGTTGCCGATTAGAGCCAGGCCAATACCAATAAAGCTTCCTACTACCAGGCTGACCAGTAGTTGGCCGCGCACATAACCTCCCAGTCTGTTTTCAATTGGTTTGATTAGCCCCGCCCAACGCTGACGCTGAGGGGCCGGTAGCCAACTGAGAAGAGAATTATTGATGTCTTTGGCAGCAACGACGAAATAGGCTGTGAGAAAGAGAATGAAGAGTCCGTTGATTAGGACTCCGAACACCGAGCCAGTTACTTTTAGCAGTTTAGCTAATGTCGACATACTGAGCTGCTTAACATCGTCGGCGGCGATCTGTGCATGGGTCAGGTCGGGGCCCCCCATATCGCTTAGATTGTGGGCTTTTTCCATGAGCCAGCTGAAATAGCCGGGTACATTGTCGAACAGGCTTGAGGCCTGCTCTCTCAGTATCGGCAAAAGGCCAGAGCCAAGGCCGACATAGAGCGCAGCCACTGTCAAGTAGACTGCCGTGACCGTTACTGCTCGAGGTATCTTGCGCTCTTCCATGCGCTCGGCCAATGGGGCGAGGGCCGCTGCTAAGGTCAGTGAGGCAATTAGACAAATGATCAGGGTTTCTAGTTGGATTGCCACATAGACTGCGGCTAAAGCGAGAAATAGATATAGAGTTAGGCGGGCACTGCGGTCTTTAATCATATTTACCTGCCGATCTTTATTGTGCCGATTTTACGCTGACAAACTCTACGCCCGAAATTGAAACGACTTCGCCTGCTGCCACCACTATACCAATCTGTTGGCTTTCGCCGTTCGACAAATAGTTGTCTAATTCTCTCAGGTCAAAGAAAATATCTGCTCCAATGCGCTTGCCCGCTAACTTGCTCATTTTGGTTTCATCTAAATAGTTGCGCACGGCTAAGTCTACTGTCGACGCACTGTGATCGGCAATTTTGATTTTTAAAATCCAGCGATTTTCTTGTAAAACAGGTTGATCAATTTTGTCATTGAGCGAAAGTATGGCCTGTTTGTCACCAGCCCACAGTCGTACTGAATTTTTCATTAAACTGATAACAGGAGCGCTTGAGCTAACTATTGATGAAGAGCTTGCACCGGGGCTTGTACTGTCTACTAATTGCCAGGGGCTGCCTTTCAACAGGTTGATGAAATAGTCTTTGCTACTGGCTGACCAGGGCATGTTGCTTGATGAAAATGGTTGGCTGTCGGCTTTGGCGACTGAGGCCAGTAGGCCGTGAGCTTGTTGCCACTGATAGATTTTGTTGCTATCAGAAATTGGCATAGTTTCGTTCATCACTTTTAGACCGGGAGAGAGGTCGCGATCGATAAAAGGTGGTGCTAGGAATAATTTGATATTTTCAGCAGCTCCAATCAATGGCACTCCCTGATGGTTTTTAGGCCAATTCGTCAAGGTGATATTGCCATCAATTGTGGCGGCGTTGATCAGTTGTCTGCGGAAATTCTCGACAATCAGGCTACCTTCAACCGTTGGTTTTAGATTGATTGCCAGTAAGTAACTCCAGGCGAGATAAAGTAAGGTCATGGCTACCAGGCCGCACGATGTCAGAAGTTTTGCGTCTTTATCTTTGGTGTTGCCACTCTCGAGAGACAGTATGGCGATCAATATTGAAAATGGTGCAGCTGCTAGAAAGAGGTGACTATCATGGGCTGTTAGTGGCAATATGGTTAAGGCGAGCCAGACCACCAGTATCAAGGCTGTGATGGTGGAGCTAGGAGGAGTGGGCACACTGCCAATTAGGTCAGTTTGAGTGCGCTGATTTAGTCTAATTTTGGCAATTTGTGATTTTAGTAGTAGCACCATCAGGGCACAGAGCAGCGGTACTAGCGCCAGTGGCACTATTTTGCTGACGCTGATAACAGTCTCGTTTACTGGGAAAAATAACAACAGTAGTGTCTTCTTATCGACAGGCCCTAAATAGTGAGGGTGTATAAAGAAGCTCAAGACCGCCATGAGCCAGTACAAGCCACTGCAGCTGATGGCGTCGGCCAAGGCGTTTTTTCTGGCGGCGTAACGGTTACGACCCGGGTGTAAGGCCAGTAACGTTATTACTAGGGGCAATGACAATGATTGCGCACTTAGTAACAGTGCCAGAGCACCAGAAATGAGAGATAGTGGAAAATATTGTTTTTCTTCTATTAGTCGGTAGCGCAGAAACAAGAAGACGCTGAGCAGATAGAAGAGACTAGCGATTAGCTCGATTCTGCCTGATACTATCGCCACTGATTGGGCGTGCAGGGGATAGACAGAAAAGAGCATGCCCGCCCAGATGGCACTGAGCGCGCCATTGCGATTGCCCAGGCGACCAGTTAGCTCTAAGGTGATCAAACCGACAACGATGGCACAACTGGCTGTCAATAAAATATTGCTGACGTGAAAGCCTAGTGTATTGGTGTGATAAAGCAAATAGTCTATTAGTAAAATACTAGTAGGATTGGCTAGGACCAAGTCAAAAGAGCCGTGCAGCGTATCGGCAATTGCCTGGATGTAGGTTAGGTCTTGGCCAAGAAAAGTGACCAAGACCGTTTGGCCATAAGCTACTAAGCAAGAGACACACATGATTAACGCGCCCAGTAGCATTTGCGTTTTGGTCGAGGAAAAATCGACTCTGGCCCTTTCTAACTGCCGTTTTGGAGCACTTTCTGTGGCCTTGATATCGCTGATATTTTCGGAGGTGGACAAATGGCATTCCTCCATTAAAGTTGAAAGTTTAAGGGGTCGCTGAAGTAACCGATGACGTTACCGTCTTGGTCAAGGGCGGCCATTCGCATCTGATAGAAGCCTGGCCCTTTTACTCCCGTAAATGTAATTGGTACGCCATTGCCTTTGAGCTTGCCTAGAGTGTGGGAGAATAAGGCTTCCGGGCTTTTGCTGGTGTCTCTAAAAGTGCCGCTATAGTGTTCAAACCAACTATTGGGTTTTGAAACTTCGACATAGGCTGATACCGCTCCTGGTACTATGCTGGCGTCATAGTTGAAGGATGGCATTTTACCCCGGGGTCTGCAGATGCCATCGCCATCTTCAACCAGTGTCTTTTCATCACTCTCGATTTTTGGTCTTTGTCCTTGCAGGTTGCCCGTTTCTAAGCCCAATATATGCAGCTGCTGCTGCGGTGCTAGGCCTTGTATTGATAGTGTGAGTTGATTTATTTGACCAAGAGCGAGCCATTGTTTATGTTCTGATACGTCGAAGCGCAGATGCCCGTCAGCTCTTGCTTTGTTAAGCGGCAGGCTAAACTGGCACTGCAAGCTGCTTGGCGCTAGAGCCGTGAGGGTAATTACTGCTTCGGGCCACTGTTTTATCTGCTCCTTTTTGAGTAAGACATCGACATAGTCAGGGGCTTGGGCACTAAGGCTCAACTCTGGAGAAATAAACTTTGTTTGCTCGCTCAGGTCGAGACCTGGTAGTTTGACGTTATAGTTTTCACCAGCAAAAACAATCGGCTCGAGGGTCATAGTCGTGCGATCCCATCGGTATGAGCTGGTATCTTGCCCTGTTTTGTTGCGCCAGCGCGATATGTTAATCAAATCGGGATCGCCAAAGGTGGCCGGTTCAAAGCTAATAACCTTGCTGTAGATTGCTTCGGGTGTTAGTGGCTTACTCAATAGAACTGACATGGTGGCAGCGTTGTACAGCATATGAGCCCCCCTATAGGTATGGGGGACGTTCAGTAAAGAGAGTTTGTCAGTTGCCTTCAGTGCTGAGGCTTGCTCAGTAACAGCCTTTCTGAAGAGGCTCACTTCTTTCATGGCATGGTTCCACGGTTGGTTGTTACCGGTTGTGATAATCAGCAAGATTATGCTAAACCAGCCGGCCGCAGCCAGGCGCAGACTGCTCAATACTGGCCAGTTGCGTTCTTCAGTGGGAAAGAGCAGCCAGGCGAAAATCAGGGCAATTGGTGCCGTGCCGTAGTATATGAAGCGGCTACCTTGAAGGGCAGGAGTGAGATTCCATACTTGATAGGTCGGTAGGAGCGATAAAACTAGCCAGCCAACGGCAAAGAGCAAGCCACGCACGGCTGTTGAGCGTGATTTTGCCAGTACTAATGTCGCAGTGAAATTTACGAGCATGGCGACATAAACGATCTTAAGCTGCAGGGAAAGACTGTGCTTGCTGCCAAAGACGTCGATATTAAATGGAAATAGAATGCGTAACAGTGAGCCGTCCAGCCATCGTCTAGCTAGGCTGTTAGAGAGCCCTTGACCGACTGAACCCTCATAGCCTCCAGATACGGTGCCCAGCACAAGCAGGCGAAAGAGGAGGTAAGCAAAGAGAATAAACCAAAAGGTTTTGGTTTGATTTAGGCTAGTAAGCAAGCGGCCTTTAGCGCTTTTTGTGTCGGCAGTGGTTGTGCTCAGCAACTGTATTAACAGCAGCGTCGGAGGCAGAGTAACGGCCATTTCTTTCGACATTAAACCGAGCACAAAGGCCAAGAGGCTAAGCTTGTAGTGCAGTGAATTTTTACTACGGGTGCTTTTCAAGTAAAGCCAGAAGGACAGCAGGCAAAAGACAAGAGCAATACTGTCAACGCGAGCTATTACCCAGTTGACTACCTCGCAGTGCAGTGGGTAAACGCTGAATATAACCCCAGCGCTCAGGGCCAAAGAGCGATTGAGTGTTTTTTCGTTGGGCCTAAAATGCTCGCCGATTTGACCGGCAACCAGGAACATAAGGCAGCTTGCCACAGTCTGATAGAGCCAGTTAGATATATGGAAAGTTAGTGGATTGGGACCGCCTATAAGGTAATCGAGAGCCAGAGATAGTGAAATTAGGGGGCGGTAGAAGGTTGTGCCTTGAGCCTGCATCCAATTGCCCCAGAAATTGGCAAGCAGGGGCATGAAGTTTTGATCGATGGCATGATAGAGATAGTCGACGTGAACGAAGTCGTCTGCCAGAAAGTATCCACCAAAGCTATGTCTAAACGTAAATAGATTAACGAGGACAATTACCCCCACAGCCAGGGCAGTAAAGAGCCTAGAGCTGCCCTCGATGGGCTCAGCGCTGGCGGGTTTTGAGATTTGGGGTATGACGTTCATGGCCAGAGATATTATAGTGTTCGCAGCAGGTATTGGAGGATGACATAGTTGAGTGACGGATCTCTTAAATTCCCAGATGGATTTTTATGGGGTGCTGCCACGTCACATTTTCAGGTGGAAGGTCATCCTAAAGAAATAGCTTCCAGGTTGTCGGACTGGGCACTTTGGACCAATGAAGCTGGAAGAATTTCAGATAGTACTTCGGCCGACCAGGCTTGTCAGTTCTATCAGCGCTACGAAGATGACATCATCCTCATGCGCGACATGAATCTCAACGCATTTCGTCTCTCTTTTAACTGGCCCGCTCTCTTGCAAGACCCGCCTGGTACTAGAGTGGCGCCCTCTGTTCTTGACCAAAAGCAAGTGGACTATTATCGCCGAATATTAACCAGTCTGAAAGAAAGCGGCGTGACAACCTTTGCCACCCTTTTTCACTTCACTTTGCCTGATTGGCTGGCCGCCGCTGGTGGTTGGACCACGGCCTATGCAGTGAGCGAGTTCAAGCGTTTTTCTGAATTGATTGTTGCTGAATTTAGTGATCTTGTTGACTACTGGATCACAATCAATGAACC
>CAJXZK010000288.1 GCA_913063055.1 uncultured bacterium
GATATATTCAGTAATTGAGTTATGGCATCCCTGTTCATCAAGGGCTTCCCGCGGGCTGGCGGTTAGCTCAGTTTATTTGTTGCCGGATATATTCCAAATTTTTATCGGCCTGGTTTTTTCCAAGGAGAAATAAATGTCAGTTCCCTTGAATCGCGAAGAGCTTAAGAAGAAGCGTGAGAAATTCATCATCCCTGGTGTTAAGCAAATGTACGCTGACCCACCTCACTTCGTTAAAGGGAAGGGCCAATACCTCTTTGATGAAACCGGTCGCGAATATCTAGATATGTTCGCTGGCATCGTCACCGTCTCAGTCGGGCACTGCCATCCAAAGGTTGTACAGGCTACCGTTAATCAGGTTAATACCCTGCAACACACCTCAACTATATTTATGACCCAGCCTATGGTCGATCTCGGCGAGAAGCTAGCCGAAATTACCCCGGGTGACATGGGTAAGTCGTTTATCACCAATTCTGGTACTGAAGCTAACGAAGCAGCTATTCGCTTTGCCCGTTTGGCTACTGGCCGTCACGAAGTAATTGCCCTTGAGCATTCCTATCACGGCGAGTCGCACCTGGCCTCGACTTTGACTGCTAACCACAACTGGCGCCCAGACACTATGCCCGCAGCTGGCGTGGCTTATGCCGCTAATGCTTATTGCTACCGTTGCCCATTCAAAAAGTCGCCTGACAGTTGCGGCCTTGAATGTGCCCAAGATGTTGAGCGGGTTATTCAATCACAAACTAGCGGTAAGCCAGCGGTGATGATTGCTGAGCCGATTCAAGGTGTGGGCGGCGCCATTACGCCACCAGATGATTACTTCATTGAAGTGAAGAAGATTCTAGAAAAATACGGTGCTCTCTTTATTGCTGACGAAGTGCAAACTGGCGTTGGCCGCACAGGCAAGCATTGGTTTGGTATCAGTAGCTATGGCGTGCAACCAGACATTATCACCATGGCCAAAGGTCTGGCTAACGGCCTGCCAATTGGCGCGGTTGTGACCACTGAAGCTGTGGCTAAGGCTTTGCAAAAACAAACTATCAATACTTTTGGTGGCAATCCAATCTCAGCAGCAACTGCTCTGGCTGTGCTTGAGACCATCGAAGAAGAGAAGTTGATGGAAAATGCCCGGGTCGTCGGCGAGTATCTGATGGCTGGTCTGAAAGATTTGCAGAAGCAATTCCCTGACATGATTGGGGATGTGCGCGGTAAAGGCTTGATGGTAGGCATGGAGTTGGCCGACAAGAATAAAGTGCCATTGACTCAAGAGACAATGCGCGTCGTCGAAATGTCTAAAGACGAAGGTGTGGTAATCGGTAAAGGTGGAATGTTTGGCAACGTCATCCGTATCAAGCCACCACTTTCAATCACTAAAGACAACGTTGATACCATGCTAAAAGTACTGAAGAAGTGCATGGAAGCAGTGGTCAAAGTTCATGCTAAAGCCTAACTAGAGCCTTACTGAATACTTAGGAGTGTAAAAGAATGTCCAGCAATAACGGCAGCTCAAGAGTAGTTCGCTGCGGCTTGATTCAAACAAAAAACGAAGTGATTTCACCGGCTGGTGGCACTGACAAGAAATTGCTTGAAGAGATCAAAGACAATATGTTGAAGAAGCATATTGAATACACCAAGCAAGCTCATGATAAAGGCGTGAAAATTCTTTGCTATCAAGAAATTTTCAACGGACCATATTTCTGTGCTGAGCAACAAACTTGTTGGTATGACACCGCTGAAGAAATTCCTAACGGTCCAACAATTAAGAAGATGCAAGAGTTGGCCAAGAAATACCAGATGGTTTTGGTAGTGCCAATTTATGAGAAAGAGCAAGCGGGTGTCTATTACAACACTGCTGCTGTTATCGATGCTAACGGCGAGTATCTAGGCAAGTATCGTAAGAATCATATTCCTCACGTAGCACCAGGTTTCTGGGAGAAGTTCTACTTCAAGCCAGGTAACCTTGGCTATCCAGTTTTCAAAACAGCTTATGCCACCATTGGGGTCTATATCTGTTATGACAGGCACTTCCCTGAAGGTGCGCGCGCCCTTGGCCTAAACGGTGCTGAGATTGTCTTCAATCCATCGGCTACTGTGGCTGGCTTGTCTGAATACTTGTGGAAGCTTGAGCAACCAGCTCATGCTGCTGCTAATGGTTATTTTGTTGGCGCTATCAACCGCGTTGGTACAGAAGCACCATGGAACATTGGTGAGTTCTATGGTTCCAGTTACTTCTGCGATCCTCGTGGTCAAATTGTCGCTTGCGCCAGCCGTGACCAAGAAGAGCTTTTAGTGGCTGATCTTGATCTCGATCAAATCAGACAAGTGCGCAATACCTGGCAGTTCTTCCGTGATAGAAGACCTGAGACTTACGACACTCTCGTCAAGCTTTAAGCTGTTTTTCACAACCTAGAAGCGTGACTTGAAAAAATGATTTAGATATACATTGATCCAAATTGGAAAATACTTGAGTACTCAAGTATTTTCCAATTTATAGACCAGAGTCAAATACAAGAAACTTGAAATCTGAGGCTGAACCATGGCAGAGCATTACAAGCCAAATAAATACAAGGCCTGGGAACTTACACTGGAAGAGCGCTTTCAGGAAGTTTACCCACCGTTTTCAGAGCGAGAGGCCGTTTTAGAGGCTAATCGCTGCCTTTATTGTCACGACGCACCGTGCATGGTGGCCTGTCCTACCAGCATCGATATTCCTACTTTTATTCGCAAGATTGCCACGGGCAACACCAAGGGTTCAGCTCGAACAATTCTAGAATCTAACTTGATGGGTGCAACCTGTGCTCGGGTCTGTCCTGTTGATGTACTTTGCGAAGGCGACTGTGTGCTTACGGCCGACCATAAGCCAATTGCCATCGGCAGATTGCAGCGCTACGCCACTGACTATGCTAGCGAAAAAGGCATTCGCTTCTTTAAGGCCGGAGAGCCCAACGGCAAGAAAGTTGCGGTGGTTGGAGCTGGTCCTGCTGGCCTCTCTTGCGCCGGGGAACTGGCCAAGGCTGGCTTTGAAGTGACAGTCTATGAAAAGAAAAAGTGGTCGGGTGGTCTTTCTACCTATGGCATTGTGGTTTTCCGCGAGCCCGTTGAAGTTAGTTTGGCCGAAGTAAAGATGATCGAAGAGCTCGGTGTCACTTTTAAGAACAACATTGAGATTGGCAAAGATCTGAGCTTTGAGCAATTGATAAAAGAGCATGATGCTGTTTTTCTCGCCATTGGTTTAGGCAATGTGCCTGAAATGGAAGTTCCTGGTGAGCAGCTTACTGGTGTGCTCGATGGTCTTGAATTTGTTGAAGAAACTAAGACCGAAAGTCTCGATTCAATCAAGCACGGTCAGCGCATCTGTGTAATCGGCGCTGGTAACACGGCAATTGACTGTGCCACTATCGCTCGTCGCTTAGGTGCTGAGCGTGTGACCATGATTTATCGCCGTTCCGAAGCGGAGATGCCGGCCTATCACTTCGAGTATGAGTTTGCCTTGAAAGAAGGCGTGAGCTTTATGTTCTTGACTCAGCCGGTTGAGATTTTAAGCAACGCCAAAGGTGAAGTCGATGGCCTCAAGTGCATAAGAATGGATTTGGGAAAACCGGACGCCTCTGGTCGCCGCAGCCCTGTGCCAGTACCTGATTCCGAATTTGTCGTACCTTGCGACATGGTGATTAAGGCCATCGGTCAAAACAAGCCGGCTGGTGTTCTGGCAATGTTGGCACCATTTGGTGTTGAGCAAGTGAAAGGCTATCTCAAGGTCGATGAGGGCAACCGCACTTCCCACGAGAAGATATTTGCCGGTGGCGATTGTGTTCGTAGCCATGGCGAGGCATCAACTGTGATGGCTGTTCAAGACGGCAAAATTGCTGCTGCCAGTATTGCTAAGCAACTTTTGGGTGCGGCTAAACCGTTAGCTGAAGCTGTTTCTAAGAGATAACACTTGTTTCTTGTCTCTCTCTCTGTCTAATTTTTTAGGAAGAAATTAAATGCCAGATTTATCGATTGATTTTTGCGGTATCAAGTCACCTAATCCTTTCTGGCTAGCGTCGGCTCCACCAGCCAATTCTGCTTATCAGATTCAGAAAGCTTTTGAGCAGGGCTGGGGTGGTGCTGTATGGAAGACAATCGGTGCACCAGTACTGAATGTCTGCAACCGTTATGGCACCATCGACTATAAAGGCAGCAAGATTATTGGTCTCAATAACGTTGAACTTATCAGCGATCGACCTATAGAACTCAATCTTCGTGAGATGGCCGAGGTCAAGCGCAATTTTCCTCACCATGCTGTGATTGCTTCAATAATGGTTGAATCAAAAAAGGAAGCCTGGCAAGAAATCATCAAGCGCACTGAAGAGACTGGCATCGATGGCTTCGAGCTGAACTTTGGTTGCCCGCACGGTATGTCTGAACGCGGCATGGGTTCTGCCATGGGCCAGGTTCCAGAATATACTGAGATGGTTACAGAATGGGTTATGGCTGTTGCCACCAAGCCCGTGATTGTGAAGCTAACACCGAACGTCACTGATATCGTATTGCCTGCTAGAGCGGCTTTGAAGGGGGGTGCTTCGGCTCTATCCTTGATTAATACTATCAATAGTGTCATGGGAGTTGATCTTGATACTTTTGAATTACAGCCAAACGTTGGCGGCAAAGGTGGCCATGGTGGCTATGCTGGCCCGGCGGTAAAGCCGATTGCTTTGCACTTATTGAGCGCAGTAGCTGCCGATCCTGAGATTCTCAAGTCACGCTTGCCTATTTCTGGTATGGGTGGTGTTGAGACCTGGCGCGATGCTGTTGAATTTATGTTGCTTGGTGCCACCTCGGTGCAAGTTTGTACAGCGGTTATGCACTGGGGCTTCCGCATCGTTGAAGACATGATTGAAGGCATGTCTAATTGGATGGAAGACAAGGGCTTTGAGACTTGTAATGATTTTATTGGCAAGTCGCTACCGCGAGTTTCCAGCTTCGGAGACTTCGATCTTGGCTTCCAGTCAGTGGCGCGCATCAATCATGATAAATGTATTCAATGCAACCTCTGCTACATTGCCTGTAATGATGCGGCACACCAATGTATTGACTTGAAAGAGTTGAAAATTACTGATGAGGCTAAAGAGCGCTTGTGGCCAGTTGTTAGAGAAGAAGATTGTGTAGGCTGTGATCTCTGTTCCCGGGTCTGCCCTGTGGATGACTGCATCACCATGGTCGAAATCGACACTGGTAGACCTCATACCACCTGGAATGAACTGGTCAAAGCAAAACCGGAAGTACTCGAGTGGGACAAGATGGAAGCCTATCGCAAGACTGCCAATATTCACATCCACTAAGGTACGTCGCTCTATTTAATTGTGTCTATGCATTGCAATTTGGCGATGCAATAGAATTGGGCTATGTATTAGAATGAATTCGTGCACTAGTGTGAACTCGTGCATTAGTATGAGCTCGTGCATTAGTATGTAGCTATGTCTTCGCCTAAACCGTCAATCAGTTTTGCAAGTGTTTCTGCTGCTCCTCCGCTTGGGGCCAGCTTTGCCATACTGAAAAGATGCAATTTCTTCCCTTGGTTTTTCCTATTCTTAACTATATTACTTGCCGTTGCCGACCCCGGCTTTGTCGCCTTAGCCGCACAGTCTTCTATTTCAAAAGATGGTTCCGCCATGAATAATGTTGCTAGAGATAGTGTTGCTAAAGACAGTGCTGCTAAAAATAGCCCTGCTAAAAAGAACGGTGGCCTATATTTTGCTTGTGAGCGCAAGCTTGCGCTCAAAGGAAAGCGAATAAAGGCTTCTGACTGGTTGGGGAAAACCAGTAAAACACTTTCTTACGGCGACCGGGCTGTTGATTGCGATTCCCTTTATTCTGAAGAGCAGTTGTTTGAGCGCCTGGCTGCCGAAATCAAAAGTAGTGGCCAGCCCCTTACTCTTTTTGTTCACGGCTGTTGCGTTAGCTTTTCTGAAGACTTGATTCAGGCTAGTGATATTCAAGAAGCCTTGCAAGCTGCTGGTTTGAATGGTCCATTATTGGCCTACGATTGGGCCACTCCTTGTTATAACTATGCTGGTTCTCTGGCTAAACTGCCTGGTTGCCGCACGAACTTTACGGCCTTTCTTGAACGCCTCGTCGCTAAGCTTGGTCGGGACAAAATAGTAATTGTGGCCCACAGTCTTGGTATTCACGCTGTGCAAAATTATTGTTTGCAGGCGCAGAAGACTGAGCCTGAAGCTAGCCAAGTTTTTTCTGCTGTGATCCTGAGTCGTCCTGATGTTGACTTCAGTTCCTTTAAAACTTCAGAGGCCGCCTTGAAGAATTTTTCTGGCAAGTTAATGCTGCTTTGTGCTAGAAACGATATCAATCTAAAGCTTTCATCTTTTATTCGGCGGGCTGGCTATAACTTTGTTGATGACCCGAGGCCTGTGCACGACAACTATCTTCGGCTGGGTCAGGCCAGCGTGGCCAGCGGTGTAGCTGACCGTTTAGCGGTCTACGATATTAGCCACCTGCGCCTGCGGCACTTGATTCCATATAAACTGATAGCAGGTCTGCTTTCTGGCGAAACTTCATCGTACTTAATCGAACGGGCTGATGGTGGAGTTTTAGAAGTCAAGAACAGGCTGTAGGCTGCTATAATTTCTTGACTACTTAGGCTCTTTTAATATGGATACCAAGCTCGAAAACCAAACTACCCTTCAGCCGCGCCCTGCTGTGGCCAAGAGCAGCAACCGCAAGCAGTTAATTGTTGGGGCTTTATTGGTTCTTGGCTTGGCTGCCTATGTCTTGAAAGACAAGCTGCCTTTGAATCCTGGCGCTCGCGAAGCGGTTACCAAAGTTGAGAGAGCGAACAGCCAAGCGGTATTAACTGTTGAGTTAACAACTGTCGAACCTCGCGATTTTGAGCGCAAACTGCTGGTTAGCGGAACGGTTTGGGCATGGGATCCAGTTCCTGTCTCTTATACACATCTGACGCTGCCGACGAATAGAGAGGTGTAGATCTCGGTGGTCGCCGTATCA
>CAJXZK010000289.1 GCA_913063055.1 uncultured bacterium
CCGCAATCAAATTAGTGTAATCAGAATTGCTTGCCATTGCCTCTGCAGCAAAGGCTGAAGATGAAAGAGCTACTAGTGCTGCAGCAGTGAACTGTTTCAGACCGTGGATCATTTAAGACTGCCCCTTTACCTTCTGTAAATTGCGTCACTCACTGAGTATAAGCGTGAGTTTGGCTGTTGAAAAGCATTGTGCAAATCTATTAACAATTCCATGAGCGAATTATAATCAAGCGAGAGGCTGTCAAGATGGGCTTCTTGGGCAAATTGCTTGGTCTTGGGCCAGACAACAGCAAGCAGTATGAGCAAAATCTATTGGTAGCGCTGCCCCTTGAAATCTATATATCCACCTTCATGCCGAGGTGTATCGCTAGCATGGGTCCAGTGAATCACTCCACCTTTGTTGTTCCAAATATATTCGCCGTGCACCGTTACGATATCGCCGGCTTCAACAGGGACGCTCGGGGCCCGGCTGACATTATGAGCCACCAAAATTGTTGAACCGTTTGAGAGTTGTAGAAGAAATTTCTCGTGCTTCTCCCCTTTGTCATCAGGGCGCAACATGCGCTTCACCGGCAGTGTGCAAGTGACTTGTACATGACTGGCTCGATTACTCTGAGCCGCTGCCACTTCGCTCTCATTAGTATCCTCACTCGGTGCAAGCTTGGTGTAATTGGCTGGTCGCTCGATTGTGCTGGTTGAGGGAGAACAACCAGTGATGACTAGGCTGCAAGGAAGAGTCAAAATTGCTGCCTGGCAAAGCAGTTTTAGCCATACTCGCGAATGCATTACTTACACTGACCTTAATTACTGAGAAAGAAAGCATACTCGATTGATATGCAAAACCGCTATACCAAGCTCAAAGCTAAGCCCAGAAATGATTTTGAAGCACTTAAGCGTAAGCAAAATATCCCCAAAGGCGCGTAACTACGCCAAAAGTTTGGTAAACTGGCACTATGGCTCTTCTTCAGAGCAACAGAGGCATCAGGAGCACTAAAAATTGTCGATACTTTCGTCAATTTATCTCACCGGCGGATCTATAGATCCCGCTCAACTGTCACATTCGGCAGCTATTAGCAATAACATTGCTAACAATATTTCGGCGCCCGATTGGCGCACTTTCGCTCTGACAAGACTGCAAAACCACGGCCTCAGGGTGGTTAACCCCCTAGAATTCGCCTGGTCCGAGACCGATGTAGATTTTCTCGATGCTATTGAAATTGCCGGTTCTTCAGACCAAAGGGTGCAAAGAGCCCTTGAGCTGATCGACCAGAGCGATGGCCTCTTGGCCAATCTAGAAAGACCCAGCTATGGCGCAGCGATGGAGATGTTCTATGCCCATAGGCGCGGCAAGATGGTGACCGTAGTTGGCCCTTCGCCGTTTAACCCCTGGGTACTTTCGCACTCACAAGCTCGCTTTAACGAACTCGATCACGCTCTGCAATATATTATTGGTCAGCAGCCCCAAGCCGACCCAGTAGATTGGGCCGTTAAATATGAAGCGCTGTTGTCTGAGCGCTACGAGCAGATGCCTCATGCTGGAGAGCCTGACTATAAGTTTATGGGCGGTAACTTACCAGTCTTAGTGGTTGCACCCCATGCCACAGCAAACTGGCGGGAAGGAGAATTTCACGAGCAAGAGTCGTTTACAGGTAGTATGTCGGCCTTGCTTAATCGCATGACCGGCTGCCATACATTAATGAGCAACTATTGCATGGTGGCCGACCCCTGCTGGTATTTAGAAACTCCATTTCGTCGCGTCTTTAGCGATGTCATCAAGGCGGGCAAAGTGGGCCTGGTGGTGATGCTAATGGGCTCAACCTGGCAAGAAGCACCAGGAGTCCAAATTTCAGCTTATGGTGAATCTTTAGGGGCTGAAGAATACGAACGTCGGCTCAAACTCAAACTCTGCGAATTGGAAGCCATTGGTGCTCGTAGTTTTGATCATTTCCTCAGACCTTTCGCCGATTATGCCGCTAGCGAGCTCAATGTACCGGTAGTGATTATCCGCTTGCATAAGCGTTATCGCATGCCGCGCTTGCAATCTATGCAATTCCTTAGAGCAACTGAACTAATTGCCTCATTTATTGATGAAGCTGGTAATGAGCTTGCCAGCATGATTATCTAGAATATGAAAAACAATATTGTTCTTACCACCTGCGCTCAATCAGAAGCAGAGTCGCTGGCAGAAAAACTAGTTGAAGATGGACTTGTAGCCTGCGTCAACATCATCGACAAAGTGCAATCAGTTTACCGCTGGCAAGGAAAAATCGTGAAAGATCACGAATGCTTGCTTGTAATGAAATCCTCGAGCATCGTTTACGATAGACTGCAAGAGCGCATAAAAGAAATTCACTCTTACGAAGTTCCAGAAATAATTTCACTTGATATAGAAAACGGATATGCACCTTATCTGGAATGGCTTAATTTAGCACTAAAGTAAATCAGGACTAAATTTACGGCTTATGGCATCAAAAACTGAAAAGACGATAATTGATGTCTTCTGGCGACGGGTGGAGAGCAATAGCGAACGCCCAGCTGTTTTGCACAAAGTACAGGGCATTTATCAGCCTATAATCTGGCGTGAACATGGTCGCGTCATCGAGCTTGCCATGGGTGGCCTAGCCAAACTAGGCATTAGTAGAGAAGCTCATCTAGCAATACTGTCACTACCTTCGCCCAAATGGACTTGGGCAGACTTAGCCATTCTTTCACTAGGCGCAGTAAGTATTCCTATTTACCCAACCCTAAACGCGCCTGAAGTAGATTTTCTTATCAAGCACAGCGACTCTGTAGGAATTTTTGTAGAAAACGAACTACAACTGCGAAAAATATTAGAGCGGCCAAGCCTTCCGGAAAAGCTCAAATTCGCTGTAATTTTTGAAGGTGAAGCACCACCATCAACCGATAAGCTGAAAATATTGAAGTGGGATGAACTACTTAAAGATGGCGAAGTATACCTTCTCTCTCATAAAAATTTAGTAGCCGAGTCGATTGCAAACATAGCCCCAGATACGGTGGCATCAATTGTTTATACATCAGGCACTACAGGTATCCCCAAAGGAGTAATGCTCTCCCACGGCAATATTTACTCGGTCTGCGCTGCTATCGGCGAGCGCATGAGTTTTTCTGAAAACGACCAGACCCTTTCCTTCCTTCCACTTTCACATGTCTATGAAAGAGTGGGCGGACAATTTCTAAGCATATTTGGTGGCATTACTATGGCCTATGCTGAAAGCATAGAAGCAGTGCCGCGCAATATGATCGAGACCCATCCAACTATCATTAACGGTGTGCCTAGATTCTACGAGAAGGCCTACCAGCGGATTAAATCTGAAATCAGGAATCTGCCAAAGGCCCAACAAATATTGATTAACTGGGCCTTCAGCTTGAGAAAAGCTCCAGAACAGGTAGCCAGCGAGAGCATGGCCACCCGCAGCCATCAAAGCCAGAGCGAGACAAGCAACAGCGAAGTCAAAAACGCTATTACCAAGCAACTTCATGCTGCCGAGCTAAGGGCGGCAGACAGACTGGTTTTCTCCAAGATACGACGAAGATTTGGCGGACGTCTGCGCATGCTCATGTCAGGGGCGGCACCCTTGCCGCCTGAAGTCCAACGCTTCTTTGACACCATCGGCTTGAACGTCTTAGAAGGTTATGGCCTGACTGAAACAAGCGCCCCGTTAGCCTGCAACAATCTTGAAAGCAATCGCCCGGGAACTGTGGGCCAACCCCTTAAAGGCGTAGAAGTTAAGCTCGGCGAAGACGGTGAGCTACTTGTTCGCGGTCCCAATGTCTTCAAACAGTACTACAAGAACCCAGAGGCCACAGCAGAGGCCTTTGCCGATGGTTGGTTTAAAACCGGAGATATTGCTGCCATTGATAGCGACGGCTTTATCACTATTAAAGACCGCAAAAAAGACATAATTATTACTGCCGGTGGCAAACATGTGGCCCCGCAGTACATTGAAAATCTCTTCAAAGGTGAGGCCATCGTCAGCCACTGCCTCGTTTACGGCGATCGGCGAAAGTTTATTACCTGCTTACTCACCCTCAACCGCGAAATGCTCAAAACCGTGGCCAGTCGCCACAAACTCGTCTATAAGGAAGTAGACGAGCTTTACCATCACCCTTTGATAAAAGACGAGATTGATGCTGCTGTTGGTCGCATAAACCAAAGCCTGGCAACATTTGAGCGGATTAAACGCTACGAAGTTCTACCCAACGACTTTACAGTAGAAGATGAAGAGCTAACTCCGACATTTAAGGTTAAGCGCAAGCATGTAACCGCCAAATATCAGGGGATATTAGACTCCATGTATCCTGATGAAGACATTGAACTAGAAAAAATATAGGGCAAAAGATAAAAAAGTTCTTTACATTCGCTTGGCAACTAATTACAATACAGGCGAGGCTTTCTAAAGCAATGACCACTTTCAGGTCTAAAGCTCCTCAGGGGATAACCCCTTTTTACTATGTTCTAAGACCAAGCCATCAGATTAGTTGGGACCATTAGAAGGATTAGGTCATGTTTGAATCATTCGGTCGGGGCTTTAAGATGATCATGGCAGCCATCAAAATGGGCTGGCAAGATAAACGACTGCTGCTTCCAGCGATATTGACTGTATTTAGCAACTTCTTCTTTGCCATCATGCTCTTTTTTGAAGGTAAATCACGAGTTGCGGCCACAGCCCATGGCGCCCAGGCCGCGCAGGGGGCACACGCTGTCGCCGCTCATGGCGCTCATCACGCTGCTAAAATTACACCAACTCCCGAGGGCATCCAGCAGTTTATTGGTCAAACAGCCCTGAATGGCCAGTGGGACCAGAGCGGTGTCGGTGCGCTGCAACAAGCCGCCAGCCCGGATGCTGTCTTTGCCGTTGTTGCCATTCTCTCTCTCTGGTGGTTGACCAACCGCTTTTTAGAAGGCGTAACCACCGCTTTGGTCTACAGCCATCTAACTGAAGGGGCCGGCTCAGGCAAGTTTTCCACTTCTTGCGCTGCTGTCTTCAGTTCGCTTCCTGCCATCATTACCCTTGGTCTAGTGACACTTATTGCCAAACGGATTGCCCGCTTTATGCGCGACAAACGCGGCTCAGGCATATTTGGTATGGGCGTCAACTTCTTATCTAGTATTGTTGAAATCTTCTGGACCATGGCCGGTCACTTAATCTTGCCTGCCATCGTCATTGAAGGCACCTCCTTCTGGGGCGCTCTCAAACGCTCCGACCGCATTGGTCAAGGTAACTTGATCACAATCGGTGTGGGCGAGATCGGTATCGATACAATCAATCGAGTTGTCCTGCTCTTGGTTGCCGGTGGCGGTATGGCTGGGTTCTCTTATGCCTATGTCTCACACCTGTCGATGGCCTCACCGATAGTGGTCTTAGGCGGCTGTCTCTGGGCCTCCACTGTGATTGTGGTGACAGCAATGTCTATCTATATCAGGGCAGCTTTCTTCACCTGTCTCTATGTTTGGGCCATTGAAGCAGAAGCTCTAACCGAAGCTGAGCGCATCAATCACAGTATGCCTGCACCACTTGCAGCGGCCATGGCCTAACTCTAATAACTAGAGTGAATGAAATACTTTAGGTGGAAGCATCCATTTGATGATTCCCGGGCTAGTTGGTGGCAAGTCTGAAACATCTACGCGGCATACACCGCCTTTTTTAAACGGCAATTCAAACTCAAGACCGGCAAACACAAGGTCGCGCACCAACATGCCCATATCAGGCTCATGACCAACAAGAAAAATTTGCTCGGCCTGAGGATAACGGGCCACGCTCTTCCAGACATTGGCGGCGGTCACACCTGGCGCCAGGGCATCGGTGAACTTCAACTCACAACCAAACTGTTCCACTAAAATTTCAGCAGTCTCGCGGGTACGCACCAATGGGCTAGCAAGCACCACATCTGGTTTGACATTGAGCTTGGCTAGACCGCGTGCCACCACTCTCATCTCTTCCTTGCCTTCATCAGTCAGCGGTCGATCAGCGTCTCGCGTCACACCGTGACCCAGACGTTCTGAGGCAATTCCGTGTCTAACCAGATATAGTCTCATGGCAACCTCACCATCCAATTCTTTGTAGCGGCTTTTAGCCTATTACTATTTTACGTGTTAGAAATTACTGGAACTTATCTTTGACTAGAGTAATATTTATTAGATGAGTAATTTAAAGCCACGAATGATCGGATTAGATGTCGGCGACCGCCGCATAGGTGTCGCTATTTCCGACCCACTTGGAATGACTGCAGCCGGCCTGGAGACCATTCATCGCGTCAATATGCACACTGACGTTGACAACATTGCCTTGCTTGCCGCACGGCACGGAGCAGTGCAAATTGTAGTGGGCCTTCCTTACAACATGGATGGCTCGATGGGCGAACAAGCCGAAAAGGTGAAGTCGTTTGCCAAGAAGCTAGCTAACGCCACAGGCTTACCAATTGTCTATGAAGATGAGCGCTTAACTACAATATCGGCCATTCGCACACTGACTATTCAAGGTGTGAAGACCGGCAAAAATAGAGACATGGTAGATAAACAAGCAGCTGCCATCATTTTGCAAAAGTATTTAGATCGCAAAAGCCCGCCACCAATTGCGTAATCGCGTAACTACTTAATTAGATAACAGAATTAGTCTCCAAAATCAGTCGACACTGTTGATTGGCGAGCGAGTGTTGCCTGGGTAGCAGCCCGATTAGTAAAGGTTTCGCTATCTCTGATAATTGCTTGCGGAATTAAAAGCGGCGAATGCACCTTCATGTTAGGCAGTTTCTTTATGCCTGTGCCAATGGCTAAAAGTTCAACCATGCCACCACCGAGATCATAAACATAGGTTTTGACACCAACCACTTCATCGGCGCCAAAGCTCTCAGCATCTTCAGCAATCATGCTCAGCGCCTTGACCCGCGCTTGATAAATCATATAAGTCAGCTCTTTGATTTCACCGCGGACAAAGCTTTTGAACATAGC
>CAJXZK010000290.1 GCA_913063055.1 uncultured bacterium
GCAGCTATAGGCAATTTGGTTCCGAATTGTTGGCGAATATCTACCCCTGGAGGCAATTCCCATGTCACATCAGCGTTCCGAACGGCATAGTTCAAGCAGAGTTGAACAAGATGAAAGAGCCGTGACAAAGTGGCTAAATAATATGGAAGCGAGTCTTGCTAATCCCAGAACTCAATTTTCAATTACTGATTTTTCGCCCAGAGAAATTCGTGCTATCAATTCATACGTGGAGAGCCATCAGCGAAGTCTCGGCCGCTACGAACAGTTCCTGCCCCCAATGCAAATTGAAGACAGCAGGAGACGCCCCTCTTGCTAAGTCTCCATAACAACACCACTTTTACCTTTAATTATTGGCGAGGGCCGCTTCTATTTTAGCCATCACTTCAACACAGGAGCCCTGCACTTTTAATGCCAGTGCCACGTCTACAAGTTTTATCTCGGTTTCATCAGCGTTGACGAGATTCGGCTTGACGTGGCTAATGTGCATTGGGTTAAAGCCATATTCAGTCACGATCTCAGCACTTTGTACATGGTTGAGTCTTACCAGTTTCATCTCGCTTCTCCTTGAGGGCTAATATGCGGCGTTGACGCATACAGGAGAGAAAAGTGCCTGCGAAATTGTCGATAGGCTCAGATGCTGGCAAATTTTAGGACTGCCACTTGAGTTGCTGTGTCTAACTTTTGGAACTTGTATCCAGGTACTGCTTGAGAACTTTGTAGATACTCTTTCGCAGGGCCTCTTCATTTGATGGTCGTGCTGCTAGAGCCTCGAGATCTGGGGCGATCTGCTTTCTTGGGCCAGGGTACAAAATTGCAGCGTATTGAATCTCACGAAAACCATCGGGTGTTTTGCTCTGTTCCATTCCATGCAGAAGTTCTTCAACGTCTTCTTTCATTGGCTCGATAGCTTTGCCAGTAGAAACAGCGTATTTTGAATCGAACAATAACACCACCGGTGGTTTATCTGGCGTATAGATGGCGACGGCGAGAGCCGGCGGTAACTCTTGTGCACCTGCGGCTGTTGCGTTTTTTTTACTGGCGGTTTTCCAGGGAAAGATGCTGACTACTTTATGAGTGCGCGGGCAAGACAGTTTTAGTCCAGCCTCACCCTCACTCATAACTGGAATGAAGAGCCCCTTATTGTCTCGTTTGATCCAGGGATGGCTAATACATTTGTAGCCTAGTTCAATGCAGACTTGAAGCAATACGCTAATCACCGTGAGGTTGACCCAGCGCACATAGATGTAAGGAAAAGAACTCAGTGGCTGTGCCAGTGCGGGTTCTTCAAGTCTTATCGTTGACAGTTTATAAAGCGACAGATAGCCTTCGAAAATGGCGCGGTAGGCCTCATTCTTCAAAAGAACCATAGTCACTCGACCAGCTGATTCAAATGGTCGGCGTACTTCTCGCAAAAACTGCGCCCGGGTGCAAGCCAAACGAAATTCACTTAAAAGTGTTTCCAATTCTACTGCCAGAGGATGCTTTGGCTGCTCTGCTTCCATTCTTGTTTGCAGTCGCAGCATCTGGCTTTGTAAGGCTTGAACATAAGCCTTTACAAGCCGATTTTCGTATGTCTCAAATGAGCGTTCAACAGTGACGTCATACATCTGCTTCAGTGCGCCACTGGGAAATAGATTTCCTGCCATGGCAATGGCCTGAGGCAATTTTGAAATGTCCGGCTTGCGAGTTTGGTTTGCCTTTTTCAGTTCATTTCGTGGCACCAAAATTTGGTGGCACTCTCGTTGAATAATCGGCAACAGCTGTAAAATTCCCAGCTTATCTTTTGTGCCGTTGACCGCCCGACTCAAGCGAGCAAATTCCTTTTCTATAGTCGGTTCGGTTGGCAGCTTTAGGTTGGTGCCTATGAGCCCACCGCATTCTTGTAATTCTGCTGCGATAAAGTTTGGCAGCCTTTCGGAGAGATCAAAAACAATGTACTGCAAATCATTTTCGCTAAAAAACTGCGGCATCACCGCTATTGTTCTGATTTCCTTGATCTCTCCACAAACAAGAGCAAGTTCGTAGTGACCAGGGGGGCAGGGCGGCCACTCTGAATAGGCGAATATTGAAGCCTCATCTAGCTTCAGTGGCAGTGGCTTTTTATCTAGCGTTAACGTGAGAAGTGGTCGCAGCTCTTTGGGGACGTTAATACCAATTCCGCAGCGCTGTCCTTCGACTGGATGCTCAAGGAGCTTTCCCGGCTCGCTGAAGAAGCTGAGTCTAGAAGAAGGAGACGATTCCATAAGTTTGGTAACCATAATTGAGTTGCTGAATCTTACTATGGCTCCGCGGGAACCGGTTTGCGGTTACATCGTTCATTCTTTGGAGCATGACACCAAGTCTGATATCAGTGCCTTTGATTCGTGGCAGAATCTTTTGAATTATTTGATCGTCAACGGCTTCTTCCCAGGGCATGCCGATGCGCACTGCTTCGTCAACGTATCGATTAATTTCGTCAATAATACGAATTGAAAATGGTGAGACATCGGCCACTGCATCCCATATGGCCATGAGCACTTGACGCAGTTCGGGCCGCTCAATACGAGAGGCTATTTCTTCTCTCAAGTGGGTTACTTCAATTACTTGAGCACGGTCGTAGATCTTGTCGGCAAAGCCCTGGGTGGTTTCGTCGACGTTTACAGTGCCGATAAAGAAGAGGTTGGGGGTCAAGTCGACTACGTCTGGTCCGAACATGGTTACTTGAGCTTTGCCGAAACTTGTGAGAACTTCCATGCCAGACAAGAATTTGGCAAAGTAGTATTCGACCCTGGCTAAATTCATTTCGTCGAGAACAAGATGGAAGGGTTGCGGCTCTTTGCCAACGTTGACAGCAGATTCGTATGCCCGTGCCGCTTGACGGAGAAAGAGGCTGAAGTCAGTATCGTAGTACTGCTTGCTCAGCGGATTGTAGTAGCCCAAGAGATCTTCGTTGGTGGTCCAGTTGGGGGCAACCGCCACCAGCCGGTACTGGGCGTCGACGGCGTTGGCGTACATACGAGTCAGAAGTGTCTTACCGCTGCCGCTTCCTCCACAGAGAATGACAAATCGGCGGGTTTTCAAAGAGAGGTGGTAGCGTCTCAAGAGGTCAGAGCTATAAACAGCGCCCGAGGCGTCGATAGCTTGGCGAATCGACTCAAAATCAGGTTCTATGTAGGAATCCATGGGTTTTCATGCGCGGTCGGTGTGGGAACTACTCTATGCCCCGGAGGGAGCTGATAGATTAACACGGCCCACACCGTGGGGCAAGGCGCAGCTCCAGTTGCCGTTGATGGCGGATCTCTGCTTACGACTCTCCATAACCAGAATGCTCTGATCTTCGATTAAGACTCAGACCGCTAGAACCGACCTTATCTAAGAATTTTCTTGTCAAGTAAACTGCTTCAATAGTCTATTATTAAATTGACTGTAGCGTCCGTTCGCTCCTGCTTGGAGCGCTTTTATCAGTATCGTGATTTGTCTCGATACTACAAAACTAGGGAGTGAAAAATGCAAGGCAGGCTGAAGCTAAATTTTAGAAGCAATCAAGCGTTAGTGGTAGCTGCATCGTTGCTTTCAGTAATCTCCGTCCCAGTTGCTGCCCATGCGCAAAAAGCTGCTGTCTCTAAACCTTACAAAGTTGGATATTTCAATTTGACAATGGTGAAGTTGGCTTGCCCAGAGGCCGCTGGAAGCGAAGCGTTAAGACTTCAAGCTGAAGCTCAGCTAAAACGAGACGCTGAAGAAGGTAATCGCAAGATTGAAAAGGCTCAGAACGAAAAGAAACCTGCCGAAGAAGTGCAGAAAATGATTGTACAAATTCAGACAGAAATTAATGCTAAACAGCAGGCATTAGGTCAATTGTTGCAGACTTCAAGCGCCTTAGCCAACGAAAAAATTGCTCGAGCTGTCAATGCCGTTGCTCGCGAAAATGATCTCGATTTGGTGGTGGATGGGGCCGGTGTATTCACTGGTGGTCAGCAAGTTCTCGAAAATGGTTTAGACATAACTAGTGAAACCATCAAGAAGCTTCAGCCTGCTGCGCAATCAGCCGCTAGACCAGCAGAAGCTTCTGCCAAGCCTGCAGCTCAACCCGTTAAGAAAAACCAGTAACGTTACTTTTCTCTGAGCTATGCAAATTTGAAGATTTAAGGAATTCGTGGTGATGACAACAACTTTTGCTTACGATCAGGTTACCTACGAGAGTTTTCCATACCCTCAATCAGGACCAGATAGAATCGCTACAATCGGAAGGCTGTTTGGCATTGACACTGCAGCACCTGGAAATTGTCGGGTGCTTGAGCTTGGTTGTGCTAGTGGTGGCAACCTAATTCCCTTAGCTGAGACCTACCCGCAAAGCACTTTCGTTGGTATCGACCTCTCTAAGCGTCAAGTTGCTGAAGGCGTTGATATAATCAATCGATTGGGTCTGAAAAATATTGAGATCAAGCACCAAGATATTAGTGACGTCAGCAAAGAGTCTGGCAAGTTTGATTACATCATCTGCCACGGAGTATATTCTTGGGTCGCCTCTGATGTTCAAACTAGTATCTTTGAGGCGTGTAATCAGCTTCTTGCACCTAAAGGCCTAGCTTACATCAGCTATAACACTTATCCTGGTTGGCATTTTCGTGGCATGATTCGCGACATGATGCTATATCATACGGCCAATCTTACTGAGCCGGCTATGAAGGTAGCTCAAGCTAGAGCACTGCTTGATTTTCTCGCTCAGTCAGTGCCAATGCAAGACAATGCTTACGGCATCATGCTTAGAAACGAAGCCAATTTGCTGAAGCAGCTAAACGACACATACTTACTTCATGATCATCTTTCTGAGGCAAATCAGCCAGTTTATTTCCATCAATTCGCTGAAAAGTTGAGTGAATTTGGTCTGCAGTATGTGGGAGAAGCTGATTTCTACAGTATGATTTCAGGCAATTTACCAAGAGAGGTTGACGCTACTTTAAAGCGTATCTCAAATGAGATTGTTCGGACAGAACAATACATGGATTTTGTTTGCAATAGAACTTTTAGGCAAACCGTAGTATGCCGTTCAGACCTAAACATCAATCGCAACCTGTCAGCGCAAGATGTACTTGGTTTCAATATCTCTGCTGCTTTGCGGATTTCAGCAGAAGTTGCGTTGGAAGATGGCGGGCTAGAAACTTTTACTTCGGCTAGTGGTGCTAGTCTGACTACTAGACAGCCTCTTACTAAGGCTGCCTTGAGGCACCTTGCTTCGATTTTTCCCGCCTCAATATCTTTCAAAGAACTATTGACAGTTGCTACTGCGAGTGTGGCTCCTCTAGTGATTCAAGATGCAGGCTCTGCTCTGGCAGTTTCGCAACAGCTTGGTTCAGACATTCTTGCTGCGTATGCTTCGAACATCGTTAATCTCAAATCAAGTCCTGATAGCTTCAGCACTTCTATTAGTGATAGACCGGCTGTAAGCGCTTTGGCCAGAGAGCACGCCAAGACTTTGAACCGCGTTACCAATCGCTTGCATGAACTCGTGAACATCGATAGCTTTGGTCGCACAATTATTGGTTTGCTTGATGGCGAATCTGATCATCAGTCGATTTTGAATAAGTTGATTGATTTGGCCAGTTGTGGTCAGTTGGTGGTTCAACGGGATGGAAAGACCCTAACTGAGAGAGAAGATTTGAGATCGGTGCTTGAGCCAACATTACGAGAGACGCTTGCAAAGTTTGCTGGAGCGGCCCTGTTGGTTGCTTAGTCAGTTTATGTGCTTTTGCTATTTAGTGGTGTCATTGTGGATAAATGCGTTGCTGTAAGGCAATGGCCTCTAGATCTTGTAGGTGCTTTTTCCATAGCTCAAGCTTGCCTTTGTCTTGAAGCAAACTAATTGCTTTTCGATAGCTTTTGACAGCGTCATCGAAATGCTTTTGCTTTTCTAAAGTGGCCCCAATGCCAAGAGCTATGTCGGGGTCTCTTGGATACCATTTTTTCCCTTGCTCAAAAATCTTGAGAGCCTCGCTGAGATTTCCTTCTTTCAAGTAAATGTTGCCTAAAGCCTGAAAGCAGGTCGGCCCTGGATCCTCTTTTTCAATCTCGGTCGAATATTCTTTTTTTGCTTCTTCAACTCGGCCAAGGTCGCAGAGTAATTCAGCTTTGAAATTGCGCGCTTGCGTGAAGGTGCCGCCATGATCTTTGATTGCTTTGTCGAGCAGTGCTAAAGCTTGCTCTTTATTGCCTTGCTTGTACGATACCACTGCCTTGCCAAGGTTTGCATCGGCGTTGATGCCCTTTTTGCTCAATGCAATAGCCTTGTCCAGATTTTCTGATGCTTCCTCCAACTTTCCACTTTGCGCTTGTGCCAAGCCTAACCCTGTGTATAAGCCGACGGTGGTAACTCCTTGGGCTTTAGCTGCTTCGAACAATTGTATTGATTGACTTAGCTGCCCGCGTGACTTCAATAGATTTGCCAGAAGTAATGTGGCATCTTTGTATTTCGGTTTTATCGCAAGAACTTCTCTGCACTCTTGTATTGCTAAATCTATTTTGTGGCGACGGACATAACAATTACATAGGCCCCAATGAGCTTCCCACTGCTTCGGATTGATTTGCAGTGTCAGCTTATAGGCATCTATCGCTTGTCTGGTATTGCCATGATAGAGATTGAAGTTACCGAGATCGAGCTTCTCAATTGCGTGCAGCTGAGTGGCATTTCTCGACTTCTCTACGCCGATTGAAAAAGTTTTGTTTGTAGTGCCGCCACTGGTGCCAACTGAGGGCTTGTTATGGCTTTGGGTTGCTGCCGGTTCAGCCTGAGCTGCCGAGACTGCCAGAATCATTGCGAAAGCGAGCAAGGATAATTCTAGGTTAGTTGGCAATCGGTTGATTCGCGTCATTGGCTTTCTCGTGGAATTGCTGTCCGTCATTTGTGGTGTCTGGCTTCTGAGCAAGTGGTTCGCTGTTTACGCTGTCTCTTATACACATCTGACGCTGCCGACGAATAGAGAGG
>CAJXZK010000291.1 GCA_913063055.1 uncultured bacterium
ATTTGAGACTGCATCGGGCCATCTGCAAAGGTAACTTTGTCTTTGGACTAAAACCTGGGTTAGCCGCCGGACTAGCTTTCGGCACAGCGGCGACCATCGCTACTGGTTGTCTGGCAGCAAATATCGCCAATGTAGCCTTCATATTCTCTCCCAATGCGCAGCTTATATACAGCCTGCAAACAGTTGCCATGCTCTATGCAGCTTCAGCTCTGGTTTCACTGCAACTAGTTCTAGCCATTAGAAAAACCAAAGAACTAGATTCGGCAAGACGAAGAATTCTTACCTATCTTTCTGTCGGTGCCCTAACGGCAGCGGCAATTCTAGTCGGTAGCGAAATACAGACACTGGTTTGCCACTACTTAGAGCGGCAAGCACTCAATTCAAATGCAAAAGTTAGTCTACCGGCGCTTTCGCTATTGCGAAAATCGAACTGCGAGAGGCAATTAAGGCTGCTCTGTGCCGACACTCGCTCTGCCGGTTTTGCCGGTATCTTCATTCCCATAAAACAGAGCGAAGCAGAAAGGCTCTACTTTATGCTCGAAGGAAAGCCATTCGTTATTGAAAACAAAACTGATTCGGCGACTTCAATTCCCATTGGTGATATCAATTCTTTGGGCCAAACCTATTACATGAGTGCTGAAGAATTGAAGAATTTTGCCATAGGAGAAAAAATCCCAGGGATCTCGCTCACCCGTTCAACTATCAATGGCAACCTTCATCCAGACAACCTCTCTGGAACGCTGGTGTGGACGATGGTATTTCAAAACGATGGCCGAGAGGTACAACCAGCACGAGCCGAGATAGCATTGCCTGAGAATGCCGCAATAACCGGTGCAAAAGTTTGGATAAACGGCGAAAGCATAACTGGCGACTTTACTCAAAGAAATAGCCAAGCTGCTTTCAACTACACACCTGGTTTGGATGGCAGACTGACCGAGCTAGGCCGGGGCAAGTACCTGCTACAAAGCGGTACTCTGCAGCCAGACAGCCAAGTCAAGATGCAAGTGACAATGGTGCTGCCAATGGACCTAGAGCAGCTTGAAAGTGCACAAATCAAATTGCCACAAATTGTGGCCAGCAATTTTTCACTGGAGGGTGATCACAACTTAGAACTTCTATCCGATAACAATATTGAAAATTCCTACTCTGCTTTTACAACCGGTCAAAGAGCTGATGGGCTTAAATTCCTGTCCGGTGCACTGACAGCAGACCAAATTGAAAATTCACCAGTTTCTATACTCTGCAAAAGACACCCAATTACGGCTCTTGCATCATGCAAAGACACCGGTCTCTTCAAAGACCGTTATCACCAGGAAAAAACCGCTATAGCGACTGCCAGCAAAGATAACACTGGGCTCTATTTGATTAGACAAATTGAGCAAACCGTTGCCAGTGCTCCAGGGCGAGTAGCTGTTGTGTTGGATGGCTCAAGCGAAACCGCCAAATATCTCGACCAAATCAAACTAGCTCTCCAGCGAATTCCTAGCGGCATTCCCGTGTCTTTAATGGTGGCAAGCAATGAGGACAAAACTTTCACAAAACCAGAAGACCTGAAGACAGCCATGACCAAACTCAACGAAGTTAACTTCACTGGAGGGCAGGAGAATCTCAAAACCCTGGTGAAAGCAGCTGAATTTGCTGGCCAAACCAAAGAAGGAGTAGTTCTATGGATACACGGAAAGCAGCCAGCATTTCACAAGGAGATCTACATAATTTCGCCCTTTGCCTTCAAACCAGCTCTTTATGAATTTGCCTATGATGCAGCAGAGGTAGTGGACGACAACTTCTTTAGAAACCATAGTGAGTTGGCCAACTTTACTCAAGTAACAAGAAGCGGCAATCAGCTTGCTGACTTGAGCAGGTTCTTTAGCCGCTGGCAAGCCGGAAGGCACGAATACACTGTGGTTTCAAAACTGAGCGCAAGGCCCATACCAAATGCAGTTGCGCCTAGCGCTGCCGTAGAAAATGAGGTGCGATCACTATTAGCTCGCAGCATCAGCTCTGAACTAATAGCGCAGAATGCCGCCGCAGAATCGGCCAGTTTTGCCAGAACAGCCGGTGTCGTTTCGTTGAACAGCTCAATCTTTTTCAAATTGAGAGAAGCAACGGTGGCGGATGTACCCACTCTTCAAAATGCGACCAATGGCACAATTGCGCCTCAAGAAATGGAAGGCACTGTAGTCTATGGAGTAAATACAGCAGGTACACTTCGTGTCAACAACTTGGCCAACCTGGAAGCTCTCCTGAACTTCATAGCCAACTGCACCGAAGCGATTATGTTAATTGGAGGAATCGTGAGCATTATCAGAGGAATTATGTTGAAAGGTAGCAGTGTAAAACTATTTCAAAACATAGGGGTGAGCCGCTCTAATCTGATTCTTGGAGGAGCACTGTGTATCATGCTTGGTTTAGCATTTCCTGGAATGATCAATTTCTTAGTGGCATCGGCTCGCGATGCTGCACTGTTCAACTAGAATCTCAGGCTAGAAATTTAGCCTAAATATCACGAACGAATAATCGAAAGAACGAACGAACTCGCTAACGAAAGAGGTGATTGAGCGGTTGATACCGCCCGATCACCTCTTTCTATACAAACCAAGAGACAGTACTAGATACGAGCGAAACGCTTAGCCCATAAGCTTTACTTCGGCCCGACTCTGATCGGGAAGAAGACTCAGAGCATCGGCAAAACTTTCATCAATCTCCGTCAGCGGTATCAAGACGAAAGCACGCTCGTTCATGTGCGGGTGAGGGATGGTCAAACCTTCCTCACTGACAGTTTGATTGGCGAAAGTCAAAATATCCAAATCAATGATGCGCGGACCCCAGCGAATGAGACGCTCTCTTCCCATAGATCGTTCGATAGCAAGTAATCCATTGAGCAAATCACGAGGTCCCAAATTAGTCTCAAGTGCCACTGCGGCATTGATAAAATCAGGCTGGTCCACCACGCCCCAGGGCTTAGTGGCATAAAGACTGGATTTTTTAAGAACACGGCCCAAATCAGACAGACGAGAGATAGCCTCATTGACGTTGCAGACAGCATCGCCAATATTTGAACCGATACCGATATAGGCCTTTGTCATTTCGCTCCCAATTTTTCTTGATTTAAATACGGCTGAAAAAGCAATTATTTACGCTCCCCAGCCGACAGGTCGCCAGCCGCGCACAATGGCATCAGATACTTTCACAACATCAAGTATCTCAGCGACATCATGCACACGCACAATGTCGATACCAGATTCAATACCGAGGGCAACGGTGGCAGCGGTTCCAAAAATTCTTTCGTGGGCGGCTTTACCAGTCAATTTTCCAATAGTAGATTTGCGCGAAGAACCTAACAGAGTAGGAAATCCAAGGGCGGTTAGCTGCTTCAAGTTGGCTAGCATCTCCAGGTTATGGTCAGCAGTTTTACCAAAGCCAATGCCCGGGTCGAGAATAATTTGTTCCGGCAACAGGCCACAAGCAAGTGCATCTTGCGCCGCCGATTTGAGATAGGAGCATACTTCAGCAGCAACAGGCGAAGCACTTGAAGAAGAAGAAGAATCCCCATACTCCGCCACTGTCTTATTGTGCATGATTACCACGGGGCACTTATGTTTGCCCAATGCTCCAAGCAAACCTTTCTCCAAACCCCAAATAGAATTGAGCAGATCGCCACCAGCGCTCAATGCCACCTGCAAAACCGCAGGACTATAGGTGTCAATCGAAATAATGGTGTCAGTGTGTGAGCGCAATTTTTCAATCACGGGCAAAATACGTTGGCCTTCTTCCTCTTCAGAGATCGGCACATGACCCGGCCGAGTTGACTGCCCACCAATGTCTATCAAATCAGCACCCAACTTGATTTGTTCAAGTGCTTGGGCAACAGCCTTGTCGACAGCCAGTATGCCATCACCCGAAAATGAATCTGGGGTGACATTTAGTATAGCCATGACAAAGGTGCGGGAGCCAAAGGCGAGAGTCTGGTTGCGAATTTTCAAAGATTCCAAACTAACCTTCTCCTGAAAAATATAATGCCCCACCGGTAAACCGATAGGGCATTGATATTAGCTTTTAAGCTTGCATACTGGTTAGTACTTTAGAGGAAAACCACTAAAGACGACACGGGCTGCAATTTAATAACGGCCTCTGCCGCCACCGCCGCCGCCATCGCGGGACTTAGGCTGGGAAACGTTAACTGCAATCTGTCTGCCATCAACTTCACGTCCGTTGAGAGCTTTAATTGCAGCTTCAGCTTGGGCTTGGGTCGCCATTTCTACGAAAGCGAAACCACGTTGTCTGCCAGTCTCACGATCGGTTGGGATCGCTACTGATACAACTTCGCCGTACTCAGCAAAAAGATCTTGAAGATCTTGCTGTGTAGTTTTGAATGAAAGGTTTCCTACAAACAATTTGTTATTCACGTCAATTTTCCTCTTACGACCGCAAAATCTCAGTTTATCGAGACAATTGGTCCTTTTGTACTGTACTAGTTTGGCATGGTTTTACGTTTGAAACCATAGCCAAGTCCATTTGGCAAAGTTGCCTTAAGCAGTCTTTACCTAATCTCTGCTGAACCATCCAACTTAGGCGCTTTTTGGGCAACCTGAGCCTTCCCCTTGGCTTCACTTGTCAGATCGACAGAGAGTTCGGCCGGGAGTTCATCAGAGACCACACCGTTGCCTTTCGGCCCCGTTGTAGGAACTTTATCCGCTATTTGCGGTTTTTCTTCATTAGACCTAGCTAAGGCAAGCGTTTTTTCGCGCTCTTTCAAGAGCTTGACTACCTTGGCTAGTTTGCGCAGATTGGCCCGAGCTTCAAATTGCTCGGTTATATCGACGTCGTGTCTTTCAATCATTTTCCATTCGCGAATGGTACGGTCGAGCAAAGCCTTGTCTATTTCGGTGTCTTTCGACTTACGCAAGATACCAGTCATAGAGCGGGCGAGAAGTACATGACCAGTGGGGTCACCAGGATCAAACTGCACAGCCTTAGAGAGCTTTCGGTAGGCCTCTTTGAAATTGCCCTCAACTAGAGCCTGCTCACCACCAAAGCGCATGTAAGAAGCTTCAGACATACGACCACTAATACCTTTGCCAAAGAATGCCGCATTGGCAGGCTCTCTTGAATAAGAAGTAGCGTCGTCATCATTAATTTGGGGCGAAATAGTATCTGCCTGTGCCGCCTGACAATTCAAAATTGCCCCAGCGACAGAGGATAGAGCTAAGCCAAAAATAGTGCCTACTTTCATATGGTTACTTCTCAAGGTTCAACATCTGTATTTTTCAAAGTAACGTCAGCGATGTCAACATGCTGACCAGTCTGGATATCTGAGATTTCAGCTTCTAACTCAGCGATACGAGTATCTATACGGGCGATTTGAGTCAACTCTTCTTGAATTTTCTCTTGCAAGACGCGTCCATCAATCGTTGAATTTTCAAAGAACAATGTATAGGTACGTTGCCCGATAGTTTGCAAATGCTGAGTCTTCTCTGAAGTCAATGACATCACAGTCATCTTCAGCTTAGCCGCTTTGGCAGCACGATTGGTCTGATCAGCGGCCTGCTTGGTCGCTTCTTTAACCTTGTTGAAAATGTTATCTAAACCGGCCATGTCACTATCTCATGCGTTGACTAAAAAGAGAAACCTAACCTAAACAGTTATAGAACCATCAGACAAATTGAAACGCTGATGAATCAGTCTGACGGCTTCCCGTCCGTGTTTGGCAGAAGTGATAACACTCATGCGCATGTCTCCAGTGGCTACCATTTGCACAGGGATGCTGGCATTGTTCAGCACCTCAAAGACTCCAGCTACAACTTCTGGCCTATTGGTCAGCCGTCTGCCAACGACTGAAACCTTAGCAATATCAGTTTCTACCTGCATAAGCGGATTGCCTAAACTCAAAGCCAGCGATTCAATTAATTGCTGCACCCGAGGCAAGGCTGATTTTTCTATGGTGAAAACTAACTCTTGCGAGGGCTCATCTTCGTGCTTCAGTACCATCACCATATCAGTTTGAATACCAAGTTCTTGCAAGCGGGTGAATAGCGCTGATATTCCTTCTAATGGTTTGCTTTCGTTGACATTGTCGAGGCTTTTGAGAGTAACGCTGGCTGAATTCATATCACAAGAAATGCCAGCAATAGCGTATTCAGGAGAAGCTACTCGATGGGTAATGAGGGTGCCAACGTCTTCTGGTACGAAGGTGGAGCGCACTCTTATTGGTACCTGGTTGTCCATGGCAAGTTCTACCGATCTAGCATTCATCACCTGTGCTCCCGTGGCAGCAAGTTCTAACATCTCTTCGTAACTGACCGATGGCAGTTTTCTGGCATCCGAAATAATTCGCGGGTCAGCGGTATAAACCCCTCTTACATCAGTATAGATGTCGCAGCGATCGGCGCCCAAAGCAGCAGCAAGTGCTACAGCAGTGGTGTCGGAACCGCCCCGACCGAGGGTGGTCAACTCTTCGTTTTCAGTCACGCCCTGAAAACCCGCAACTACGGCTATTTCGCCCCGAGCCAGCGACGACTCAAGGCGATCAGTGCGCATTTCTTGAATTTTGGCTACGCCATGGCGGCTCTCAGTAATTATGCCAGCCTGAGCACCAGTGAAAGACTTAGCTTCGTGGCCCATGGTTTGAATAGCCATGGTCATCAAGGCAATCGAGACTTGCTCGCCAGTGGCGAGAAGCATGTCCATTTCACGAGGATTGCGCTCACCCGATGTGGGAGTAATTTGCTCAGCCAGAGATATAAGATGATCAGTCGTGTGGCCCATGGCTGATACCACGGTAGTAACCTCATGGCCTTCGCTAGCAGCTTTCACCACTATCTCGGCGGCTTTGCGAATCTTGTTTACGTCTGCGACTGAGGTGCCACCGAATTTTTGAACGATACGGGCCATGAATCTCGATTATCTGCCAAAGGAAAAACTGATAGAAG
>CAJXZK010000292.1 GCA_913063055.1 uncultured bacterium
TATTTGGTTAGTAGCGCTTATATTTGATTAGTTATGAGGGCTTTGCCGTGGCTGCTGTATTTAAATCTATATTGGTTGCTGCGGCCTTGTTGTTGGTTGGCTTTGGCGCGGCTGGTGCTGTGTGGGCTGAGCCTGTGTCACCGAATCGTGTTATTCCGGACCCTTTGGTTAAGCATCGTCCGACTTACGTGGATCCTTCGTTTTCTGATGCAGCGATTGCTGCGAGGTTTGCCACTGCGCGTGCTAGGGATAGTGCGGGTGGAACCAAGAGGCGACGGTTCTGGTTCAAGCCATCAGAATGTTTAGTTGAACGGGCTAAGCCAGAAGCTAGGACTACATACGGGAAAGGTCCTGTGGTTCTTGAGCAGGTTTGGCTTGATGAGACTAAGAGGGCCGTGCCTGCTCGCTTGCGTCGGCCACAATATCCGCGACCGTATATCACAGGGTACGTGCCTGGAAGCAGCGGGCCTTGCTCTGGCGCTAATGTGAGTCAAATTGGCGATTTCTGGGCTGGCATGAATCGATCAACGATTCGGAATGACTCGCAAGAGTCGCCCTCTAAAGCTTCCCCTAATGGCGCGTTTGGTAGTAAGAGCAAATAGCACTGTTGCAGCTTCTAATAATTCTTTGAGGCCTTCTTCTATGTCAGTAATCTCTAGATTTATATTGATTGCTGCGGCCTTGCTGTTGGTTGGCTTTGGGGCGGCTGGGGCGGTGTGGGCGAAAGGTAATCGCTTTTTCGTTCCACCACAGATTTATGTTTGCAGGGGGGATATAGAAATTCCTAACCCTGTTGCTTCTGTTCCGCGCGCTGCGTTTAATGAACATGTTTGGGTCAATTCCACATTGGTCCAAGCGCCTATGTATGTAGATGCTACGAATGCGCGACTTGTCGTTAAGCCGAAAGAGACCGAAGCTGACATCGCTCGCGGTCGGAAGATAGTAGAGGAAATTATGGCTCGGATACCGAAGAGCTCCGTTGAAACTCCGGAGGGTGATGTCGGCGGCGGTGGTGGGTCACGCCCCAAGTTTGCATTCCATCTCTGTGGGCCTAGCTTGGATGCGCGTTACCCCTCTGGTAATCGTCCTACCTATGCGCCTCCTGTGGGTGCCGGCAAGAATCCTCTTGGTGTCACATCCCCGTCGCCGGTAAGCTCTTCTGGTGTGGAGCCTAACTCTGTATCGCAACCTGGCTTGAAGACTTCTATGCCAGCCAGTTCATTGGATGGGCGTTGATATGGTTGCACTTTCTAGGTTTGCAATGGTTATGGTGGTTCTGTTGAACTGCGGTCTTTTCTTGGCTGTAGCGCTATTGACCAAGCCTCTCTGCGCAAAGGAGAAACCTTTATATGTTGGCGATTTTGGACCGCGCCTTGTGTCGTCGAATGGTGAATTCGTATTGCCCAATCACTCGCGTGTGCAATGGACCGTAAGGAGTTTTCGTAGCCTTGGGAATGATTCTTCACCTAGTCAGCCTATAGACTGCGGTGCTCGCTCATATCGGAGCTATGAGCAACGGGAAAACAATATGCATGTGCGCAATTTGTCTCGGGGCTATATCCCTGGGGAGACTTTGCCATCATCAAATTTTAATGGTACTAAGGTCCAGCTTGGTCCCGTTGCTGACTTCCGGGCGAAACGTTGCGGTTCTGTAAGGACGGCTCGACCTATTGCTTCATACATGCCTCAATCTGCGACGCAGTTGTATACACCGTCCGCCACTGTGACCGGACATGTTGGTACTGGGCAGCATCAGCTCATAATTCCTAAGTCTTCTCCAGGTGCAGAGCGGTTTCACTTCCCGCTGAACTATTACAAGATTGAACTGGCACCGTCGAACGGTCACTAAGTCATTCTTTTTGAAGTAAGCTGCCTTGGTTCAATTCTCTGCGCGGACGTTTTGTGGTATGTATCCATAATGACCACGCTTTCTGAGGCGCCAGCCAACCAAATTGCACTGAACGAAGCCGACCACGCGGCCCCATCGCTTGCCGGGATGCTGCTGCTCGTCGCCATGGCATACGCGTTGCCGTTTGCGTTGTATCCGACGACCCATGCGTTTAACGGTCCAACCAGCCCTGAGATTCTCAATCTCAATTTCCTGGTCGGATGGATGGGCCTCGCCCACTTTATTTACGCCTATTATGGGCAGGCCAAGGCTCTGTCGCGGGCGCGCAAGAAAATAGCGCCATTTCTTGTGCTGCTCATTGTCGGAGCCGCAGTTCTTCTTGAACTTCGCCAACTTCTTGGCTATATGATGTTCAGCTTTGTCATGTGGATCTATTTTCTGCCCCACTTCGTTAGGGCCGAGCTGCTGTTCACTAACACTCTCAGCGACAAACCAGAAGCTTCGGCAAAACCCGGAGTTTACATTTTTCCAGCGCTAGCTTTTGCGTTTTTCACCTTTGCTTTGTTTGGTCCAGTAGAGTTAATTTCTAATAGATGGAATCTAATCTTGTTGGGTGAAGCTACTGTAGTGGCAGGATTCTTGCTCAATTTACGGCAGCAATTGAAAGACCCGCAGCTCTCTAAGTATGCACTGCTGGCGGTGGCGTTGATTGCGGAAGGTTTGGTTTGGGCGACCTATCGGCAATATATGGTCTTCCAGTTTCAACAAGGCGTTTATGTTTTTCACATCGCCATGGCAAGTTTTTATCACTACCTCAGAGCTTATGGCTATGCCCGTCGGATAGGCATTTCCAAAGGGAAGCCCGTCGGTAAGATGTTTCTTCCTGGAATTCTCGCTATAAACTTTGGCGTAATTGGCGTTGGCTACGTTTTGTCGAACTACTTCGCTGATGCGCCTACTAGATACGTTTTCGACGTTTCTTATTTCACATTTTGGGTTGGTTTGCACCAATATGCCAGCGATGTCTTCAACTGGTTGAAACGTAATGGGTAATTGCGACTGGCTAACTCGAATCACGACCAATAAGGCTAGCGCTGTGACGTTGGCTTGTCGAGTCTTGTCCGCCGCGACAATTCTTTTGTCTTTCGGTTTTGTTATGGCTTATCCTGTCTGCTCGAAAGATGAGCCTAAATATGTAGGCGATTTTCCAGACCACACAAAAAGACAGAATATTCAAATCATAGATGATGGCCCAAATACTATTCCATATGGTCATGCACCAATTGTTGTTGTGCCAGCGGGTTCTGAAGTTCGACCGCCGATGCCTGAAGTTCAAAAGCAATTACCGCGTGTAGGTAAGCACTATCCTGCAGATACTAAGTCATGGAAGACTGAGACACCCACTGCTGTTAAAGTCAACAAGACTGGTGATTTCGAGCCGCCTGCGTTTAACTTTCCCCCAGACCTTCTGCCTGGCACGACTATTCGGTTTCAGTCTGAGCCAACAAAGACTGTGCCGTCTGGAGTGAAGGGAAAGCATCGCAAGGCGGCCCCCAAACACATAACAGTTCAAGATCAGTCTCCAATTATTACCTCACCGGTGGTTCTTCCTGGTGCTCCTGCTCGTCTGCAAGTGCCTGAACCACAAAGCCGAATTTCGCGATTTGGTGAGCAGTATGATGCCGCTAAGGAACAGTCGAAGAAACGAGGGCCGGCGCTCCCGCCACGAGGGCCAATTGGTGATTTCCCACTTCCCAAGCCTAACTTCCCTCAGGAGTTCGGTCCAGCTGGTAAGCATGCCGTGCCGATGACCGCTAGCCCGAATGCGCTTCCAGTGCACGCGAGACCGATGCGTGCTGGTGGTGCCGCGCAGAAAGGAGATGCATCTCGCCTGATCAAGCCAGCAGATCGGAGAGCTAGCGCTGTTCCGATTCAGACGTACAGCAGCGGCTATGTTCCTGGTAGTACATCGAAGGGAAATCATTAGATGGAGCAAAAAGAGGAGAAGGAAGAAGATGTCTCTGATGACAGTTACATAGACGACTACATTAGCGAGATGCTAGATGTCGCTGAGCAGCTTCTGACTGCAAGTGGGCGTGAGTTGTTGGTAGGTGTGTGCACTATGCATCACCTATCTTGCCTCAGTGGCTTGAGAGATGAATCGCCTTTTGATGATTTTTTCTTTGCTGGTATCGAATCGGACTGCCATGAGCTTCCGATCTATGATGATTTTCGTCTTTTGTGCAGTCCTGGTCACTTGGAGCGGTGCGAGTCGCGAATTAATCACTTAGCTGATCTCGTTCAGGTTGAATTGCAGAGGAAGTGTCGTGAGCTTCTTGCGCGTTTTGAGCCGGAGAATCCGCTTTGGCGCGAAGACGAATCTAGCAGCGAACTAAACGACAAATCCCAATAGCCTCTCCCAGTCTACGTTCTTTCGTCTTAACCGTATTTCCACCAATGTACAAAAGTTAATACAGGCCTTATTCTTTTGCTTGGCGGACAGAAGATCTAACTGAACAAGTTAGACAGATTGGGCATCTCATACGACTCATACAGCTTATACAGCTCATAAAACTTGTACAAACTCTAAAAAAATAGATAGAGCCCTTCGGGCTTACTGGTTTCCCTGCTTCCCCTAAATAGACGAGGATTCAAGTATGCCGATAGAAAGGCCTGGCGACAGCACAGGTGTAGCTCATAGTGATTCACGGCAAGCACTAAGTCAGCAGGCGTTCAACTCAACAGAGGCGGCACCATCGAGTGCTGCGGTGCGCTACGCCGAAGTCACTGCCAAGGGCTTGTACAACTTGCCTGCGGGCATGGTGCATTCAGTCGTCGACAATGTTACTCATCCAAGAGAATTGGTTGAGATGGTTGCCACATCAGCGGCAATGGGTGCAGCACTAAAGTTCGCCTTGCCAAAAGGTGGACCAGCTGGTCTTATTGCTGGCACTGCTATTGGTGGCTACTTCTTATATGAGTCGGCTAAACCAATCGGAGACGCTTATTCTAAAGCTGGTCACGCCAAGACCATGGGCGAGTTAGATGCGGCCGGACATCAGTTAGGTGATGCTGGTGGCGCCTTCGTTGTCAATTCGGCTATTGGTATGGCCGGCTACAGACTTGGAGCTGGAGCGGCCAACAAAGTTTTGCTCACTGAGCGCATGGATGGATTTGCCGAGGTCAAGCATAATTTCTGGAATGGTGTCAACGATAAGATTTCATCCTACAAAATACCTGGGCTGTCTTCATCGACCGCAGCTGCAGCTGAATCTTCAGCAGGGCATCTAGGCGCTAGGAGCGTCAGCATAGCTTCGCAAATAAGTATAGAAGGCGACCGCGCCAGCCTACTTTATACTCAACGTCCAGCTCCCCTGGGCAAGCTCATGGGTGAGATTAACCCCGTCGAAGACATTAGTGTCACTGTCTTGGCCAAGACTAAGGGCTCGGCGTTTTTGATGGACCGTTATATTCACCGCATCTCCAATGGTGCCAAGGCATTAACCGACGCCGAGATTGAAGCTAAGTTTGGTACTGATCCAACAGCAGCGCAGGCCGTGCACAAGTTCGCTGCCGACCATGGGCTTTCTGTAACCGATCAAACCCACGCTTCTGGGCGCATTGTTCTTAAGGGTTCTGTTGATCAAATGCAAACAGCCTTTGGTACCAATCTGCAGCAGTTTGAGCAAAACGGCTTTATCTATCGTGGCCGCTCTGGCACCTTATCGGTGCCGGCCGAGGTAGCGCCGCATATCAAAGGGGTTTTGGGCTTAGACAACCGGCCGCAGTTTCATACAAATTATGTCAGGCTCTCTGATTTGCCTCCTGAGTTCCTGGGCGAAGTGCAAGGCGCAGTCGGCACTGATGCCGTTGGAGCACACGCTAAGCCAAAAGCTTCTGGCGCTAGACCTCTTGATACAGCAGAAGTATTTAAGGCCTACAATGCCCCTGAAACTGATGGTGCTGGCTTGACCACTGGCTTCCTTTCGCTTGGTGGCACAATGCCAAAAGGATGGAATGAGTATCTGGCCTCCAAAGGTATTGACCCTAAGACATTTAAGGTGATCAACATTGGTGACACTGCGCCAAGGTCTGACCCACGGGGAGCTAATGGTGAGAATGCTCTTGATGGTGTAATTCACAAAGAGGCCTTGCCGAAAGCTGAGACAGTGATGATTCAGGCACCAAATAACGATACTGGTATGCCTAATGGTATCGACCGCATTACTTTCCCTAAGCCTGGCGAGAAGCAGATCACCCACGCTAGTATCAGCTGGGGTATGAATGAACCTGGTTGGACAGACCAGGCGGCAGCGGCTATGGAAGATGCTGGAAGAAGAGCTGCTCTGAAGAAGATTACGATTACTGTGGCCTCTGGTGATGATGGTGCTGGTGACGGCTGGAGCGGTAAGAAAGCACAGGTTGACCTGCCCGCTGGCTTAGCCAACTTCACCGCTGTTGGTGGCACTCAATTGGTCTTGAAAGCCGATGGCACTTGGGGCTCTGAGAAAACCTGGTCTGGCAGTGGCGCTACTGGCGGTGGTCGGTCGCTGAGAACACCAGTGCCTGACTATCAAAAAGATGTGGTCATGCCTGACAATTTGAACAACCCTGCCTTCAAAGGTCGAGGTGTTCCTGATATAGCCGGTAATGCCGATCCGCGCAGTGGCTGGAATACTTATACCGACCAGGGCATCTCTGCCATTGGTGGCACCAGCGCTTCTGCTCCAGCTAAAGCGGTGGCAGCGGCCATGATCTCGCAGGCTACTGGCAAACCAACTGGATTTTGGAACCCCACTCTTTATAGATTGGGCAAGACCAACCCTGAGGTCTATCACGATATTACCGTTGGCAATAACACCGATGGTGGTGTCAAGGGCTATCCTGCTGGGCCAGGTTGGGATGCATCAACTGGTTGGGGCTCCATCAATATTGGCAAGATGATTGACGTTCTCAAAAAGGAGAATTCGCAGCACTTTGTTGCCCGCGGTGTCAGACAAGTGCCAGGTTTGATTCGAGACAATCACACCTCGGTTCCTGCCTGGGCTATTCCATATCAAGGGTCGGTGACTAATGACC
>CAJXZK010000293.1 GCA_913063055.1 uncultured bacterium
GATTCTGAGCCAACTGACAGGGCTTTTGTGCTTTTTAAAAGATTACTTTGGTATCACTCCCGTGAATAATTGCGGTTGGCACCACTTACTAATTGCCGTAGTAACAACTCAAATCTACTGCAACTTGAGGGCTAATCGACATTGGAGATATGCCAACGACAAAATTGGAAGTGGTCCTGGGTCTGGAGTTTTGCTGACATCTCTCTTGTGGCAACCGGATTGGGAGATGCTGTACCATATTGAGCCAGAAATCTTGATATGACGAGCGACTGGGGCGCAGAAGGAGACTAGAACATGACAAGACACGCACTGCTTGGTGCGATTTTAGCCAGCGCGTTCGCCACGAGCGCCTCCGCACAAACTTTCAAAATGACGACACCTTTCGCACCAGGTGTAGCGGTCCCTGACAAGATCGAGTCGTCGATCGGGACATTGAATCTAAACTATGGCTACCCTTCGGAAGATACCGTTGACAAGATCTACAACAACCTAGATCGCTCGCGGGCGCTGCAAGCCTATCTCCTGGCGCTGCCAATCGTAAACCAAGCGGGTATGCGCGAATCAATACGCAAATGCGGACCCGATAACCAGACCGACATAATCTGGGAGAATTTAGTTGATCCCAGGACCGTTGAGCTGACCGCGAACGACAACACGATTTACAACTTCATCTGGGTCGATACCGGCAAGGGACCACTGGTAGTCGAGATTCCGCCCAAGGTGCTGGGTTTGGTCAACGACTTCTGGTACAAATGGGTGGCCGACGTTGGCATCACCGGTGCCGACAAGGGTGAGGGTGGCAAGTACCTCCTGCTGCCGCCTGGATTCAAAGGCGAAATCCCGCCGGGGTATAACGTCGTGCGGCCTAGCACCTTCGGTAATTGGCTCGTATTTCGCGCCTTCGTTGTTAACGGTTCAACCAAACCAGGAGTGGACTCAGTCAAGAAGAACCTGCGAATCTATCACTTGGCCGACGCCGCTAGCCCGCCGCCAATGAAATTCGTCAACGGCTCTGGAATTCCATCGAACTTCGTCGCGCCGGGTGACTACTCTTTCTGGAGTCTTCTGAACAAAGTGATCCAAGAAGAGCCAGCGGAGGGCTCTGATCCCACCACACTAGGACTGTTCGCCTCGATAGGCATCGTCAAAGGGCAGCCATTCAATCCCGACGAACGGATGAAGAAGATCCTGACCGATGCTGCGAATATCGGCGCAGTGACGGCCCGAACCATTGCTTTCAAGATACGTTCAAACGAAGCTTATTTCTATCCGAACAGCGCCTGGCGCTTGCCGTTCTTCGGTGGCTATAAATTCGAGGCAGCGCCCGGTGTTAGCAACTTAGATGGTGCCGCTTTCTACTATTACTTTGCCACAGGCGTCACGCCTGCCATGGAGGAGAAGATGGTGGGCCGGGGCTCGCAATACCCCTGGTCAGTGCAAGATGCGAAGGGTAACCACTTTGATGGCGGTAAGAACTACAAGCTGCACCTACCGCCGAATATCCCTGTAAAGGATTTCTGGTCAGTAATCGTCTACGACAACCAGACCCGCTCCATGGTGCAGACAGACCAGCAAGCGCCCAGTGTCAGTAGCCAGAACAAGGGGCTCAAGATCAATGCCGATGGTTCGGTGGATGTCTACTTCGGACCCAAAGCACCGGCAGGAAAAGAGAACAATTGGGTGCAGACGATTCCAGGCAAGGGCTGGTTCATGATCCTGCGCTTGTATGGTCCGCTAGAGCCATGGTTCAACAAAACCTGGCGGCCCGGCGAAATCGAGCTGCAACCCTGATCTAAAAAATAGAACAGTTTATAGCCACCGCTGGTAATTGCGCCATCGCCAGTGGTGGCTCAACAACTCTAAATTTCCCAATTCAATCTGTTGACAAACCCTCTTCCAGCGCAGCTATCCGCTCTGCCAGATGCTTTTTGTCGAGTTGATCAGGAATGTTCAGTTGATCCAATTGATCAAGCATTAATAATTTGATCTGACACGAAACTAACGGTTCAATCTTGTCATCAATCGTCATATGCGGTGAGAAAGTGGGCCCGACCAAAACTTTGACGTTATGAATTCCATCGACGGAACTCGAACCTTTTCGTTTATTATTTCGCAGACCGTGCAAAAACAGGTCGCTTCCTTCATAGAAGTTGTAATTGACACGCACATTTGCCGGAATAGTACTCGCTTGAGACGCTCCTGGCACTGAAACCGTGTCGATAGTCACCAGTAGGTCAACTGGAACGTGCTTCTTGTCTAAATCTCTAGCCAAATGGACAGCTCCGGCAGCCCCCCAGCTATGACCCAGCAACACGACCTTGGCTTTGCTGCGATCCGCTTGAATCTTCTTGGAAACCGACCGCCAATTGGTAAACCAGTGTCGTTCAAACTTTACCGGAATCTCTAAGTCACGGCCAATGTTTTCCGTTTTGGTTTTTATCTTCTTGACCGTTTCACGACTGAATACGTCAATGAATCCACCGGTAAAAAAGTAGACGTGCACAGGTTGTCTTACTTCTGCGGCCCGCACTTCGAGAGTGGACAATGACAGCAAAGAAAGAACTAAGGCAGTCTTGAATATTGAGACTCTTGCGGTCTTCACGGCGCCCCTAGCAGCTACTGTAAGAAAGTGAATGGCTAGCCATAATAACCCAATCTTCCGTTGGAGCCGGATAAAAGTCGCGCAATCTTAGCAAGAGCTAACACTCTCAAGTTTGACTTCAGTTAGCTTAGCCACCCAGCATCAGGTCATTAATCATCTTCAACGCCCTGGCATGATCTGGATTTGTAGGGTCTTTGTAAGCATCTCTTAGTGCTTTCAGCTTAGGTAACTCAGTCACAGGAATCGAGTTATTCTCATCGACAATCAAATCAAGAATATCGCTAATATTCTGCGCCGGAGCATCAAGCCGAGACGGGGGCTCCTTCCACTCTTTCAATAGCTTTGTCGACTCAGGCAAACCACCTTCAAGACTTTCCAATCTAGCCGATGGCACCGCCTGCGATGCCCCACCAGGCTTAACTGCCACTTCAGGCTGCCGACCAAGCAGCGAGTCTTCATTGCGAGCCCGCAACCGACTACCAATATTCTCGAAGATTGCCGCAGGATTATTACCGGTGGCACCGCCGTTACGTATGACGGTTTGATCATTCATGAATACCGAAGACAAAGCTTTGACATTGGTCTGGAACTTAGCGTTAAGACGCAGTTGCTTCTCAATGGCAGCCTGTCGCTCAGCACCACTGAGCCCTTTGAGAGCTTTGCCATCGCCACCGAGTGCATCAACCTGACCATTGCTCAACGCTTTAGCCAAACGAGTGGAATCAAGAAACTCTCGACGAGCTGCTTCAATGCTGGCATCGAGATTGCCGCCATTGTAATAGCCACCATCTTTAGTTTTAAGCATGACTGTATGATCCTTGCCGATGTTAACATCAGCCACAGCTGTTGCTTTAGCTGGCCTGGCGTACTCTACGCGCTTGACCTTCGTCATTGCATAATTAATTAGTTCAGCTCTAGTGACAGAATCTAGGCTATGCCCCAACTCAGCAGACTGAACTTGGGTGGCCTGAATATTAGAGTAGGTTTTGGCACGCTCTACAATGTTGGCCATATCAAGCCAATCAGCACGCTCACGCGAATCGGTTGCAGTCTTGGCTTTGGCTCGGGCCCAATCAATCAGTTGACCTAGCTGAGTGGTAGCATCAGCTTCACTCGTACGCGTAAGACTGGGCAGAGGTGGCCCATCTGCTCCTAGGCGGAAAGCTGATGGACGCCCAGTCATGGCTAATATTTGGTCCTCAAGATTAGGCTTAAAGTTCTTAGCTTGAGCAGCCACCGTCGAACTTGGATCATCAGTCTTGAGCGCACCAGATATATCAAACAAACCATTGTCAGTGCGAATTACACCAGGTTCACGCAAGGCAAATACATTTGATTTTTGTGGATTCGATGTGGCATCTAAGAAGTGGAAATCACCAGTTTTGGTGTTAACTAGCAGGTAGTCACCGCCAGCTCTATCCAACGGAGACTTAGCCTCAGTAGGATAAACTTGCCAATCCGGGCTGATTCGCTTATCTCTTTTCAAACTGGCGAGAATACCGTCACGCTCATTACTGAGCATGTGCCAAATTGTCAGCTGGCTACGGTCACCACCTGAATTGACTTGCCTGAAATCTGAGTTGCTCAGCACTTGATCTTTGATCTTTTCTAACTGTCTAATGGCTGGAGCCACGTCACCAGTGGCCCAGTGAGCAGCAGCACTGCCTTTAATTGGCCAACTATTGCCGTCACCAACAGCATTAAAAGCCCGCTTTAAAAGCTCATTAGCCTCACCACTCTTGGTGATTTGATCACGTATCTCGGCAGGAGTGTAGTCCAGAAAGTCTTTGTAAGCCCGGGCTCGCTCAACAGGATTCGATTTGAGAGCTGGCCCAATTTCGCTGAACCATAGAGCAGCTGTACGCTCTGGCAATGTACCTTCTTCCGCCCGCCTTGCTAACTCTTTAAAGAGTATTGGTCTGAACTCACTGTCTCCGGTACTATTTTTCAGGGCATAGTTGAGTACACTTGCATCAGCTGTACCGAGATTGTCGCCGATAAGCAAAGCTGCCTTAACATGAGCTTCCGCGCTACCAGGAGCACTAAAGTTTGGCTCCACTAACTTTGGCGCAATCTTTTTAGCAATAAATGCATCAAGCTGAGCGATTTCCTCATTTGTTTTTGGAACTGACTGACGTGAAATCGTATAAGGGCCTTCATAACGCAAGCTAACACGTTCAGAGTTTGCAGATACAACTTTTGCCTTGACCAGGCCTGGCAAATCCTCAGTCAATCCGCGAATTGAAAGTACTTCTCCGTCTTTAAAATTGCCAGAACGACTAAACTGGCTCTGCATCTGGGCCGCCGGTCTCTTAACTGTGATTGAAGCATGACCAAAAATAATCGAATCAGTGGTTACATCATAGTCACTGACCGCACCCTGACCTCCCTCAATGAAGAGCCGGGGTGGCTTTACCGTTGGTGCATCTTGACCAACATGCCGACCAATACTCTCGAAGGAATTATCTAAAAGATACTCAATTTCAGCATTTTCACTGGCCCGATTGTTGGCTGCGCGAATCTCACTAGCTGGCTGATGGCCGCGCTCCATAGCTTGAGCTCGAGCGCGCTGACCGGCCAAGAAAGCATCAACTTCATGAGTCTGCATATAGTCGGCGTAGACACTGCGACGACTAGCATTAATGTCTTGCAGCCTTGTCTCTAGTGTTTCTTTCAAATACTTAGACGCCGCTGCAGCATCACTCTTTGTCCAGGTATCACCATGACCATCGAGATAGTTCTTGAGTCTAGCGTAGAAGGCTCTGGCCTCTACCGGAGGAGTGGCTGTGCCAAACAAACGCTTGACCAACAGTTCGTCTTTTCCTTCAAAGACTTTGGTCAATAGCCGATAGGCAGCGTTTGGATCTTCACCAATCTGGAAGGGCTTGAGATAGCTTTTTACAGCGCGGAAGTCGTTACCTAACGCCACAAGCTGTTCACCAGCAGGTGCATTTTTGCGGAAGGTCGCTTCAATATTATTTGCTCTCAATGTCTGCTCAGGGCTCAGTTCAAGCGGGCTCAGCTTAGAGCGAGCATCTAGCAACTGCCGTGCCTGTGCCTCAGTCATAGCTTGCTTGGTCTTGTGCTCATAGTAGGCTTTGAAGTGCCCTACTTGTTCATCTGTTGCCTTGGCGCCAATCTGCAGCTCATCAGCTAGGCTGCGTCCCACAGTGAATCTCTGCTCATGGTGAGTCAATTCATGGTAAGAAGACTCAAAGACATCAAGGGTGTGTTCTTTTGCTAGAAGGTTATCTGGATTGAGAGTGATAGTGCCGTCGCGATAGCTAGCGGCCTTGCCCACCATAGCTGCGCTACGGCCCGACTTAACTTCTACATGAGGCAATTGATTAGCGGTGGTGAAAGCATCCATGGCTTTCTGCAAATCACCTACTCTTTGCTCTAGCACTTTGTTCTGCAAAGAAAGTGCATCAGAGTATGCCTGCCTGTCTGCAATATAGGCTCTCAAAACAGACAGATCTTCTGTATGACCTTTCATGCTGGCAGCCATTGCAGCAGTGTCTAGTTCACCATCACGCCAGGGCATGCCGTATTTATCGACGAGAGCATTGATTTTCTGCCCAGTAACCTGGAAGCGCTCATAAGCTTCATCAAGGGCCTTTGGCAAATGCGAGAAATCTTGCGTCCAGCCCTTTGTAGCGGCTTCAATGCCATCAACAAACTGACCGGCTTTAGCAACAGTATTGAGAGGTGTAATGTCTTTACCAAGCTCACGCACTAAAGCCAATCGCTCATGAGGAGCCATTTTCTCCATCTCGCGAGCAGGCATCCACAATTGATCTACGGCCGCTCCACTAGTGCGCGGATGGGTCTCAATAGCAGCCATGGCCATACTAGGAGTAAAATCAATCTGTCCTCGCAAAGGCAGATCGTGAGCAATGTTTGGACCCCGAACGTCGCTGCCGGGTCTGACCTGACCAATTGGTCTAATATCGCTGCCGGGTTTAATTTCTGGTGCCAGACTAAATTCAGAACGTGCTGCCTCTGGTCCTCTAACGCGACTCAAGCCGCTAAATCCAACTTCACCAGCCTTGATCACGCCTCCGAAGAACAAGGCGCCACCAGCACCGGCGAGAGAAGAATTAAAGGCATGCAGACCAACATTAGAAAGGTTACTACCTAATCCCTTGCTCGAATCCCAGGCGGCGGCTCCCTCTAAGACGCCAGTACCAGTGTTTGCAACCGCACCAGCTCCAGCATTCAACCCCTGAGCAGTACCTTGGTAAACAAGCCAATTAGCAGTATGCCGGGCAAACTCTTTGGTCGCCTGCTCAGTCAACTCTTTGCGC
>CAJXZK010000294.1 GCA_913063055.1 uncultured bacterium
GTAAAACTACATCGCTGGCATGGGAGCGCAGATCGCTCACCCCTACATATAATGCCGCAAGCGAGCTGGCGCAGGCGGCATCGATGGAGAAGTTGATGCCCTTCAGGTCGAAGCGATTGGCCACACGACCAGCAGCAACGTTTCCGAGATAGCCAGCGAATGAGTCTTCAGTCCATTCTGGCAAAACAGCTTTGATTTGATCGGTGGTTTCTTCGTCTAAGCCATCGAGCTTCCAACCTAGCATTGAGCGCAGTGAATACAATGCTGTGATTGGACCATGGCCAGCATTAGCAAGAATGACAGAGGTTTTGTCGCGCGGGAATTTACGCTCATTGTAGCCAGCGTCGAGCAAAGCGCTGCGAGCGGCTTCAAGAATGAGCACCTGCATTGGATCGATCGAATCTAAGCTGCTCGGTGGGATACCGTATGGTGCTGGATCGAAGACCACTTCGCTAAGGAAGCCGCCCCATTTTGAAATGATTTTGTCCCGGGCAAGAGGATTAGCGTCGAAGTAGTTTTGCCAATCGAAGTGAGATTTGGGAATTTCGGTAATTGAGTCGACTTTATTGAGGATGTTGTTCCAGTAGGTTTCGACATCATTGCTTTGCGGAAATTGGCAGGACATGCCAACGATAGCAATAGGCTCTTGCTTGTGAGTGACGTTAGCCAAATCCGAAGCATCAAGCATTTGCTCTTGTATTTGTTTTTCAGCGCGCTTGGTCAGTAGGTTATGTCCATCAGCCGAGATGTTGTGATGCAACTCAGCAATGGACAGCACTTTGTCGTGCAAGGCTGCCACTTGGCCAATCATATACATGCCTTCTTGCCACTGCTGCTCGTCAGGAATGGTAGCAAGCTGGCTCGAATTTCCTCGGCTTAGACCTTTGCTTGCTATGCGCAGGCGGCCCAAGTTCATCAATTCTAGTTCTTCGCGAATTTCATCGCGACTTTTGTTCTGGCCTTGCAATTCAATGCGGCGGCTATCGAAAATTTCTTTGTATGGCGAGTTAATACATCGAATCGAATGTCCTGGACCGGTTTCTAACAATACCGTTTGATCGCATTGCAGGGCGGCCTGTTGGAACTTATTGACTATGGCACCAGTGCTCACGGCTTCTTCAGTGAAGAGGTAAGCCGTACCCACCAAGAATCCAACTTTGATGCCACGAGCACTCAGGGGTGCCGTTAGTGTCGCTACCATCGCCGCCGATAGGCCATCATGGATGCCGCCAGCAAACAATACATGGAAGGCCGAAGCGTTATCGCGAGGACCAATGCTGTCTAGCATCACTTCGATCATCGACTGCCATAAAACAAAGCTTGAACGCGGCCCAACGTGACCACCGCACTCTTTTCCTTCAAAAATAAAGCGGCGGGAGCCCATTTCGATAAATGATTTGAGCAGAAGTGGTGAGGGCACGTGTAAGTAGGTTTTTGTACCTGCTTCTTCCATGGCCTTGGCTTGATCTGGTCTGCCCCCAGCAATGAGCGCAAATGGTGGCTTGAATTTGTCGACCACGGCCATTTGCTCTTGTCGCAAGGCTGGCGGTACAAAGCCTAGAAGACCAACTCCCCAAGGCATGGTGCCAAGCTTCTCACTGGTCTCTTGTAAGAGCTGCTCGATCTCGGCAGCACGCATCAAAGAAAGAGCTAAGAATGGTAAACCGCCTGCTTTGGCTACTTCAAAGGCGAAATCACCGTTATCGCTAACCCGGGTCATGGCACCCTGAACGATTGGGTAACGAGTGGCGTGGGATTTTGCTAATTCTGAATTTTCAGCTAGGACTGATGACTTACTGGCAATGGCAACTTGCTGGCTTACCTGCTGTCTTATGGCATCAATTACGCCAGCTACCGTACCACCTACCCGAGCAAAATGCCCAGCGAAACAGGCGTCTTGGCCAATCACCCAGAGTTGATCATCTTCATCAGCGGCGGCAACGGTTGTGCCTTGCAGGGCGTGCACAAGGGCATAGCTGTTTTGGCTGAGGAGGGCAGTTTGCAGTTGTGCTAAACGATTTGAGCCATTTTCGGCAAACAATCTGAACAATCCATCTGGACCGTTCAAGACTGTGGTTTCGCTACCGTCAAGCTTTTCTAGACGTTGCCGCGCTTGCGGAGTAATTAGTGAATCGCGACAGAGATAGAGCTGGGCGTCGAGCACGATGCCGCTGGCACCGGCGGTCACGACCGCCGCGGCCGAATGCAAGCCTATGCCACCCTGGGCCCAAACTGGCAGTGAAAGATTGGCGACAAACTGTTGAACTAAAACAAAAGTCGTGCCATCGCCGATGCGACCGGCGCCTTCGTGGCCCTTGGCAATTACTACGTCAGCACCACACTGTTGAGCGAGGAGGGCTTCTTTAAGTTCAATTGCTTCGACCACAGCCATGAAGCCAGCCTGCTTGGCTGCTGCTATATCGCTTTTTAATGTGGTCAGCTCGAAGCGACCGGCCGAAGCCGTAAGTATCAAAACTGGTTTGGCCGCATCTTTTTGCCCGTTTTGAGCTAGCAGGGCAATATTGCCAACTTGTCCAGAGCGGCAGCGAATGCCAATCTGGCCATTCTTTGCGTGTCTTGCCAACTTTTCAAAGGCCGGGCCCCAGGCTTCAACTGCGACGTATTCAAGATCTAAAACGCCGACAGCTCCAGCTCTAGACGCAGCTATGGCCAGGGACGGCTCTCGGAAAGCTTCGCGAGGAGCGGCGGGGGAGATAGCGATGATTGAAAGTGCCGGCACAGTTAGTTTGTTCTCATAGAGCCAGAACTTTTGTCTCGCATACTTGATAAGAGTTTACGCGTGATGCCAGAAAAGCATGCGCTCTCGCTGGGAAATATTGTCTTTGATATCAAAAGTATATGACCTCTTACTTGATTTTCCACTTGAAAGGTTTTAAATAACTGCCAGTTCCGCCAGTGCTGAGCTTCAACGCTACATTAAGATGAGATTATTGAAGTTTCGGTGGGGCTCAGAAGCTCATAGGTGACCCCGCGCCATTGAATTCGGTTGGTTAGAAGCGAATAGAGGGTCATCCATGGCAAAACAAGATGGGCTAAAGGAATTGCTGCACAGGAAGTGAGAAAGGACTCTTCGATATATTGGTGGTTGTCAGTTAGAACCCGTTTCCATAGGGTTCTTGCTTTGACGAGGAAAAACAATTCTAAGGGGAAAATTGTCAGACCGGCAACCAGTGCCATTGCCATTGATTGATCAGCCCAGAGGCTATAGCTGACTGCGGCGCTGAGCATGGCTATGAGCCAAAGCGCCATAACTGCTGCCCTGGCTATCGCTCGCACCCAGAGCCCGGGATAGTAGACTTTGGTGAGAATTAGTTGGCGATTGGTCCATTCAAGAATTTCGCTAATCGAGGCGTCGCCATCGCTCGCTACCAGGCATTGGGGCACGAAGTGAACCGATTGACCAATGGCTTTGACTGCGGTGGTTAGCGAGAGGTCGTCATCAGCTGCGCGGTCCCAAGCTTCTGCCACTTTAGCTTGTTCGAAGACGGAACGCTTTGTCGCCATTGCTCCACCCCAGGCAAAGGCATAGGCTGGATGGGCCAGCTCCCAAGCGGAAATGCGGTTCCACAGGGAGCGAAGTTGTGAGGGCCAATTGGAGATTGAGGCGATGTAGAAACGATAGCCCGTTGTCACTCCCACGCCACTCTCCTGTAAAGGTTCGACAAGATGGCGCAGGAAGTCTCCCCTGGCAATTACATCCGAATCGACAAAAACCAAGACCTGGCTTTCGGGCGAAAGTTCCGTCAGGGCCTTCAGTTGATTGTTAATTTTTTGAGCCCGGCTCTGGTTAATTCCCGCTACCACTATCTTTGTGGGTATCTGTGCTGACTTCGATAGTTCCACTAATGTCTGGTAGGCCGGGTCTTCAGTGCTTGCTACGGCAAAAATAACTTCAAAATTTGGATAGTCTTGGCTGAGGAGCTTTTCTATATTGCTCCTAAAGCCTGGGTCTAGGCCTTTGCAAGGCAAAATTACTGTGGCGAAAGGGTGATAGGGGCTGCGAGGATGGTCCATTTCTTGATTGACATAGCGCATGAGCCGGTTAAAGGCCACAGCTTGCACGGCGCAGGTTAGTACTGTGATGGTCAATAAGAAGGCGGTAACAAGCATTTATATACTCGCATTACCAACAAAAGGGTTAGCCAATATATCTTTATTGGATTTATCTTTGTTTGTTGGTCGAAAAATCGTCGACAAGCTACAGAGTATAATGCCTAAGCTACTTTCCTGTTCATGATATGCCTCGGGGGCGTTTCTCTTTATGATTCGGCGCGCTATGTACCGAGCTTTTGTTTTGCTTGCGGAAGGAAAGATTCGTGCGCTTAACGCCGCTAGTGAGAGCCCCAGGGAAACGCAGCAAGCTAAACTTTCTAAATTGATTGCCAAAAATGCTGAGACCCAATTTGGTCGCGAGCATAATTTTGCTGCCATTAAGTCTGTGGCCGATTTTCAGCGGGCTGTTCCGATTCGCGATTATGAAGCATTTCGACCATATATTGATAAAGCTACAGCTGGTGAGCAAGGAGTTCTTACAGCTGAGAATCCTTTGATGTTTGCCACAACCAGTGGAACCACGGCTCAACCAAAATATATTCCGATTACGCCAGGCTATATGGAAGAGTTTCGCTTGGCGTCGGTGGCTTCGGGATACAACATCTATAAGTCGTTTCCGCAAGTCGAACGTGGCGTAGCGCTTTCGGTGGTTTCGCCAGCAATTGAGGGCCACACCGCGGCGGGAATTCCCTACGGGGCTATATCTGGTCAGCTTTTTCAAAAAGAACCCTATTGGGTGAAGAAGTATATTTCGCCCATTCCTTATGAAGTTTTTTTGATTCGTGATTATGAGATTCGTTATTACACATTGTTGCGTTTGGCTCTTGTTCTGCCCATTTCATGTTTCTATACGCTTAATCCCAGCACCATTAGTTTGCTGCTAAGAAGGCTCAAGCATTACGCCCCATCATTGATTGAAGATGTGCGTAAAGGCACGATTACTCCTCCCGGACCGCTGCCGCAAGAGGCTGTTCATGGCGTTTCTAAGTTCTTGGCGGCTGACCCCGAGAGGGCGGCATTCTTGGCGAGTTTGCTGAACGAAAATCAGTTTGTCGCCCACAAGATTTGGCCCACTCTTGGTCTTGTTACTTGCTGGACTAAGGCCGCGGCAGCCTTCTACCTGGCTGACTTTCCTGAACAGTTCGGTAATATCCCGGTTTGTGATATTACCTATGGTGCTAGCGAAGGGCGCGGAACTGTATTCATGGGCCCGGGTCAGCAAATGTTAGCTTTGCAATCGCACTTCTTTGAGTTTGTTCCTGAAGCTGAAATGGCCAGTGAGAACCCCACGGTGTTGCTGGCGGATCAGCTAGAGGTGGGCCAGAATTACTATATTTTGTTCAGCACATCTGGTGGTCTCTATCGCTACAACATTAATGATGTAGTGGTTGTCACTGGGTTTTATAACCGCACACCGATGCTTGAATTTCAATATAAGGGTGGCAACGTTTCTTCTTTCACAGGCGAAAAAATTACGGAACTACAGGTTACGGCGTCCGTCGTTAGAGCAGCGAAGAGCCTAGGTCGTAATTTGAGATTTTTCACCGTAGTACCGCAGTTTAGACCAGAGCCCCACTATGAAGTTTGGCTTGAGCCCGATTTTGGTCATGAATTTGACTGTGCTGACCCGGCTAGAGCCAGGCAGCAATTGGACGAATTGGCCAGCGCCGTCGATGCTGAGCTAGCCGTCGAAAATGTTGAATACAAGACCAAGCGCGATTCATTGCGCTTAGATAAGGTCGAGGCTCGTTTGCTTTCTCCTGGTTCGTATGAAAATTTCCGCAAATATCTCACAAGCACTGGTGTGGGCGACGCCCAAATAAAAGTTAGTCATCTTAATCCGAAGGCCGAGGCGCGCCAGTATTTCGAGTCTAGGTTAATTAAGCAAAGCTCCAATGCTGATTGCACTGGTCTGCAGACTGCCAGTGGAGCTTGCAATGAAGCCTGAGATGAAGCCACAAATGAATGCCCAGACGCAGCCTGAGATGAAGCCACAAATGAATGCCCAGATGCAGCCTGAGATGAAGCCACGAATGAGGCCGAATGCGGAGATGCCGATTCTGCCTGCAAGTGAGCAAAAGCCCCTCAAGTTAGCCCTCGTCAGTACAGGTCTGGGTCACATCAATCGCGGTTTTGAAATTTCTACCGCCCGCTGGTTCGAGGCCCTTCAGCGCCATTCTAGCCTTGATGTGCGCTTGTATAGTGGTGGCAAGCATTGCGGCGCTAAAGCACTTTGGAATTTCCCTCGTTCCAGTGTCTGGACAAAGCCAATTCAGTACATTCCCTTTATGTCTGAGCAACACCGCTGGGAGTTTACCTACGGCGTGGAGCAAGTTAGCTTCTGGTCTGCTCTTAATTTCGAACTGATTGCTTGGAAGCCTGATGCCATCTGGGTAAAAGATGTGCCTTTAGCGCACATGCTTTTAGCTTCGCGGGTTGCTTTCAATCTTAAGTTCAAAATTATTCTGGCCAATGGCGGCATGTTCAGGCCAAAAACCTATGAGTGCTTCGATTTGATTCAACAGCTCCAGCATCAGGCTTTTGACGAAGCCGTTGAATTTGGAATTGCGCCAGAAAAGATGGAAATATTGGGTAATTGTGTGCCAGCTCCTGCTGCTTTCCTGCCTGGTGATAGAGCACAGGTTCGCCAATCGCTCGGTCTTAAAGCTGTCTCTTATACACATCTGACGCTGCCGACGAATAGAGAGGTGTAGATCTCGGTGGTCGCCGTATCAT
>CAJXZK010000295.1 GCA_913063055.1 uncultured bacterium
CAGACAGGGGGGTTCGCATCTAACCACCAGGACCGAGCGCGAGCTACTTAATTTTTGCGAACTAGTAAAAGGCATAGACAACCAGAAAGACTACGGCGTTAGCCTGCTCGAACACGTACTGAGAGATGCTTTATTATCTCTAGACGCAGGGTTGGCCTTAAGCAACAGCCATGACGGGGAAGACACCGTTAGTTCTGTTTTAGATTCGTGTACCATCGTGCTGGCGATTAAGTCAGCTTTACTTGAAACTCTTTCGCTCAAAGCTACAATTGAAGCCAACGGCCAACCGACTTCTCAAGTAGAAGAGTTGAAAAAGCGCCACGCCGTTGTGACGAGCTTGCAGGAGCGCTTGCAGGCGGCAGTAGACAACGAACAACTATAAAGAGCCAGCCAGTTCCCAACCCGGAAAACTACAAAGCTAATAGCAATTACACAGCTAATAGCAATTACAAAGCAACAGCCACAAGATGTCATTCAAACCCGCAATTACTAAATTTGCCGATCTCAAAAATACTGATCAAGAATTAGTAAGTGCTGCCTGGGTCGCCGCCAAAGCAGCCCATGCTCCTTACTCCAAGTTTTATGTCGGCTCAGTGATCGAAGCAAAAAATGCAGAAGGAGAGGTACGCCGCTTCACTGGCTGCAATATAGAAAACGCTAGCTATGGTGGAGCTATCTGTGCCGAACGAACAGCAGCAGTGAAAGCGGTCTCCGAAGGCTTTACAAAATTTCTGCGTATCTCAGTAGTCTGCGCCACCAAACCAGGAGGCTCGCCCTGCGGTATTTGCCGACAATTTCTCAGAGAGTTTGGCGGCCTTGACCTTGTCGTCCTCTCTATTCAAAACGAAGCTAACGACGTCTGTATCTGGAAATTCGACGACCTCTTGCCTGACTCTTTCGGACCAGAAGCACTCGATTTTTGAACCGTACCTAGAAACAAAACTGAGGAAAACACATGGCAGTCCGCAAGAAAAGCAATCTCAATAAATTCTTTCAGTTGCGCGTCAATTTGAAAGATGCTCCATTGCCAATCTGGCGGCGCCTTTTGGTCAATGGCGAGATTACACTAGATCAACTCCATGAGATTCTACAGCTTTCAATGGGTTGGTCCGGTTATCACATTCACCACTTCCACTTCGGCAATACCATATACGGTGACTTGCTAGATGCAAAAAACAAGAAAGTAAAAGACCAGACTTCCATTAAACTCAGTGACATCTTAACTGAAGAGGGCGACCAGTTTATTTACGAGTACGATCTAGCTGATTCATGGCAGCATGAAGTAAAAGTTGAACGAGTAGTCGAACTTGATGGTGGGCCAGCTCTAGCCCGTTGCATCATGGGCAAACGTGCTTGCCCACCAGAAGACGTAGGCGGCACCGAAGGTTATCGCAGCTTTTTAGAAGTTGTGGAAGATCCAGAAAATCCAGAAATTGAAGAAAAGTTGACCTGGGTTGGTTGTGACTTTGATGCTAATAGTTTTGACGCTCGCCTGGTAAACCTGCAACTGTCTCTGATGGAAGCCAATCTCAGCGGCGCCATGGCTTCTATTTTCTAAGCCCTGTCCTCAGCTAATTGCTTGATTGCAAGACGCGAATTAAGTCATAACGGCGCACGTCCATATCTACTGGTGTAGCACGCATACAATAATATTCAACTTTATTGCTTAGGCGTCCTAACTTGAGCACAGTGATTCCACTCATCGCCACTTTAGCAGTAGGGTCACTGGGGTTGAGTAAATCATAGCTAAACTCCAGAGCTAGAGCTGATGGAGCATAGCGACTATAATCTTGTGCCCCCAGCACTTTAAAGTTGGGCAATAGTTTTGCGGCTTGAGTCTGACTGACTAAATCAAGCATGATAGTTTTTAGATCACGACCATTGCTTTCAATTTGACTAATCGTCAAAACCGAAGCACCATCTGGCTCTTTCAATGTATAGACAGCAGAATTAGCCTTGAGCAATGGCTGACCAAAGCGAGCAGGCACCTTTAGACCAGGTGCCAGAGAAAAATTGGCAGGCTGCATCGCCGCCTTCGGTAACTGTTGGCAGGCGCTATAAAGCAAGCAAGAAAGCATCAGTACAGCAACTACGTTGAGCTCTAGGAGAGTAACGGTAGGCTTCTCAGCAGTAGCAGATTGTCCTTCAATTATTCTTATAGCCCGCAATAGTAAGTAGGCAAAGATCACGGTAGCAATTAAGGCACCGCTCTCCAACATTCCAGTTGAGCGCAGCCAAACCTCTTGCCCGGGCCAAGCCCAGCTAATTAAGAAGTTGACAGCAAAAGCCACCAGACAAGCCCATAACCAGCGCCACCTTGATGAGCTGCTAGAGACAATCAAGGCCAGCGCCAGTGCGGCAATGCCAGCACCAAGATAAAGGGCAACTAAATAATAGTCGAAAAAGAGACTGGTATGAAATGGCGCTACCAAAACGCGCAGATGATCAGGCAGTGGCAAGTCAACAGTGGTCTTGGAAAAAGAAGCAAAGCCACTAGCAAAGGCCAAAGACGCAAAGATCACAGCAGCTTTAGTCGTAGTATCGCCGCTAGTACTATCCTTAGTATGTTCTTGGGTATGTTCTTGAGTATGTTTTTGAGTACTTTTTTCAGGACTTGTTTTGGCACTATTACTCAGTTTTCTTTGGTAGTTTACCAGCCAAGTAACAGAAGCCAGGGCAGCGACAAAAACAGCTGAGCGCAAGGCGATAGATAGCAGTGAAAGAGCAGGCTCTTGAGCCGCGATGAAACCTTTATTGGTGAATGTAGTGATTTCATCCTGCCAAATCGCACTCAAACCTGACAAGGTCCAACCGCCTAAGGCTAGCTTATCGAGAACGTTCAGGGGATAAGTAAGAATGGCACCAGCGCAAAATATTTGGAAAATCTCAGCGATCTTTAAGGGCAGTTGTTGAAAGCGTCGACTGGCGAAAACATAGAGAAAATAAGGTAGCCCCACATCGATAATTCCTCTAAACATATAGAGGAATATTTCATTCATGACACCATAATCTTTGATTGCGCAGCGAGCGTGAATTTCTAACAAGGCGAAGAGCACTATGCTGCCAAAAATAGCAAGGCGGCCTATCGATGGAAATGTTTTTGAGGTTTGCAAGCTCATTTCTAAACCAACGGTATGAAAAAGCCAAAGCAACCACATAGCAAAGGTCATCAGCAAGATGACAGAGTGAGCTGGCGAGCGACCAAAAGAGAGCCACTGAAACATATACTCGGTAACAGCAAACCAGGACAGGGCCGAGAAATAGAGCAGAGAAGCGGCACTCTCTGCGTGCAAACGCTTCTTCGCCAAAAGCCAAACCATGGCAATCAAATCAAAGAGAAAGACCCATTTTAAGACAGCAGCAGAAAATGAATTGATCGACTCGCTCCAGTACCACTTGGTGCCGTTATAGAATGGCACTGCAATAGCGCTCAAATAATCGTAAGGCAGGGCCCAATTTACAAGATTGTTGCGCCACATCAAAACACTGCCGGCCACTAGCAAAAGCACCACCACCGGCAAATAAAGTGCACCAGGCAAAGCCTCTTTTATCGACTTAGTAATTACCTTGGTGTTCTTTATCAACTTAAAGACTATACCAATGCCTATGAAATACCAGACCGGCCAGAGATAGCCGTTCCAAAGACTCATTTCAGACAAGAGCTGACCAGCAAATGCTGCGGCTCCGCCGCGACAAACAAGGGTAATTAGAAAAACGAGAGTAATCGCAGAAAGTACTAATGCACTAGCAGCAATAGAAATCGGCTGCCTCAAAAGCGCACTGAGTCGCAGCGCACCAAGGCCACTGCTCCTCTGTATTTTTTCAAAGTGACCGCCCCGCCCACGAGTGCTTGTAGTTATGCTCAGGGCAAAGAGGGCTCCAATAACAATTCCAGACTCTAGGACAAAGGGCTTAAAGAGAGGTTGCAACGGTGTCAGCGCCAGGAGATAGACCCCAGTAGGAGCGCCCACCACAAGGGCAACCAGAGCTGACAAAATGCCATCGATAGTAGCCGGTTTCTTCAGGGTTCGCTCACTGAAATTCAAGGCTAAAAAGACCACGATGGGCAAAAGAACATTGCCATACGATCGGGGAATAAATAAAGCGCAAGCACCAAAGAGAGTGACATAGATAACGGCAACAAAACAAAAGAACATGCGATTACAAAATGCAGAGCCAGCTAGTATGCAGCCCCACGCCAGTGCTGCAGCAACTAACCAAAGATAAACCGACCATATTGGAGCACTGCCTGTAGCACCAGCCAGAGTTGTCAGCTCAACAGCGGGTTTAGAGAAAACAGCGAGCAAAGGTAATAGAATGGTTAGGGCCACGGTGACTAGAAACAAGGGCCGCAAAATCACTAAACTACCTTGCGGCAAACGCTCTAAGACTAAGCGATCTTGAGCATAGTCTTTCCAATAGAAGCGTCTAATCGCTGGGGTAGCGGCCTTGACTAGCGGTGCTTGGAGAAACTTATCGACTTGCTCGGGGGCGGAGGAAAGATTTCCTAGAATTGCCCCAGATTTTGGGGAACCGGCCTGCTGGTTAGCACGCGCCTGTACTGCTCGCGCAGCACGGATGAAGGGTGCCAGGAGCCAATCTAATATGGTGCCAAGCACGGGAAAAAGGCCAACGACGAAATTCCCAAACTTACGCAAAGAAGCAATCATGCTCAGTAAGTTCATAGAATAGATTTTGAAATTCTTGACTAGTATTTGTCAACAGCTAAAAAAGGCATTAAGAAAAACGCCCTTTCTTCTATTTTTCTATTGCCTTGAAATTAGCCTGTACTAGACAAACTTCAAAGTAGTCAAGAACGCCAGAGCAAAAGGCTTTAACAATCAGCAAAAGAAAGATTTAGTGCTGGTAAATGCCATCGTAGGAAACCACAACATCTTCACCCACTACGCGAAAAACCAATTTGAGCATATGCCTGGAGCGCCCCATAGCCGACCACAAGAAAAAGTCTTGAGCCCATTTAGTGCCGCCATCAGAAACATAAATAATGGTGTTATGAGTGGCTGAGCCCCGCGGCAGAGGGCCTGAATTCCATTGGCGATCATCAAAATTAAAGACCTGCACGCTCGCTAGAGCTGCCTCTGGTGGCATAACCAAGCGTGAAGCAGAAAGCTCGAAATCGCGCACCGCATGATCGATTTCTTCGGCAGTAAGACCGGGCGCTAGCTTAAACTCGCGCTGTATGCCCCAGTATTGACCAGCCACTAGAAGCTGCAGCACACGCTTTGTATAGTGCTTTGATAATTGAACAATCTCTTCCACCGTTAGCTCATTCCTAAAATTCTTACTGTCAGTCTTTGCCTATGCCAGCTAGCAAATTGCGGTACTTTTCCACCTGTTCAATATTATTCTGATTCTCATAAAATTTGATCAGCTTGCCGATATTTTCACGAGAATTACTGGCTTTGTGTTTGGCCGCCGCACCAGCTTCTAGAACAGTCGCTGCAGAAGCCGACTCGCTAGCAATGTTCAAGTTCTGCTCAAGGCGTCTCATCGCCACCTTGGTTAGGTAGCCCCGGGGCCCAAAGAGTATCTTTGATACAACTATTGAGACAAGAAAAAACAAAGCCGTGACAAGCATCGAAACTAGTGGATCATTTTTAGTTTCGTGGCGTTTGAAAATTTCAGCAGCTCGCTCTTGATAGCGCCTGGCTTTAGCATCATCACCTAGAGCCAGTTGGCCTCGGGCGCGCAGCAACTTAGCATACTCAACCAGAGTCTCTGCCGCCTTAACGCTACCAGGTCCAAACTGTTTTTCCCGCATCCGCAAAGCTTCCAAATAGAGCGGCTCGGCCTCACTATACTTGCCTTGATCACGCAGATTGTCGGCCACTTGCGTGATGATTTGACCCATGCCAGTGTTCTTCAAAACTCCTCGCGAAATTTGCAAAGCCTCTTTGCTTATTTCTTCCGCCTTAGCTAAATTGCCTTCTTTGCGATAGAGATTGGCCGAATTAGCCAGAATTCCAGCATAGAGCTCACTTTTTACACCGAACAATTGCTGCCTCATCTCCATCAGCTCTTTAGTCAACTGCCGCGCCAGGTCATGCTTTCCCGCTTCAATATAGGCGCCAGTTAGAATCTCCAGCGAATAAGCCGGGTGAACCACGGGTATGGCAGTATGGGCTGGAGAGCCAGTCAGAGCTGCATAAGGAACACGAGCGAGATTATACTGAGCCTTATAAATATTACGTGCAAGGCTGTAATTACCCAGCCAGGCTGAAGTAAGGGCACTGAGATCAACCACTAGAAAAGCCGTAAGAGCAAGCCAGCAAGTGAGGACAAAGGCACTGCCTGCCTTACGCACGAAATTTAAGGTCTTCCACTGCGAACCCAGTTCATCCATGACCATATTTTCAAGGCGAGCGGCCTTACTTCGACCCTGCCTCAACTTGAACCACAAAACGACAATAAAAATCACGACTTCGAAGGCTATGGCCCGCAGTAGCTCAGCGGAAGGATAGGCAGTGGCGAAAATAACGAAATAGCAAAAGATCAGAAGACCGACCGCTACGCTAAGTGCTGTGCTGTATTTACCGATGTTTGGGCTATTCCAGACCCATCCCTTGCCCATATCTTGACCGATCTCTTCTGTTAGCGTTGCCATTTAGTAGTGACAACATAACCTTCCGGGCGGCTGCTAGCAATGCGGCAATTCCCCATCAATCAAGATATTTTCAGCTCAATTTAGTAACGGAAAGTCACCATTTCAGTCAGGCTATTTTTTTCATAGCGGCCTTACTGCTATCCTCAGC
>CAJXZK010000296.1 GCA_913063055.1 uncultured bacterium
TCAATTTCACAGCGAACGGCCCTGGAAGAGAAAGCGCATCATCATGCATCAGCCAGCGGCAATGCAGTGGGTAAATCCCGATGTCAAAGCTAAGGGAATTGTGGTATGCATTCCCGGTTTCGGCTTGCACAGAAGCTCATTCAAAGAGCTTGGCCAGAAGCTTGCCGAGCAAGGTTTATTAGTCTACGCCTACGATGTGCGAGGCTTCGGTGCCTACACCAGCATGAAGGCAAGAGACAGAATTGACCTGGTGAAAACCATCGAAGACTTAGAAAATTCGCTGAAAACAATTCGCCGCGATAATCCTGGTTTACCTATATTTGTGTTGGGAGAATCAATGGGCGGCTCAATCGCGCTCCAGCTAACAGCTATGCATCCCGAGTTGATTGATGGACTGATTGCCGCTGTGCCATCATCAAAACGATATAGACAATGGAAACTTACTTCGAAAATTGGCCTTGCCATGGTCACCGGCAACAAAGAACCGATTAACGCCGCACCAGCAGTGGTGAACCGCGAGACCACTGACAATACTCTAAAACACGAATTAGTTGAGGATCCAGAAAGCCGATTTACAGCCACTCCCGAAGAGTTTTTGGCAGTCAGTAAATTTCTCTCGCACAACAGAAAAATGGCGGCCCAAATCACAAAAACCCCGGTGATTATGTACCAAGGCGTACACGATCTTTTGATAAAACCAGAAGGCACCATCAATCTCTTCAGAAGAATAGGCACTCTAGACAAAGACCTATCGCTAATCGGCCGCTCGCAGCACTTGCTATTTGAGCAAGGACAGTTCAGCACTAACTTGCTCAACAGCCTGTGTGACTGGATTAAAAATCACTCGCAAAGTCGAGACGAGAAAGGCAACTGACAAAACGAGGCCCAACGCCACTAGCAACAAGTGCTTTAAATACGCCACCCAGAAAGGACACCAGATACACGCACGAGAATTGAAGTTTTACAGCCCATAGTACATAAATACCACCGATTTTGTGGTATTTATGTACTATGCACCCTAGGACTAAAGAAAGATGACCAGCACGGCAGAAAAACGAGAACTCCTATTCCGAACAGCATCGACTCAATTTGGCCTTTTTACGGCCAAGCAAGCCATTCAGGCGGGCTATGACAGAAAGCACTTCCACAAGTTCGTAGAAGCCGGGGAATGGTCTCATGAATACCTCGGGCTATTTAAACTGATCAACTTCCCCAGCGCTCCAGAAGAGGAATACATGAAGTGGCTACTCTGGTCACGAAATAGAGCGGATAAAGTTCAAGGGTGCCTCTCCTATGAAACAGCTCTCAATATTTACAAACTCGGCGACCTCATGCCCAATCGAATTCACATGACTGTACCCAGAGACTTTAGACGTAATAGCGAAATTCCAATAATTGTGCAGCTTCATCAAGAAAATCTGAAAGCATCATTAATTCAGCATGAAAATGGCCTCGCTCTGACCACGCCAGCAAAAACAATAGAGGACCTGGTACGAGAAGGACGAACTGAAAAAACGACTCTTCGAGACAGTCTATCCAAGGCAGTTGAATTAGGTATGATCACCCGAAAGCAACTGAGTGATAGTGAAGCTCTACAAAGCCTTAGCAAATAGCGGACGATGAACAACAGAAGGCAATACCAATCGAGCGCTGCATTCAAAACGGCCTTGGAGTCAAGACTGAAATCCAAGGCTAGCTCAATGAACAGACCATACGCCACTATTCGAAAGCTCGCCTTCGCGAAACGGGTATAGTAAAGCTATACAGAAGGTCGCGCCAATGCAGTTCCACTCGCCAAACATGAAGTTCCGGCTGTGCCCACTAATCATGGCATACACGGTGGCAATTTCTTCAATACTGCCGGCCATAGCAGGTGAAAGTACTGCAACTCCAAGTACAGCAGCTCCAGCTGATGTCTCAGATGCCTCGACCAGCGCAACCAGACACCCGGAAAAAGCCAAACCGCTGCAAGCAGCTGGCCAGCTAGAACTTGAAGAGTACAAAAAAACCAAGACCATTGAAATCAATGTTTCTCAGTCGAAGCTGTTCTTGATCAAAAACAGAATCTTCAGAACATCTGCAGGCGATGTTGGCATAGCCGAACCAGTAGTAGTGGGCGAAAACACCATAATTTTGCTCGGTAAGGCAGCGGGCGAAACAACTATTCAAATCTGGGACGACGAGGGCGGCGAAGTCAATCTTACTGTTCTGGTTGGCCACAGCCCCGACAGGCTCAATTCTCTCCTTCACGAAGGGCCTACCTCAGCATTTGACAATCTGATGGAACAGCGCGCCAATGGTTCCGAATCGTCCAAAAGAAGAGGCAAATTAGAGCTGACAAAATGCGCTGACCCCAGAGAAGAGAGCCCAAGCATTTATCAACGGAAAATCTCTGCCGAGCTGGAGAAACTTTCGCAAATACTAGCTGAAAAGTCAGCGCCCCCATCAGCGCAGCAAGAGAACCAAGCACAGCAGACTGCAACTAAAGCCGTCAAGCCGGATGCTGACGGCAAAACCCGCCAAGACACTCTTAGCTTTCCCGGAGGTGAGACTGTAGTCATCACCAGTGGCTTCAAAACAAAGAAAGCAAGCAGGAGCTTAGACCTCATCGCTTGTCAGTCACGGACCTTCAGATCGAAAAATAACATCGTCAAGATAAACACCACTGACCCAAGAATTGCCGAGCCTACAGCAATTGAAAAAAATGAGTTCGTCCTGCTAGGAAAGGCACCGGGCAGAACAAACTTTGAAATTCAAGACCAGTTGGGCAATACCATTGCTATTGATTTACGTGTAGAAAAGCGCTTCGGCCGGCTGCTTTCGACGTTCATGATTTTCGGTAATTTCTTCAAGAAGCACCTTGATGGCAGAAGAAATGCGGCTCCTTTCCCGCCAGTAGCAGTTAACCCCTTGGAACTATTCGAGCAGAAACCATCTGAAAATATTACCTTCAAGCCCTATCAAGCGCAATTCTATAACTCCAGTCATTCACTAGTGCGCATTGCCTTAGCAGACCCAGGCAATGTCAAGCCACTGATGCTCTCGGCCACTCAAATTGCACTGATAGGCAAGAGACCTGGTCGCACAACTGTTTTCCTTTGGGATGATGTCGGCAACGTAGGCGCACTTGAGTTGCAAGTTACGAAGGCAACGAGCGCTACGAAGGCCGACAGAAACGGCAGCGAATCTGGCAAAGCCATTTCAGGAAGCATTGTTTCTAGCCAGCAAAGCCTTCCTGCCACGCAACAAATTTCAGCAGCCAAAGCTAATACCCCCTCCGACTCCACAGCTTCGTCATCGAGACACGAATGCGAGATCTGGACAGGAAGCAAGAAAGATATCGCTAGCCTCGTCCTGGGCAATGACCAGCTCTGCAACAACAACAACTATACCGCTACGGGTTTCCCAGACAGTGACGCCTTAATTGCCCTCAACAATGAAGCGGTCAAGGCCATCAACACTACCAACTATGCTCGAGCAATCGAACTACTGGAAAAAGCGCTGGACTGGTCACCCCACTACAAAATAGCACTAGTCAATCTCGGTATTGCTTACAACAACTTCGGTTTATCTCTGCAGAACAAGCCTGCCGAAGCCATCCCCTACTTTCACCGGGCTCTTTATCTCGATGCTAGTAACCAAACCACCCAAGAAAATCTAAACGGGCTCATTCGCAAGCTTGGTAAAGATCCAGATTCATTCAGCGACAGAGTAGCCTTGGGAGATGAAGCCACAAATCGTGGCGATACCAAAGGCAGTATCATCGAATACGAGGCGGCACTAAAACTAAAGGATGAGCCAGAAGTGAGAGCGAAGCTCAATGAAGCCTTAAAAAAAGTGCAAAATTCATTTCGAAAGTCGAAGAGCCAAATAATCTTCTAACTTATCGAAGGAACCAGTCCAGCCTTGAGTCATGCCACCGCGCTCGGCAACGAAGGCTGCTAGCTCATCTGGCGAAGTACCGGCCGCGCATTCGAAAGTAACAGTGACGCGAGTTTGTTCGTCTCCTTCCTCACTAAAAATTACGGTGGTGATCATAGTAGCAGGCCAGCAGGGAGCCATTGGGTGACTAGAAACATTTTCGTGCTCATCGCAAAACTGTTGCGTATATACTAGACGATGGGGTTTATCGATTTCCAAATATTGCAGACGCCCATACAATTTCATTGCAGCGCCATCGCCCATGCTGTAGAAATTGCCACCACCAACTTTGACATCAGCCTTGATCACCTGCATATCGCAGCCTTGAGGAGGCAGCCATTTCGACAAGTGATCAGGATTTATCCACATCTCAAAAACAGTCTCAATAGGCGCACCAAACGAGCGGTTGATGACGAATATTTCTTTGCTGGTAGAACTCTTTTCCAGATACTCCGCCAGACGATCCCAGGTGCCGTTGCCGCCAGCTTTCTTGATGAATTTGCCAAGCTCCTCAGCCACTTCTGGTGTTGCAAATGTCATGCACATGTCCATCGTTGTCTTACCGTTGCTCTCCGAAAAAAGCACAGTAACTCGAAACAGAGGAGCTTGTTCATCGTTGCCACCATGGTCATAGACAAGCTTGGCGCACTCTTCAACTTCAAAATAGACAGTCTTATTTGGATAATCCACACCATCAGGGCCATGCATTGTGTAATGCCAGTGACCTCCGACCCTCAAATCTTTGCTGTGCGTGGTGATGGTAAACCCACGGGGCCCCCACCACAAGGCCGCTTTTGCCGGATCAGTCCAGGCATCCCAAACTAGTTTTACAGGTGCGTCATACACGCGGGTAAGTCGCAACTCGTTGCTCTTAGCCTTTGCTGTCTGATTTTTTGCGACCATTTTTCTTCCCCTTCTTACCCTGCATTGCGCTGCTCTCTTTCTGATCGCTAGCCTGATTCTCTAATTTTTCAATTTCTTTCTCGGCAGTTACACTTTTGAGGTAAACCTCCAGGCGATCGAAACTCGCCTCCCAGTATGCTCGATACTCTTCTATCCAGTCGGATACCTCTTTTAAGCCATCCTCTTTTAGCTTGCATGGACGCCACTGAGCTTCTTTTGTTTTAGTGATTAAACCAGCCTTCTCTAATACCTTAATGTGCTTAGTTACTGCTGGAAGTGACATGTTATAAGGTCTGGCCAAATCGGAAACACTCGACTCACCCAGCTTCAACTGGGCCAACATCGCTCGTCTTGTGGGATCTGCGAGGGCTGAAAATGTTTGACTGAGAGTGTCTTGCACGTTATTTTACCGATAGGTTAATTAACCTCTGAGTTAACCATAAAGCATTACCAACTTCCTGTCAATAATTGAAGCAACCTGGATCTGTGCTCTCTTTTGCAAGCTCTCTTGCACTTTTCTCTGCGCCTATAGTAATATGCAACCAATAGGTTGCATATTGAGGTTGCCGACAATGCAAAATGAAATCGTCAAAACTATAGAATTAAAGGCCCCTATTGCCCGGGTATGGAAAGCGCTAAGCGATCACAAAGAATTCGGCCAATGGTTCTGCCTTGATATCAAAGAGCCTTTCAAGGTTGGCCAGACCACCAAGGCTATACTTACTTATCCAGGCTATGAGGGCTTGCTCTGGGAAGTTCATATAAAGGAAATGCAGCCAGAGAATCTCTTCGCATTCACCTGGCATCCGTATGCTGTTGACCCTAAGGTGGATTACTCGACCGAGGAACCGACACTGGTCGAGTTCAAGATTGAAAAAACAGACTACGGAACACTATTGACCGTGACAGAATCAGGCTTCGACAAACTGCCCGAACACCGCCGTTTTGAAGCATTCAGAATGAATGACGGAGGCTGGGCTGAGCAACTTCAGAACATAGAAAAATATGTCGCGAAAAACAACGTCACTACCAAGTAAACACGCCAGCGTCTTCGCCGCTCTCGGAGATGAGACGAGGCTGTCGATAGTGAAAAAACTATCCAACGGACAACCTCACTCAATTTCTGAACTGACAAAAGGCACAGAGCTAACGCGCCAAGCTGTTACGAAGCACTTGCGGGTACTGGAAAGCGTCGGTATCGTCAATGGTGTCAAATCTGGCCGCGAAAGTTTATATCAATTCGATCCAACACCGTTAAACCAGGCCCGAGGCTACCTTGATAGAGTTTCGGAGCAATGGGATCAAACTCTTGGCAGGCTTAAAAAATTTGTGGAGGAGTGATTCACAGAAACTCAAACCTAAACGCACTACCAATTCAACAAACCGCAAGAGCAGAAAGACACACATCGAGATTCTCTAGGGGCGCATATGAGCAAATCTATAGAGCAGTGCTAAGGCAAGGAAAATCGCGCTGATAGTAGCACTTACAACTAGCTCCCTGACCGCAAGGCGCCTAGAGTTACAGTAATATTCGTACCTCCATCGCAGTGGCTTGGTTTGCTCCAAATTCTCGAGAATTGCATCACTGAAAAGACTTGCTCCAGGAGCTTTGAGCTTACCGTCCAAAACGCGTAGGGCAAAGATGATGACTCCACAGACAAGAACAAGTCTCCAGTGAGGCCAGAAAGACGGATCATTGTATACAAGCCCAAAAAAATATGGAAGGAAGGGAAACCCAACACAATCAGGCATTTCAAGAAAAGCTAACGCTGCAGTGTGCCAAAACGCAGGAAGGTATACAAACAATTTTATAAAACCAGCAAGCGCAATACCCATACAAAATGAAAAGAGTACTTCAAGGAAGTAGATTAAAGTTACACGACGTCTATTTTTCATTAGGCCCTTTGCCAAGAATCTTTCATGTATATACCC
>CAJXZK010000297.1 GCA_913063055.1 uncultured bacterium
GGCCGAACAACAGCAAGCTGGTCAACGGTTCAGGTGTCAACCTGCCGCCCATGATTGGCGACACTTCAGCCATGCATGACTTCCTCAATTCGGCCGGTGAACGTTATCCGCGTATGGCGAACTTCGCCTACGATTACGGCAACGTGCATTTCCTCTTCCTCGACGCCAACACCTACATGGACTGGACCGACGAGAGCATGAGGCGCTGGGTTGATGAAGACCTGAAGGCTGTGCCGGCTGGAAAGTGGAAGGTCGTCGTGCTGCATCAGCCGCCGTTCACGAGCAATGTTGGTCACCAGCGCGAGCAGGGGATGCGCTTTCTCAGCGACATCTTCGAAAGCAACGGTGTCAGTGTTGTTTTCTGCGGCCATGCTCACGTCTATGAGCGCAGCTTCCCGCTCAGGTTCACTCCTGACGGCGGCATCGCTCGCAGCGCGCAGCTCGAGGGTGGCTACGTTCCCGGCAAGATCGTGCTCGACAAGAAGTACGACGGCACGGCCAATACCAAGCCTGATGGTGTGATTTACATCGTCACTGGCGGCGGCGGTGCCAAGCTCGACTCCAAGGCTCTGCACGACAATCCGTCGGCCTGGCAGCCTTTCACCCACAAGTTGGTGGGCGACCGGCACTCTTTCACGCTGGCAGACTTCGGTTCTGACCGCATGGAAGTGGCCCAGTTCGATTCGGACGGCCACGAGCTGGACCGGTTCGTCATCGCCAAGTAGCGATGGCAATTTTTAGAACGGCCAGAGATATTGGGTGCAAACCTGGTATTTCTGGCCGTTTCTATTTTTTCCATTACTACTATCTTTTATCGTATAAAGTTGACTGAGTCAGAAATGAGGTGTTGAGTAAGAAGAGTGTTGAGTAAGAAGGGCTAAATACTGTCAACCAAGTTGTTAATTGGCAGCGATCGGTTAATTCGCGGCGATTATTATCGGCACAGTTTGAGCAATTTGCTGGCTCTTTTGTTTCGAGACAGCTGCCTAATTTCCACTCTAAAAGTCTGATAAACGATCTAAATTGAAGTTTTAATCGGAAAATCGCAAATCGCCGATCTTCTACCTCAGTAGGGTGTTGGCTTTTAAACAATAAGTTGGCATAAGAGAATAAGCTCTTATTGTTCTAAGATAAGAGATGCACAAGCCCAACGGGCAGTCAGGGGAAGAGATGCCTCTCCAAGACTCTTTTAGTCGCAAGTCAGACAATCAAGACCCAACGGTACCCAGAACGCCTCGTCCTGCTAAGTGGCCACGCGTTCCTACACTGGAAGACCTTGAATTCAGCTACCAACGGGCCAAAGATAGCCCGGAGATTCCGGCTGCGATGTTGTGGAAGCGCACTGAGTCGTCCAATTTTGTTATATCAGTCACTTTTGAAAAAGGCACGAATGCTGGCGAAGCCACCTGGGTGATGCAGGCCGAAGAGATGGGCGATAACGTCGTGCTTTGGAGTTTCCGCAGCCGCGAAGCTCAAGTCATTCACCAGCTCATGGAAGAGGCCATTACTTCACTGGAACCAGGCAACCAGCCTGATTACAGCATATCTACCAGCGGTAGCGGTCTTAAGCCGGGCACAATAATCGACCATTACGAAGTGCGCGAAGAAATTGGCTCAGGCGGTATGGGAGTGGTCTACAAAGGCCGCGACCAGATGTTTGATCGCACCGTTGCTCTCAAGGTTTTGCACGGCAAGTTGCTGAGTGATCCCCTGAGCAAAAAACGTTTTGAACAAGAGGGGCGGGCCACAATTACTCTTGTGCACCCGAATTTAATCTCGGTTTATCACTATGGTTTTTCCAGCAGCGGTCATCCATTCATTGTCATGGAGTACGTGGACGGCCGCGGTCTCGATAAGCTGCTCGAAATTATCAAGCACTTAGACGTCGAAGAATTTGTCGATATTTTCCTTCAGGCTTGTGACGCTCTGGCCCATGCTCACGAACGCGGCATTATTCACCGTGACCTTAAACCGAGCAACCTCATGATTGTCGAGACCGGCCGCAAGAAAGAGCGGGTGGTCAAAATCGTAGACTTTGGTATTTCTAAGATTCTTCCTCATGGGCGCTTCCCTGGACAAGATTTGACTTCGGCTGGAGATGTTGTTGGTAGCCCGCTATACATGAGCCCGGAACAGTGTAAGGGTCTTAGTCTTGATGGTCGCTCCGATATTTATTCGCTTGGCTGCTTGATGTATCAATCAATTTCCGGGGCGCTGCCTTTCCTGGGCGAAAATGCACTGCAAACTTTGAGCAAGCATATTTGTGATCCACCACCACCTTTTGATGAAGTGGTGCCGTCTTTGAATATTCCTAAAGAACTGCAAGACATTATTTTCAAAGCTCTAGAAAAAGAGCCAGAAAATCGCTACAGCACTGTGGGTGAATTGCGCGCTGACCTGGATGCCTTCAACCCTAAGAGCAAGTCGCTTAGCCTTACAACGACTACTTTGACCAAAGTGACATCCTCTGCCACGGCTGGTTCTGTGCAGATTTTGATGGAAGCCGGAGAGTTGCCTAGAGCTACTCTTGAAGCCTCCGTTAATGTGCAAAAGTTGATCAAAGAAGGCAAAGTAACCTTAAGTCAGGCTGCCGATCTTTTGCAAAGAGCCCACAAAAACGAGGGCAAGATTGATTTTGACAAGATTTCTCCTCAGGCCAATACTCACAGTTTTGTCGTAGATACTCCTCTGGAAGCGGTTTTGGTTGAAGCGGGGTTGATCAGCAATGCTGTTTGGCGCACCCTGCTGCAATTGCAGGCGGCCATTCGCAACCAGGAGATGACCAAAGAAGACGCCGTAGAGGAGTTTAAGAAAAGGCATCCACGAGCAACTGAAGAAGCGAAGCACAGAGCAGCCAAAGAAGCCAGTGCCGAACGCAGTAAAAAAGCGGAAATGTCTCCCCCTGTCAATGTTGTAGATTTGCTCAAACAAGCCGGTATAGTCACTCAAGAAGACATTGAAAATGCCACGAAACTTGATCAAGATAAAGGGGCAAAAATTGAAAAGCACTTAGTGGCGATGGGCAAAATCGACACTAAGACTGTTTTGGCTAGCTATCAGTGCATGACTATGTTGACGCAAAAAAGATTAGAAGTAGGGCAGGCAATTATCGCCCTCAATTTCTGCCAGAGAAGCCGCGTTGATTTTGGCGAGGCTATGAAAGAATTGGGTTGGGAACTGTCTTCTTGATCGGTGACTAGATGGCAGAAGACATACACTACAGTCATTTCTATGCTCAGGCTCACGCCATCATATCTAGTGGCTTTTCGTCTTTGTTGCAAGAGCCGGTTGAGATTCAACCATGGCCATTTGCCTATCGACCAGAACGCTCACTGGTAGTGGACGCAAAGGGCAAGCGCTTTGTTTTGACTGGTGAAAACATAGATCGCTCATTTGATGATATTGAACAAGAATATCTTTCGGTAGATATTTTAATTGAACGCGGATTCGACCAGGCCGTGCCGATTTTGCTCGCCGCTGATGGCAAACCATGTCATTTTGCTGAGGGCCGTTATTGGACTTTAAGGCCATACATTGAGAGCGGTAAGCCATTTAACTGGCGCCGAATGACTTGGAATGAAAGCCACTGTGCTGAGGCTGGTCGGGTGCTGGCGATGTTGCATTGTGCTGGTGATGGAGCCAATCTTAGCCCTGGTTTGATCAAGCGCCTTAAGCCAAGTGTCAATTGGCAGTCGGCTTGTCTCGATCGCATACGCCATGCTTTTGCCCGCGCTAGTGAGTTCGGTGTGATGCCGGGCTACAATCTTACTGTAGCGGCGGCTGAAGCCATTGTTGGGCGGCTGCAAGGGCGGGTTGAGCAGGTCGCTGAAATTCAGACCATGATCGAAGAGTGGCTTCGTGCCCATGGCTCTAAATACGCCTGGCGAGCGCTTTTACATGGTGATTTTCATCCAGGTAATTTGCTTTATCGTGGATCTGCTGTCAAAGCCGTTATCGATTGGGATTATTCCCGGCTTGATGACCCGCTTTTTGATCTTGCCTATGCTCGATTGATGTTTTGTGGACGATTCAGAGAAGCTGATTTTTCTCGCACTGAAATGTTTGACAAAGAGCTATGTGACAAGTTTGAGGCCAGCTATAGAGATCATCTAGACAGCACTCAAAGTGAGCACTACCTCTGGTTGATTGTACTGTGCAGTTTGGTGATGGGCGACAACGCCACCCGTCAGGAAGAGGCTATGGCTGCCGATATTCTTGCTGCTTATTCGGAAATTGTTCTCGGGCTTATTTTGGTTTTTGAACTAGAAGAGCTGGTCAAGCCAAAGCTTTTGTCGGACCAAGAGCGTGAGCTAGCCCTTGATCAGATGCTTGATCGCGAGCTGGGCCAGAAGCAAGATTCAAAGCAAGATCCAAAACAGGATCAGAAGTATGAGCAAGAGCTTGAAATAGAACGCCAAGCTGAGATTTTGCAAATGGAACGCAATGCTGGCAATATTCTAGGGTTCTTCACTTAGTTGCTAGCTTACAGACATTTTTAGTTTGTCCAAGCATAATCAGGTTTGATGCATATAAGCAAGCATCGGCTTGCAACAGGCCATTATTGAGGAGTGCATATTGAACATCCCAGCTCCAGTTGCAGCAATGACCAGTAGTATTGCTGCGGTCTTTGTGCCACTGCGTTCTGTTCGTCTGTTTGTCCTTGCTATTCTGGCTGTTTGTGCCGCTGGTTTGATGGCATTGCCGTCTGATCAAACAAAATTTTGGATCCGCGAGGGCGTCTCTCGTCTGGATCACAATGATACTAAGAACGCTGAGATCTGTTTCCTCATCGCCTATAACCACGCTCAGAAGTCGCGCAAAGGCGAGCGTTACGAGGAGTATTGCAGCCATCGGCTAGCTGAAATATACGAATCAACAGGTAGGCTGGAAGACGCTGAAAAGATGCTCAAAGAAAACTACGCTATTCACGCTAATTCTGGTTGCAGTCATTGTGTTGTTGAAGTAGCTGATAAGCGACGCCTAGCCAGAGTCTTAGGTAAGCAGGGCCGATTGACTGATGCGCACGCCGTATTGAATGAGCTTTTTCAGGCTGCGATTCATTCACCTGAAAACGCATTTATCGACGGCAAGTTTATGTCAGCTAAAATTTGTTCGACGCCTGGTTTGGGCTGTCCTGTAGAAGCGGCTTTGATTTGGCAGGCAAGTCCAACTCCGTGTCGACTGCACAAGAATTGCGAGCATGACGTCGAGGTCGAAGTGCTTGGTCAAGGTGGACATAGAGAGACGAGCGCCTGTCGAATTCACAAATTTTACCCACAGCCAGTAAGCGGATGGGTTACCATGCGCCGTGCTGGTTCTGAGGATTCTAGGGAATTTCCTGGACTCAACGAACTTAACGATGAATTTCCTAAAGTAATTACTTCTCTAAAAAGACAGGGCCGATTTGCTGAATCAGTGCCAATACAAGCCCAGGCCGAAATGAATTACAGCAAAGCGAATGAGACAAGGTAGTTACTACTACCGGTAGTAGCTACGGTCAAAAAATAATTGGAAGGTGAAACCGGCCTGGCTATTGACCATGTCGGTTTCACTTCCAAAATCTGACAAAAAATAAGCAGAAAAATCACCGCCGCTAAAATTACTGGCGCTTAAGGAATTGCTGCAGGCCCAGCGGGTTGTCGGTGATGATGCCATCAACTTTCATGGCCAGAAGTGCAGCCCATTGCTCCTCGCTATTGGCTGTCCAGACATTGACCTTAAGGCCGGCTTTGTGAGCGGCTGCAACCAGTTCGGCATTGACTTGCAACAGACTGGGATGCCAGGCAACAGCACCACGTCTGACACAATAACCAATTTGGTCCAGCACCAGGCTATCCGGCCAGGCCAGTGGTTTAGCCTTGAACGGCAATGAAATAGGCCGCATATTCAGGGCAATGTTGTGAGCAAATTTGCGCATCAAGATTGCTTGGTTGATGTTCGGCAGCTTCTTCTTCAGCCGGCTCAAAAGACGCTGGTCAAACGAGCTAAGCAGAAGCTTCTCAGCGGGATAGTCGGCGAGCATGGCAGCCAAGTCATCTTCAATGCCGGGGTAGCAATCCGGCAGAGTTTTGACCTCGATGTTCAACAGCACTTTGCCATTGATGAGAGCAAGAACTTCGCTCAGCAAGGGAATCCGTTCACCTGCAAACTCGGCAAGTCCGGCCGAGGCATCAAGCTGACGAATTTGCTCGTAAGACAAGTCTTGAATCTGGCCGTGGCTGGTGGTCATCTCGCTGAGATCGCTATAGTGAGCCACTACCAGCTCACCAGTGGCACAGCGTCTGACATCAAGTTCTATGCCATCCACACCAATCGCCAGGGCATTGCTGAAGGCTGCAAGTGTGTTTTCGGGTACAGATGTGCGCCCACCGCGGTGAGCTATTACTTTGGTTGGGAAAGACATAGGTTATCTCCGCTCCGATTTTAAATAAGATAAAAAAGACTGGTTCCCCACCAGGAGTGCATGGGGAACCAGTCAATCAGAGGGTTACTTAAAAGCTGCTAGCAAGCCAGCAGCTTTGCATGAAGCGTTATTTGAAGCGCTTCGTCAGCGGGTTGAGCGAACTCTCCACCATTTGGCGATTCTGAACCTTGGCCAGGGCGGCGGCGATAGTGGCGCGGGTCTGGGGGTCGGCTTCGTTCGCCACGGCGTACTTCAGGCGCTCTTCGATGACGGTCGGCGAGTCGATGCCGGGTTCCTTGCTGTCGAGTTGCTGTACGGCAATCTCACC
>CAJXZK010000298.1 GCA_913063055.1 uncultured bacterium
GATGAAGGCCATGATGGGCGGAATGGGCCCATTGGGTGGTATGTTCGGCGGCGGCAATCCCTTTGGGGGCGGCGGTGGTGGGCCTTTCGGTGGTCTCGGCGGCGGCGGCAAAATGCCTCCTATGCCCCCAGGCTTCAAAATGCCTCTAGGCATGGGCGGCATGCCTGGCTCCCCATCTAGACCAGGTTTTCAAAGCCCTTACGGTCTGAAAAAGAAAAAGAAGAAGAAGTAAGAAGCTCTGTCATAAAAGCCCTGATTGCACTCCAAGCCCCTTCTCGGGCCAAAGCGTATCGCCAGGTTAACAACATATACAGTACAGACATACGGCCAGAGCTAATGAGCTGTTAGAATAACGAATCGCACGCAAGCACATAAGTACAATAAGTACAGTTTGGAGAACATAGTCCCAGTGGTAAAGATACGGCTAAAGCGCGTCGGCCAAAAAAAAGCCCCGCATTACAGAATCGTCGCCGTTGACTCTAGAAGTAGAAGAGACGGTATGCCAATCGAAGAGCTTGGCTACTACAACCCCCGTTCTAAAGAGTTGGTTGTCGACAGAGAAGCGGTACAAAAATGGATGACACACGGCGCCCAGCAAAGCGAAACGGTAGCAAGCCTTTTAAAAAGGGCCCCTCACGCGGCAGACCAGGCGGCTTTGGGCGCGTAAGGCCCCAAGTTGATTCAACAGCGGCAGAAGATTTGGCAGAGTACATTCTAAAGGTACTGGCCAAAGACCCTGACGCCCTGCAATTCGAAAGGGAAGCCCTCAATCCAGGGCGTTGCCGAGTAGCTGTGACCTGCGACCCGCTGGTCACCGGTAGACTAATTGGCAAAGACGGTAGGACAATTACCGCCTTACGTTCCTTGATACGCGCCGCAGCCAGCCGGTTTGGCAAGCGCGTAGACATCGAAATAACTTAATTAGGCCCTCCAAAAACTAGATAATCAGAAGCCGCAGTGTTGAATTGAATCTACACTGCGTTTTCGAGTATTGGCTATGCAAACTCCGGAAAAAAACGAGAAAGACCTGCTTCAAGTCTTGATTGAAGCTCAGATAATCTCCCAGGCTCAGGCCCAACTGGCTCAGTCTGATAGTGAAAATATGAGCATGACTATCGACGAAGTGCTCTTGGCTCGCGGCTGGTTAGACGCCCCGACACTAAGAAAGCATGCTCCCTGGCTGTTTGCCAAGAAAGAGAGCGACCGGGATAGCACTGAAATAAGCAGCGCCATGCGCAAATCTGGGCCATTGCAGATTACAGATACGCAAGGCTCGTCTGATGATTATGGTACCAATCTTGCGCGCTATCGCGCCTTGATGCGCGATATCTTAGACTAGCTATTCAGCCGCTACCAAAATTTAGCGCCGCAAGAAGTGAATATAGCCGCGCTCGTAATCAATAGTGTATTGATGGTCGTTATAGAAAGTTTGGCCGAGTAGGCCAACTCCAGCCATTTCGCTGTCGCATACATGCACAGGAAAATCGAATCTTTCTATTGCACCCATCTTCATACTGCGTACGTGGAAAACCCTCGCCCGGGTAGAACCAGCGATACCAATTACTTCTATGGTTTCGGCGTCTTCAGGAATTGTTAGCCCTAATTGTTTGACCTGCTCTTTTGATAGGCTGCATGATGTGGCACCAGTGTCAAAGTACATCTTAGTCGGACGACCGTTAATCGAGACATTGACCACTATTTCATTACCATGGCGGGTAAATGGTACATTGTTGGGATCGCGGGCAGGGTCGGCATAAGCAGAACCACTGGCCTTGCGCTTTTTCACGAAGTGAATGCTATGAGCACCATTGTCAATCGTGTAAGTAAAATCTTGAAAGAAGGTCTGCCCAAGCAAAGGGTAACCATTCATGTTCTCTTGTACACCGATCTCAAAATTCTTTCGCTCGATGGTGCCAACTTTTAGGTCGACTCTCATATCCCACGTCGCCTGAGCCCCACCATCACCGACACCATGAGCAGTACCAGTTGATTTACCGGTCGGCCCAGCAACTCCTGCAGCCGCCAAATTGTCTTTTCCAAAGGCGCAATCCTCTGCACCTGTATCAAATAACATTTTCATCGGTCTGCCATTTACATACGCGTCTAGAATAAAACTGTTATTTTCGAGAGTGTAATATATGCGGCAGTCGTCAGGCAATTTATCATTGGGATTGCTTGCCACAGGGCTACTTTGGCGAAACTGTTCCTGCGAAGCTCCACCGGTGGCAGCTGCAGTGGCCGTTGAGCCCGGCTGACTATACGTTTGTTGCGCTGCCCGAGAAGGCATAGGCAACGAACTGAGCAGAGCCGCATCTAATTTAGCTAAAGCAGCTCTAGCATAATTGGCACCGTTAGAATCTGGCATCATGCGAATCAACTCAGCATAAGCCTTGGTGGCAGCAGCAATGTCTTTGTTGTAATGCAACGAGAGCGCATAATAATAACGAGCACTATCGTTCTTAGGATTAGCTGCTATGGCCTTCTTAAAGTTAGCTGCAGCCAGAGGATAGGTCTTAGCACCAAACTGTTTAACACCCAGAGCGTAGGCATCCGCAGCCGCCTGAGCAGGCAACGGTATGAGTAAACTGGCAGATTGGCTAATAAGTTGAAAGATCAGCGATAAAGAGAGAAAAGTGCTGCGTTTGCTGGTATTCATCAGAAAGTTCCTAACGTCTCATAAAGTGGATGTAGCCACGCTCATAGTCGATAGTGTACTGACAGTCGTTATAGAAAGTCTGACCAAGCAGACCGACACCGGCCATCTCACTATCAGGGACCCAAACAGGAAAATCGCGCTTGGTGATACCACCAACCTTAATGCTTGTGACATTAAAAACTCGCGCACGGCTTGATCCTGCTATACCTTGAACCGTTGCTACCTGCGCGTCCTCAGGGATAGTAATACCTAATGAACGACACTGCTCATGAGTCAAAGTAACCACACTGGCGCCAGTATCAAAATACATTTTTGTTGGCCGTCCATTAACTTCGATACTGATGGCCAACTCATTTCTCTCTCTGGTAAATGGAACAGCATTAGGATCACGACTAGGATCAGCATAGATAGAGCCACTTCGATTGCGCTTTTTCACGAAGTGAATACTTTGAGCACCATTGTCAATTGTATAGGTGAAGTCTTGAAAGAAAGTCTGACCGAGCAGTGGGTATTCGCCAAGCTGAGTTTGAACCTTAACAGGAAACCGCTTCCTCTCAATTGTTCCGACTTTCAAATCAACAGTAGCATCCCAGGCTGACTGGGCACCGCCATCACCAATACCATGCACTTCGCCGCTTGGTTTTCCAGTTGGTACATCAATTCCAGATGCGGCAAAGTTATTTTTTCCGAACGCACAAATGGCAGCACCTGTATCAAAAATCATTTTCATTGGCCTTCCGTTGACGTAGGCATCAATGACAAAACAATTATGCTCAAGAGTGTAATAAACTCGACATTCATCAGGCATAGTGTCGCTTGAGCTGCTGCGACCGCCCGACTGACCAGCTTGAAATTGAGTACCAGAAATAATCGCACTCGAGGCAGACATTTGACTCGATTGCTGCTGTATCACGCGAGTCGAGGCTGGCAATGTACGAAGTAGGGCAGGATCAAGAGTTAGTAAAGCAGCTCTAGCATATCCGGCACCGTTAGAATCTGGCATCATGCGAATCAACTCAGCATAAGCCTTGGTGGCAGCAGCAATGTCTTTGTTGTAATGCAACGAGAGCGCATAATAATAACGAGCACTATCGTTCTTAGGATTAGCTGCTATGGCCTTCTTAAAGTTAGCTGCAGCCAGAGGGTAGGTCTTAGCACCAAACTGTTTAACACCCAGAGCGTAGGCATCAGCAACCGCCTGTACCGGCCATGAGAAAGTAAAAGCAATCGAAAGCAGCATCAAACCTGCTGCAAATTTAGCCTTGCTCATGGTCACGTCCTCTGTTACTGTCGTTGCCCTTATTACTAGCGGCTAACTGTCTAAGATAAAAAATCTTCTTGCGCACATAGTCACTATAAATTGCAGTTAGTTTAAAACCTAATGCACCTTCCATGATAGCGCCCCGAACCAAATAGCGATACAAGAAAGTTAGCCCCGGCTTAACTAACTCAGCAATGCGGCTGGCCTTCCAGCCGTAGTTGCCACGATTGAAAAACTCTTGGGCCGAAAGCCTGGCATACTTGTCCATGGCAGCAGCAAAATCTTCCACAGTTCTATACGCATAATGGTGCATCGGCTTGGTCAGCATAGTAACCGGCCCGTTCATTTTTATCGCTTCATGCACAAGACGGTCACCAAACTTACCCTTACCGCGCTTGAACAAACGCAACTGTGCATCGGGGTAGAAGCCACCGCGCGAAACTGCTTGATCGCCAATATAGAGAATACGCGGAATCTTGTAGCCATCGAATTGATCAAGATTCGGACTCTTTAGTAAAGCAGCGATTTCAACCACCAATCCATCACTCAATATTTCATCGGCATCAAGGCTTAATACCCAATCAGATTTAGCTAAATCAATGGCAAAATTTTTCTGCTTGGCAAAACCAAGCCAATCTTGATGTTGAACAATTGCTCCTTTTTCTTGGGCAATCTCTTTGGTGCGGTCAGTTGAACCTGAGTCAACCACAATAATTTCATCGACCAGACTTTTAGCAGCATCAATCACCCTGCCAATAGTGCGCTCCTCATCTTGAGCAACTATTACCAGTGATACCGTAGGCATAACTATTAATCTGTTCTACTAGCGACGAGTAAAGCGAATAACTTTCGCTTGATCGTCAATGGTGTAGTTGTTATCACCGAAGAATGACTGGCCAAGTAGTGGCAATGGCAAAGCAAAGTTATCGACAACAATAACATCGATATTATGCTTTTCAATCGGACCCAACTTCAAAGAGCGAACAGGGAATTTCTTACCAGTCATACGCGAAGAAGTACCGTTGATTACTGTATCTTGGGCATCCTCAGGCACCGTCAAACCGAACCCTTTGGCTTGAGCGCTGGACATACCAATACCGCTAGCGCCTGTATCAAAATACATGCGACCGGGCCTACCATCCAGCGAAACACTGACTATCAGTTGATCATTTTCATCACGAGTGAATGGCACAGCATACGGATCAGAAACCGCACGAGATGAACCATAGCCAGAGCTAGAGCTCGAAGAAGCAACACTAGAAGATGCACCCGCTGCTCTCTTCACCAGTCTGATTGTTTGTGCATTATTGTCGATGGTGTAAGTAAAATCTTTGAAGAAAGACTGACCAATTGATGGGCTGTCTAACATTGACTCTTTAATCACAACTGGAAAATTGTTGCGCTCGATATTGCCTATCTTTATGTTCAAGCGCATATCCCAAGTTTTTTGTGAGCTGCCAGCGCTAGTAGAGGTACCAGTTGGCTGTCCTGTAGGCTCAGGTAAACCCATGCTTTGCAAATGATTTTTACCAAGAATTGTTCCCTGAGAGCCAGTATCAAACATAACCTTAAGCGGTCTGTTATTGAACTGCGCTTCAACCATCATGCAACCGACTTCCTTGGTGAAATTGAGCCGCGCTTCACTAGGAAAGCGATCTTCGGAGGAAGCATAAGACGAACGAGAACCGCTGATAATAGGGCTTCCGGGTTGTCTTGCCGCTGGTGGAGCCGCCGTAAACAATTCAGGGCTCAACTTCTTCAGTAAAACCGGATCAAGCACCATAAGTGCCCGACGAGAGTGGTCAGCCGCCTGGCTTGAAGGAAATAGACGAATAATTCGTCCATACTCAGCAATGGCACCCTTCATATCTTTGGAGTAGTGCAGAGCCAAGGCATGGTAGTAGTAAGCATTATCGTTGCCAGGATTTTGCTTAACCGAATCGGCAAAACACTTAACTGCTTTGACATACTTTTTCTCTTGAAAAAGCTTGGCCCCATCAGCATACGAATCGGCTTGAGCTGGACCCATTGAAGCAAAACTAAAAACAGCCAAGCACAAGGGGAAAGCAGCTGAACGCGAAAGTCTCAGAGCAATACTTGATTTCTGCGACTTCTGCTTCATTGCGCTCTACCCCTGTCTTGTATTAGCTTGTTTTATCTAAACGCCGAGCTCTTCTTTGAGAACTACCTTTTGCAACTCAGAGGTGCCTTCGAATATTTCAGTCAGCTTACCGTCGCGGTAAAGCCTTTCTACCGGCGAGTCTGGGCTAGCTCCCAGCATACCGAATATTTGCACAGCTTCGCCACTGTGAACTCTGGCAACTTTAGTGGCAAAAAGCTTAGCCATTGCCGCAAACTTGCGAAAATCACCAGGCTCTTCATCATGGCTCCAAGCGGCACGATATGTAAGCAAGCGGGCCGCTTGCGACTCAACCGAGTGATCCGCGAGCTTCCATTGAATACCTTGGAATTTAGAAATTGGCTGACCAAACTGCTCTCTAGTGCGAGCATGTTCAGCTGAGAACTTGAGCGCTTCTTCGGCAATACCAACCGCTGCAGCAGCCACAACAGTTTTGCTCAAGTCAAGCACAGCATTCACCTGGGCCTCGACTTCAGCGCTAGTGGCGCTAGCTAGTTTATTCTCGCTAGTGGCTTTGTACTCTTTGAAAGTAATATCGCAAGTAGCTGCAGAGCGCAGGCCGAACTTAGCTTTGTTAACGCCAATTTCAATGGTAGAAGACGGTGTGCCATCCACTAGGAAAATGCTTAGTTGATCGTCAGCGCCAGTGCGAGCTAGAACAGCCATTAAAC
>CAJXZK010000299.1 GCA_913063055.1 uncultured bacterium
CACACTTATTTGCGAATTTCAGTCACAGACCGCTACAACCTGCGTTGCCTATACTGCATGCCCCACGAAGGCATGGAGTGGAAGAAACGCGACCAACTCTTAACCTATGAAGAAATAACGCGCCTGGCCAGCATTTTCACAGACATGGGCATTCGAAAAATAAGATTGACCGGCGGAGAACCTATGGTGAGAAACGGCTTGCCAACTCTCATCAAAGAGCTGGGAAGAATTCCTAAGCTAGAAACCCTAGCTATGACCACCAATGCCACACTGCTGGCAACCCACGCCCAAGAATTAAAGACATTGGGTCTAAACGCCCTCAATATCAGTCTTGATACATTCTCGAAAGAGCGCTTCCAGGCAATTACGCGCCTCGACCTTTTTGACCAGGTGCTGCAAGGTATTCATACAGCTATCGACTGCCAATTTGATAGCTTGAAAATAAACATGGTGGTGATGGCCGGCATCAACGACGATGAAATAATGGCCTTTGCCGACTTTGCCGCTAGACACAAAATCAACGTGCGCTTCATTGAGTACATGCCTTTCAAAGATAATTCCTGGGCAAGCGACAAAGTTGTAACCTATAAAGATATGCTTAGCCAGATAGAAAGCCGCTACGAGCTAACCCGAATCGAGGGCGACCTCTCCGCGGTAGCCAAAGACTACGCCATCACCGGCGGCGGTTCAGTCAGCTTCATCACCTCTATGTCAGAGAGCTTCTGCTCGACTTGCAACCGCCTGCGTTTAACGGCCGACGGCTCCATCAAATCATGCCTGTTCCACCCAGCAGAGATAAGCCTGCGCGATGGTATGCGGCAGGGAGCCAGCGATCAAGAGCTACAAGGTATGATTCTATATTCATTGGCTCAAAAGCCAGAAGCTCATCCTCCAGCTGAAGAAATAGCAGCGATGGAGAACCGAGCAATGATCGAAATTGGAGGATAGGCAGTCATGCGCGATGTCTCGCATAAAGTAAGTACGCTGAGAACGGCAGTAGCAAAAGCGATTTTGCGAGTTAGTCCAAGCACTATCCAGCAAATCAAAAGTAATTCGCTACCCAAGGGAAACCCCCTGGATGTAGCGAAAGTAGCTGCCATTCAAGCAGCCAAGAACACCAGTCAAATTATTCCTTACTGTCACCCCATGCCAGTAGAATTCGTTGGTGTAGAGTTTCAGCTTGATGAAGACTTTATCGAAATCGCAGTCACAGTCAAAGCCGTCTACAAAACCGGAGTAGAAATGGAGGCTCTTACAGCGGCATCAGTAGCGGCCTTAACCATCTACGACATGGCGAAAATGGTTGATGATTTGATGCAAATAGAATCAGTCACACTAGTAAGTAAAACTGGCGGAAAAAGCGACTATTCCACCTCTCCCAATGCAGAAATTAGCCGAAGAGCAGCTGTTTTGGTGCTTTCCGATTCTGTCTCAGCCGGAAAAGCAAAAGATCGGTCAGGACAATATATCGCAGAGCAATTGCAAAACCGGGGCTTTGAAATTGCTGAATTATCGGTTTTAACGGACGACGAATCAGCTATTGTGCCGGCTGTTAGAAGAATCTGCGACGATCTCAAAGTCGACCTGCTTATCACCACTGGTGGTACCGGCTTAAGCCCGCGAGACAATACACCGGAAGCCCTTAATCGCTTGATCGAGCGAGAATTACCTGGAATAGCTGAGGCCATTAGAAGCTATGGACAAGATCGCAATTCCTACTCAATGCTCTCTCGCGGCGTCGCTGGCGTGCGCAAGCAAACAATTATAGTCAGCCTGCCTGGTTCTCTAGGAGCGGCTCAAGACGGAATAGCAGTGCTCTTCCCGGCCATTAATCACGCCTTCAAGATGATTGCAGGCGGAGACCATGGCAAGAATGGCACTAGCTCAACTGAGCAGAGAGAATTGGAGCTACATACTCGTACAGACAAGACCAAACTGGATTGATAATGCTCACCTACGAACAAGCACTCAAAGCCATTCTGGATAACTGCCAGCCCCTCCCTAGCGAGACAATTTCTTTAAGCAACTCACTGCGTCGAGTTCTAGCCGCGCCCATCAAGGCTAACTTTGACCTGCCCCAGTTCAATAACTCTGCCGTAGACGGCTTTGGAGTGCTGGTTGAAGACCTGATAAAGGCCTCGCCTGAAAATCCTAAGAGCCTGGTTGTCATCGGCGAAATGACCGCCGGTGCTGATCCATCCACCAACATCGCCAAGACTCGAATCAATCCAGGTCAGTGCATCCGCATCCTTACCGGAGCGCCGGTACCAGGAACGGTAGAAGCAGTGGTAATGAAAGAAGTCTCCAAAGAAAAAAGAGAAGACCAGTTAGAAACAATTGACGTCTGCGCCTCGGCAAGGATTGGTGAAAACATCAGATTGCAGGGCGAAGAAATTGAAGCTGGCGCAACAGTCCTCCAGCCAGGCACAGTAGTTACGCCACCGGTACTCGGCCTGATAGCCACCCTGGGAATTACAGAATTTTCGGTGCATCGCAGTCCGCGAGTTGCCGTCGTCGCCACCGGCGACGAACTAATAGAACCAGGACAACCACTAGCGGAAGGCCAGATCTATAATTCAAACACTTATGCCCTTGTGGCCGCTCTCAATGCTTTGGGTGTAACTGACGTAAAGCGTTTTCACGCCAAAGACAATCGCGAAGAGACCACTAGAGTGCTGCAAGAAGCTCTAGCATTTGCCGACATTGTCATTTCGGCCGGGGGTGTTTCAGTCGGAGAATACGACTTTATCAAAGATGTTTGCGAAGAGCAGGGAGTTGAAACTATATTTTGGCGCATTGCCATAAAACCAGGTAAACCGGTGTATTTTGGCGTCAACCGCCAGTCCAAACCAGGACAGTTAGTCTTCGGCTTACCAGGCAATCCGGTATCGGCTTTGGTGACGTTCAATTTATTTGTCAAACCTGTAATTGCCCGTCTGCAGGGAGCAATCAGTACAAAACGTCTCTTCCAGGCAAAAGCAGCACGCAATCTCAAGAAAAAAGCTGGTCGTCTCGATTTTGTGCGAGGCCAACTTAGCCTTGCCAATTCAGGCGAGAGCCATTATGGTCAAAGCAATATCAGCAAAAACCCCAACGGCAAAAACCCCAATGGCAACAAACCCAACGGCAACAAACCCAACGGCAGCAAACCCAACGGCAGCAAAAGTCCCAACGAAAGTGGTGGCACCAAGCAAGTAAGCGATATAACCGTAATGCCGACCCTTGGTCAAGAATCGCACATGCTCACGGGTCTAGCAAAAGCCGATTGCCTCATGCACTTTGCTCAAGAACTAGAATTCCTTCCTGAAGGAGAATACCTTCCCGTTGAATTACTAAACTGGTTTGAGTAAAACACTAAATCAAACAAAACCGAGGAAAGAATGTCGCATCAAAAAGTCTCAATCACAGCAGCAGACGGAGAGTCTTTCTCGGCCTACTTGGCTCTGCCTGAATCGGGCATGGGACCGGCAATTCTTCTAATTCAAGAAATCTTTGGAGTGAACCCGCACATTCGCAAGGTCGCCGACTATTATGCCCAAGAAGGATATGTTGTTCTAGCACCAGATCTGTTCTTCCGCATGTGGCCGAATGTAGAGCTTGGCTACAGTGGCAGCGACATGGAAACGGCGATGTCGTACAAAAATAAATTTGATGAAGAACAGGGCATCAGCGATTTAGTCAGTGCTGTAGAGTATTTGCGAACTTTGCCCCAGGTCACAGGCGGAGTTGCCGCTATGGGCTATTGCCTCGGCGGAAGAATGGCTTACCGCCTCAGTGCCCACACCAAAGTGGAAGCTGCCGTTAGTTATTATGGCGCCGACATTGATAAACACTTAGACGAAGCAGACAAAATAACAGCTCCTATTATTTTCCACTTGGGTGCCGATGACACACTAATACCGCCGTCATCTATGGAAAAATTGATGCTAGAAATGCTCAACCACCATAACGCCAGAGTGTTTGTCTATGAAAACACCGGACATGGCTTCAACTGCGAAGCGAGAGCTAGCTACAATCAGCGCGCCGCGCTGCTTTCACAAGCCCGCACCATCGAATTTCTACGCTCATGTATCGGCCCCTCTGTCAACGCCGAAGAATTATTTGACCACCATCTCTTTACCGCCCTAAATCAAAAAGATTTGGACGAGACCATGGAAACACTCTGCGAAGATGCCGTTGTAACTTTTGTACCCACGCTTACCGGTGGTCATGGAGTCAACGAACTGAAGCGCTTTTACAAAGATTTCTTCAAAGCTCTATCAGGCGACGCTCAGCTGACGACAATCTCACGCACCGTCAACGCCAACAGAGTGGTGGATGAACTAGTTCTTTCTTTCACCCACGACCGACCGATGGAATTTATCCTTCCCGGTGTAGCTCCTACTCAGAAAAAAGTAACGATACCGCTGGTGATGCTAGCAACATTTCGTCTAGACAAACTTTCACGGCTTAATGTTTACTGGGATCAAGCTAGCGTAATCATGCAAATCGACATACTCCATGACGAAGATTCGCCAGTCAGCCTGCACCTCCCAGCCCATGGCAGCGAACAAGCCAACAAAATTCTGGATGATTCAGTCAAGATCCAAAAAATCGGCTCACGATTGCTCTAGGCTTGCTGAAAAACATGCAGCTGCAGATACTGCAAAAGCATAATTGTCTTTGCATCCATAATTTCACCACTTTTGACCATTGCTAACGCCTGTGCAAATGGTAGTTCCAGAATTTCAATGTCCTCACCGTCAACACCGCCGCGCGCAGCAATCTCACGCTTTTCGTATTCACCAATGTAAAAATGCAGCCGCTCAGTAACAGAGCCGGGACTCATAAAACAGTCGTAAACTTTCTCGATACTCTTAACTTCAAGACCAGCTTCTTCAGCCAATTCGCGCTTAATTGCCGTATCGGGATCATCACTATCAAGTAGACCGGCACAGGCCTCAATCAAAAAACCATTGTGGCCGTTTACATAAGCCGCCAGGCGAAACTGTTTTACCAGAACCACCGTCTGATGCTGAAGGTTGTACGGCAGGATGGTGGCGCCATTGCCACGGTCATAAGTCTCGCGAGTTTGCTCCTGCCCGCTACCGTCCGAGCGCAAATACTCGAAATGATGCTTTTTTAGAATGAACCAATCGTCAGACAGCAAGGTGCTGCTCTTTACTCGAACTCGCTCCACTGTTTACTTCCTCCAGAACCGTGTATACTCCACCGTGCAACTTCGTGCAAAATCAAGTATTAACACGCAAGGTCATGACAAATCGTGCACATATGTTAACAAGCCAGCGCAAACAACTAATTTTAGAGAGCCTGAGAGATAACGGTCAGATTATTGCTAAAGAACTCAGCCTACAGTGGCAAGTTTCGGAAGATACAATCAGACGAGATCTGCGCGAATTGGCCCACGAAGGCCTGCTACAAAGGGTTCACGGCGGGGCGCTCCCAGCCGCCAGCTTAGCCCCTCTGGCTAGCTCACCAGCTGTAGTCAATCTAAAAGGCAGACAGAAACTGGCTCCACAAGCTAAAAGCAAGCTTGGCCAAGCTGCAGCCAAACTAATTAAACCCGGCCAAATAGTCTTTATTGATGGCGGCACAACCAACGCTCAACTAGTGCAAAATCTACCACTTACACTGAAAGCAACAGTAATAACTCACAGCCCAACTATTGCAGCAGCCCTGCTTGAGCACGAAGAACTAGAGGTAATCATAATCGGCGGGAAGTTATTCAAGCATTCTGCCGTGACAGTTGGTGCTGCAGCCCTTGAAGCGATTAGTCGCATGCGCGCCGACACTTACTTTATGGGAGTTACAGGCGTTCATCCCGAAGCCGGACTGAGCACTGGCGATCTGGAAGAATCGTATATCAAAAGAGCACTGCAAGCCGCAGCTAGCGAAACCATAGTCTTGGCCTCAGCGGACAAAATCAACACAGCCTCACCTTATCAAATTTGCCACTGCCACCAAGTGAAGACCATTTTGAGCGATACCAGCGTCAGCGATGAAACAGTCAACGCCTTCAAAGACAAAGGCGCAACCATCAAAAGAGTCTAAGGAATAACACTCTGATCATCCCAGATAATGCGTGGTGCCTTCTCGGCCTTAAAACTGCCAGCAACAAAACTGCCATCAGGTAAACGCAGCGATAACGAGCCCGGAACCCAATCATCAGCTAACGGTGAAAGCAGTGCAAGCTTAAGACCATAGCCATCTTTGCTGGTATAGTGCTGCTCTTTAATCGGCTGTGAATTAGTAGAGCGGGTGTAGACATAAATATGCGGTCGATTATTCGAATCAGAAGTAAAAGCCAGATTACATAGCGGTTTCTGACTTCTCATCATGTTGATCACTACTTTGCAGTAGCGCTTGCGATTTTGTTTTAGCGTAATACTGTAACTATTCCACTGAATAAATTCGGGCTTAAACGGCTGGCCACCAATACTTCCCACAACCTTCCCCTGGGGAAGAGGTTGAGAGACAACCGCATGGCACCAGGCCGAACGACCTCCAACAGAGCCGCCAACATTGCTTTTCGTCGCGAGAGATTTTGGACTAGCAACAAGGGTTCTTGGAGTAGCGCCGAGAGGCAGTGGCAAAGCCAATAAAACGATGGCAACAATGGCAACAGAGCAGTTCAAATTTGTAGTACAGGCGCGCTTCTGACCAAACTCGGCGCAGTAATCGGCTGTCTCTTATACACATCTGACGCTGCCGAC
>CAJXZK010000300.1 GCA_913063055.1 uncultured bacterium
AACATCATTGTGCTTTTTGCTTTCAATCAATTGACCCAAACGCGCATCAACGCTTGCTGCTTTTTTCTCTAAAGGACTACCCTTCTCTAAAGAGCTGCTGCCGCCGGCTGCTCCAACAAGCTCGCTATAGGCTTTGTCCACAGCCTTGTACTGCTCTGGGGTGACGTTCTTCAAAGTGTTGAAAGCCTTGTCGCTGTCTGCTCCAAATTGCAGGCTGAGAAGTTTGGGATTAAGCGCCTGATGCAACTCGGTGGCAACGGCAGCAGCATCAAATTTTCTTTTTCCACCTTCTGGAACACTAAGGTCTAGGCCTGCAATCTGAAAATCTTGGTTGAAGCCAGCTGGTAGCGTTCTAGCTCTATTCTCGACGGCGGCCAAACCCTTGTTCGAGTAGGTGGAGCTTGCTTGTGCCCAGGCTCCAAAGTCTACAACAGGTAACTGTTCGCTTACTTTTGTTCTATCAGCAACACTGGTATTGACGTCAGCCATGTCTCAAACCCGCTAGTAAGAAAAGAAAAATTGCTCAAATGCAACATCATCAATATACGTAGACTTACCGGCAAGCTCTTGTCACGCCTTTGGCATTCTGTTGGCATAGAACATTTATTGGCTTAGAACTATTGTTGTCAGAGAAAGGCCGGTTCAAACACCTTTCGTGCTCTAGAGCTCCATCAATTCGGTGGAGCAACCACATCGCGACGAACATAGATACGATGATCTTCAACAACACCAGCGAACTGATACTGCGCAAAAACCGGATCTTGCATAAACTTAGAATCTTCCAGAATGTCCCACATGCGGGTGCTTTGAATCAGTATCAGCTTGGGATTATTGCGGCGAACATCTTCTTTGTAATCCGCAATCACCTTGGCTCTGAAGCCATCCATTTTCTCCTTAACCGCTTCTGAGCGGGCCTTATCACTAGCATAAATCAATGTGGGCAAGAGCATACCGTGCAGATAGCGAGACGCTGGCTCGCGCTTGGTCTGCAACAATAGCGGATAGCCCGGAGCGATGCTTCTCGTCATAAACAAAACCGGGTCGCCAATTTTTGTATAGCGCAGAATGACAGCACATAGCGATTCATTGTCGCCTTTGGCCACCTCACCTTTATAGCCGACCAGACCAAGGTCTATTTTGTCAGCTTCAGCCGCTCGCTGCCTTTGTTCTGCAATCGCCTGAGCTGCAATCTGCCCCTGCCAGATTAGAAGAGCACTAATCCAGACAATATCAATCCAGCCACTGGGGCGCTTGAACAGCATGAGCGCATACTGCCGCAGCACACAAACTGCTATCCCCACCTCAACACCTACCAGCATGTAGGAGCCTGCCACAAAGGGCAAAGCATGATTGAGCCAGGGCTGCCCCTGAAGCAGATACGAAGCAAGACCCAGCAAACTAAAAGCAATCAACGGCATAATCAAAGTGGAATAGCGCATCATCGCCATACCAAGAGCACAGGCGATGATCAACATATAGATGCGGTCATTCCACATCTGGGCCCAACCAACAAACTGAAACATAATTGAAGTGCCATACTCGCTATAGCCAGCAGCGAAGATCGGCACCATAAAGGAGAAATAGCCATCCTTCATGTCTTGCGGCATAGCCAAAATACAAAAGGCATATAACAGGCCCAAAACCGCACAGGCAATTGTTTCTGGAGCCACAAGATTACGCCAGCGCGGCTTTTCCATAAACCACAGTAGTTCCAGTACAACCGCCGCAGCTAGATAATATTGTTTGAAAAACAAGCCGATAGCTGCCAAACTTCCAGCAACAATCGCAGCTCTAGGGCTTGTAGCATTGCCATTCCAACGCAGCCACCTGACTATAAAGAAAGGAAAGAAGAGCAGCAAGAATATGTGCTCTCTTTGACCAAACTCGTCCATCTGTGAAAGCCAAAGAGTCAAAGAAGAGAATGACACCACCAGCGGCACAAAAAGAAAGGCTTCTTTGTGCTTTGATTGCCGCCACAGGAGCCACAAACTAAAGCCCACACTGTAAACCCAGCATGCGATTATAGAAAAGCCAAAAGCCTGAGGGGCGGGAATGGCGAAAAACCTCGATACTACCGCCGGTACCATATGAACATAAAAAGCCAAAGGCGGATTAACATCAAACACATCGACATAGAGGCGCTTGCCTTGCAGCAATAGCTCACCAATGGCGACGAACATAGATTGATCTGGTGATATTTGCAGCGGAAACAACAGCGGAACTGTCAGCAACAGAACAAAGACCAGCAGCAACAAGAACCCACCCAATAAGAACATAGCGTTTCTAGTTGGAGTATCCATATTCAAAGCCAAAGGCATTGGCATAGACTTAAACGATTTCAGTGTGGTCAAAAAGACCTGGAATTTTTCACTTAGTTTTGTCATGGTTGCGGCCTTCGTGGCAAGAAGACACCAATGTTGTAGTTAAAACCAGTGTGCTCTAGCGGTTCTTCGTTAGCAGCCTTCAAGCGGGCATGGCCTTTCAGTTCATAATGCTTGAGCAAAGTTGCCGCTACTTTGTGTTTCTTCAACAAGTCACCAATGGTCACATCTTGAACAAAAATCACTTTCGCTCGCTCACTGGCAATATCGCCATCAAGGCGAGTGTAGAGCTTCTCGGCATACGCCTCAAGCATCTTAGGCTGTAAGCTTTCACGCTCGCAGGCCTCCAGCTCCACCAGGCAATCAGACTGCAACAAGTAGCCAGTGGGCTTGCGCTTCATCTGCAACATCAGCGGATAGCCCGGCACTAAGCTATCGGTAAGAAACATGACCTCATCACTCTCACGAGAATACTTTGCCAGCCAAGCTGCACAGCTGGCAGGCTCTGAAGCTTGGGAATTGCTTTGTTCGCCCGTTGAGCTTGAAGTCTGCTCACGCGCCAGTTCCAGACAAGCTTCACCCGCCAAAGGTAGTGCTCGACCAATCTTGCTTTCTTGCTGTTTCAAGAAGGCTCCAGCAAGCACTAGGATGCTGACTGCATAGGCGAACAGTCCTAAATTACTAACCAGCGGATTCCGCCACGATGCGCCTTTAGCAGCAGAGGCCCGCATACGGCGGCTATAAACATTGCGACTAATTCGTCGAACAATAGCAGCGGCAATACTCAAATTAAGCGAGAGCAAAAGAGTAATGGCAAAAATCATCGGGATGGCACTCTGGCTCAAGCCTTTCAACTGACTTAAGTACAAAGCAAAACCAACCAAGAAGATTACAACAAGCGGCGCAGCCAAACTTGTTCGCCGCCGGAAGGGCAAAACAAAAAGAATGGCGGCAATAGCTGTGTAGAATATATCGCGCCGCTCAGGCACACTGTTAATGCCATAAATAGACCAATCATGACACTGATAGCCCAAAGATAGCAGGGGAAAGACCAGCGAAATATATTCATTTCTAGCAGCCTCTGGCAGAGCCAATGCCGAAAGCAAAAGAATAGACACCGTGCAAATACAAGCGCGAACTTCTAAGGCGAGCAGTGGCCGAAACCGCCGCAGAGACAAGAGCCAAAAGACTTCCAGACTGGCGGCAATGACCAAAAAGCCATGCCAGAGGCAGACAGCAAAAGCAGCGAAGATTCCCGAGACTATAGCTTCTCTTCGAGATACGGCATGGCCATTCCAGCGCAACCACCTGACTAGAAAATAGGGAGTGAGTGCCAGCATAACGAGATGCTCACCTTGGCCAATCTGAAAAAGCATCAGAACATTTGCAAGGGCGTAGGCCACTACAAACGAAGGAAAATAATGCCACTCTCTATGGTGCCGTCGCGGCAATAAAATAGCAGCACATGACAGCACCGAAACAAGAGCAAGACACCAGACCATTAGATTAGAAGCCAAGCTCGGAGGAATACCGAGAGCTTGCCCAAATGACAATGGCACAACGCTGGCATACAGAAGCAGGGGCGACGACAAGCAGAAGAAGTCGAAGTATGGAACCTTACCCAGCAATATTAGCTTAGCGGCCTCAAGGTTGAGAGCCACCCCAGGGGCGATCATCAATGGATTGCTACAGATAACTGCAAACACCAAAGCGAACAAAATCACAACCAGAGCCAGACTAACTAGCGAGTATTTTGCCTTATTGTCTAACGGCATTTTTGCTGCTGCCTGGTCTGCAGTCATTCTTAGCTGCCCTGTGGTTGATATCTGTCCGACAAATCCATAAAGCTACATTTAAAGCCATATTGAGTCGTAATTTTGCCACAACAATGGTTGTTAAATGGTCTAAAGTCTCGACTAGTATAGAGTTCTTGGCCACAACTTTCCAATCAGACCGATATTGATATCAGAGATGACTTATACTTCCCGTTCGGAACAATGCAACCTGCCATGGAGAACTATCAATGTCATTCGTGTCGTTAGTGTCGCTGCGGAAAATAGTCTCGACGGCCTCTCTCTTGACGCTGCTCGCGTGCAGCACGAGCTTCAACCTGGCTCGCGGGGCAGAACAACAACAGCCTTATCTGGTCATAAGGCAGGCCAGCAAAATTTCTCCTATGCTAGGCGCAACAACATCAGAGAAAGACTTAATTGCCTATTTCGGCGCAAAAAACGTCAAACGCCAGACAGTCAACTTAGCGGAAGGCGAAACCAGCAACGGTACGGTCATTTTCCCTAACGACCCTAAAAAACGAGTGACATTTATTTGGAAAGACGTCAAAAAGCGCGATCTGCCAGAAGTTATTCGCATTGAGGACCAGCCCAGTCTGTGGCGTTTGCCCAATGAAATAACAACTGGAACTTCGCTAATCGAACTTGAAAAATTGAATGGCAAGATCTTCAAAATGTCAGGCTTTGACTGGGACTACGGCGGAAATGTATTGTCCTGGAATAATGGCAAACTAGAATCGTTGCTCAAGTCTAAGTCTGGAAAAGTCAGTGCCACTGCTAGTCTCGCACCAGCCAAAGGCAAGAACAGCCCAGAGGATCTATCCGGCGACAAAGAGATTCTTTCTAGCAACCCTAGCATGCACAAGCTCAACCCAGTGGTAGTAACACTCTCGATTCTGGCACCTTAGTCAGCTGCTTGACATACACCTGGGCACAACTTATAGTGGGTACTAGATGTCGTACACTACTTCAGACTACACTCCTGCGTGTAGTCTGAAAGAGTAAAAAACCAACTAAAATGAGCAAATATGTAAGATTCAATTTGGCGTTTATGAGAGTGATTCGCGGCAAACTAACCCAGCGCGATGTAGCTCTTGGAACCGGCTTGAGTCAAAAAACCTTAAGCGCACTCGAGACTGGTGCCAGTCAAGGTGTCGAATTTGGCACCATTGCAAAACTATGTGACTATCTAAAATGCACTCCCAATGACCTTTTCGTCCTAGAGTCAGAAACCGCATACGCAACTCCTTCTTCCAACTCTCTCAAGAAAGCTGACGAAATCATTGCGCGCGGTCTTAAGAGAGCTATGCAAGAACCAGAGCAGACTCCAGAAGAGATCTGGAGTGAGTTTGACGCCCTGCGCGAGAGAATGCGAACCAAAGCACAAGAGGCAGAGCAACGCGCACAGCGCAACCAGCCAAATGCTTAAGGTCGTTATAGATACAAATATTTTTGTCGCTAGTTTCCTTGGAAAAAATGACCAAAGCTACCCGGCACAGATTATTTCAATGTGGCACGCACGTGCTTTTACGCTTGTTATGTCACCACAGATTCTACGCGAGCTAGTTGCAAAATTACTCGAAAAGGGCATTGACGAGGACGTCGTAGAGGATTTTGTGATGCTAATTGGCAAAATCGCCTTACACATTCCAGGCGCATACGAGTCAACAAAACTTGATCAGGTAGATCCTGACGACAATATCTTTCTCGCCGCCAGCTTCGAAAGTAAAGCTGATTATATCGTCTCCTACGATGCCAAAAGTCTGCTCCCGCTTAAGTATTTTCATGGTGCCCAAATAGTTTTGCCCTCTCTTTTTATGAGAGTTCTGATTGGCAATACAGCTAAAGACAAAACTCAAACCGCAGACGCAGATAAAGTAGATAAGCAGGAAGAACCTTGATCTCCGAACAAATTACCTCTCAAACTCTCCACTGCCACTGCTTTTTCTCTCCATGTCCTCAAGTAGAAGAATTTCAGTCTCCTCGATCAGAGTGTCGAGATTGAGCCCTAGTTCGATGAGCACCCGAGCAGCTACTCCATGGCCCTCCCGTAGAAGGCCAAGGAGCATATGACCTGTACCTATTTCTTCGTGCTTGAGGCGCTGTGCTTCATTCAAAGCTAAGTCGAGCATTCGTTTGGTTCTCGGAGTATACGGCAGCTCCTCAGCCACAGCACCGGGGCCCAAGCCGATAACCGCTTTTACACGGTGACGCACCTCCAGCAAAATAAGCCCTTGCCGCAAGAGAACTTGACCACCCACACTATTACCGGCAGCAATCAAACCAAGCATAACTTGCTCTGTGCCAACGAAATTGTGACCCATTAGCTTAGCCTCGTTGGCGGCTAACTTCATTGCTCGTTCTGCTGTAGCAGTAACACCGAGCGCAGCTTGATTTAGGGCTGTCTGCGACAAATCAGGGGCAGCTATAGGCTCGCCTGGGCGGGCTGGTTTCTGCTCTGAAACAACAACTTGCCAATCGGGTCGCAGGCCGATAGCCGCCATAAAGGGCACAAACTTTTCATCGTCACTCTCAATCAATGCCAACAGTAAATGCTTAGTTTGCACCCAGCCAACACCT
>CAJXZK010000301.1 GCA_913063055.1 uncultured bacterium
ATGCCCTTGCTTCTAAATGCTGGATCAACATAAACGCTTCCTAACCAGGGACTGAGTTCAGGTCTTACACCATCATTGGCTCGCAATGATGCCATGCCTATTGGTCTGCCTGCCTCATCAACGGCAAGTATCGTCAGTGGAAGTTGGCCTTTGTTGCAATGCTGGGTAAAGCTATCGAGTCGCTTCTCCAGCGTGTACAGAGAATTGTATTTTCCCCAGGTATTAAAGGCCCAGGTTGCACAAACAGGTACATGTTTCGGATGATCAGCAAGGTAAACAATTTTGAGATCCACAAGTCCTCCTTCATTGCCGTTATCTTGTATCTATCGAGCTGACGATGCTGGTTTGGCAATTTAGAATCGTGCAGGCGCGAGGTCAAATCGTGCCCATCTTAGTCCACATCATTCTAAGTTTTGTCTGGTTCAAGGATCTCAAGATGCAATTGGGGATTAAATCCGGGGCTTTTCAGGCAGGCTATCCCCTGGTAGGGGTCATGCCACTGCGCTAAGGGAAACCCTAGTAGATGAGCTGTCTATTAGGCAATTCTCGGGCGGTTATTGTTGGAAATGATTGTTTGGCGGTTGTTTGCGGTTGTCCTGGCCGGTTATGTTCTGGGTTGTATTTCTCTATTTCAACTTCTAAAAATTTCAAGGCCTCTCGCAAACAACTATCATCTGTCGCTCCGTTTTCTAGCTCTTTCTTAAGACACAGGTCTTGAGAGCTGACAGCACCATTGATTACTGCTCGCGACCCTTGATACCTCCACCACCCTTTCCGTCTCTGAAAGCTTCAACCCTGGAGTAAAAACATGAATCATGACCACATGGAACACATGCAGCATATGCACGAGCATGGCGCATCCTTCCCCTTTCTCTCGCTCCTGGCTGGATTCTTCTTGCTGGGCGCAGTTTACTATGGCTTCCGCTTCTTCAACACCAAGTATCTGACCAAGGTCAACGGCTATCTGGACCGTGAAAACGAAGTCTGGCACGGCGCTTGCATGGTTGGAATGGTGAGCTGTCTGGCCCCTACTTGGTTCGGTATCGCTGACTGGTTTTGGCAAATCGCCTTTGCTGTCGGCACGGCCTGGTACCTCGTTCGTGCCTTCACCTACGGTCGTTCCTTGCCCTACAACAAGCAGTGGTACGACTTCGCCCATGCCGCCATGATGTTTGGCATGTGGTGGATGTTCGCTGCACCGGTCAGTGGTATCGTCGTTACGGTTGTCTTCACGGCTTACTGGACCTGGTTTGGCTCGTACTACGCTATGCGCCTCTACAACGACTTCAAGAAGCCTCACTGGCTCTCTTTTGGCCAGGACATCGCCCACTTTGTCATGGCTGTGGTCATGGCTTTGATGATGGTGTTTCCGGCCACGTTCATGGGTCATCAGCACAACATGTCGGCTCTGCCCGCAAATGACATGAGCGAACCCATCTGCACCAGCCCTGTCTCTGCTCCTGCTCCCGTTCCGGCTACCGCTGCTGACCCGGCTGGACCGGTTCAGGATAGCTCTGGTGGCCATGTGCATGAGCATCATGGAGCTCCGGCAGCGACCAAGTAAAGAATCGGGTGAGAGTTGAAATGTCCACTTTCTGTGGCTTTCAGCTCTCACCCTTTTTTTTGATGTTCTACTATGGTATGTCGCGGAGTTGTGGGCAATGGCGGAGCTTAAAGTTGTTGCCACTCACAGTCTTAAAAGCGCACCATTTTAAATTTTCCTCGTGATATTGCTGCCATACAGCCTAATGATTGCCCGCGTTAGAAAATGCATTAGCTGTGACCAGATCTTCTTCTGCTTCTTGCTCCATGCCAAGTTCTTTGAAAATCGAAGCTCTTTGTTCGTAGGCTATCGCTTCACGGTCATGTCTTTTTACATGTTCGTTTGCCATATCGAGGGCTAGTGGCCAATCTTTGTTGTAAACGGCAGTATCGGCTAAGGTGTTCCACAAATAACCGTCTTTGCCATAACGGTTTTTGTACTTGTTAGTGAGGGTTTGAAATTCTTGGTCTCTGTCAGGTAAGCGGCCGAGAACCCCGAGTCTCCTGATTTTCCAGCGGCTATCGTGGCGATTAAAGCGAATGACTTTGTCTGCCATTTTCACCGCGAGCTCATAGGAGCCCACTGATTTTGTTCTCTCAAAGTGTCTTTTGGCCACTTCAGTGTTGAGTGGTGAAATGCGCGCTGCCACTTCAATTTGCTCTTTCTTCAAGATTTCATAGCTGGCCGGGCTCATGTGGCTGCTGTAGCCGGGATAAAGGCCTTCGGCCCAGAGATAGTCAACACCGTAGGTGAGACAGTTCCACCCCGCTACCAGCATCGCTAGGAGGGGAGCAGACAAGGCGGTGCAGCGGATTATTTTTTTCGTTCGCTCAGAGAAAACGTCTGGTTGGTCACTGGGCTGGCGGTGGCAGATGGCATAGATGGCTGCTGCTGTACCTAGGGCTGCAAACAAGCAGAGGCCCACCATCGATGTCTTGTACAGGTAGCCGCTAGTTTGAGAGATTACATAACAAGCCACGCCACCGAGGGCAAAATAGATGAGGTTGAATATTTGTCTGCCTGACTTATCCCACCATTTTTGAAAACGGTGGTCATCGGCAAACTTCCCTGGACCACTAAAATCGTAGACTGAAGTCCAGATCTTCTCGCTGGTCATGCCACTGCTATGCTCTTGGGGTAATGCCTTAGCTTGGTCCGCTGCCAGTTTCTCGCGGATTGCCTCGGCTAGAGTAGGTGAGTTGTCGCGGCCACCGCAGGTGCAGAGTTCTTTTCGCTCATCTAGCAGTTCCTGCCCTGCTGCGTCGGCAACTTCCACCAGCTCCGGGCTGACATTCTTAGTGGCCTGAATTGGCTCTTTGTAGACTTTCTCCGCCATCAGCAATAAATCTCCCTGTCAGCGGCAACAGCAAGTCTGAGCCATTGCTTCCTATCGACATCTTACCCCCAGAACGGCAAAGAGAGAGCTTAATTTCGAGACGTAGCCGATTGGCGCTTATCGCCGCTTAATTTTTCCTGTTTTCCTTGGCGGTCAGCTCCTGGCACAAGCTGGTGGGATCAACAACCAGAGCTCATTATTGTTGAAAGGTTGCTGCAAGGTTTCGAGAAAGCATTTAGCAAGTTTCTTCTGTCTGAATAGGCATAGGTATCCAATGAGTAACTTTTATGAGCGCGCTACCCGACCATGAAATTCGCGAACGTCTAATTTCATACACCTGTCAGCGCAACTGTTGCGGTGTGGCTGAGCAATCAGGAGCTTGCTGCACTCTTGGCGATAAAGACTGGATTCTAGGTCCAATAGAAGACACGGCAGAGGTGCTGAAGCGGCTTGAGGAGCGCTTAGGCAAGCCAGTTTCTTTTGCCGAAGTCTTTATTGAATACGAAGAAGGGCGGGCATTATTCCCCGATAAAAGCAGTTGGCAGAACCCTGCTCACTATCCCGCTATGCGTGTTGTTCCTCATGCAGTTGCCCGCTATTCTTGTGCCTTTCTACAGGACGGTAAGTGTTCCATTCATGACATTAAACCAAGGCTGTGTGCTAGTTTTCTTTGTGAGTACGTGCAGAAAGTTGTGTACTCAGTGCTTGGTAGGTGAATCGTAGCAGTAGGGCTAAATCGCTCTATTTATTGGTGCGCATTGCTAAATCAACCACCACTGGTAGGTGATCGCTGCCAATTTCTTCGCCAATGTAGCGCTTGAGAGTAACAATGTCTTTGCTGACCAGGCAGTGATCTATTGGAAAAATAGTTATTTTTTGATGGGTGCTCCAGCTTGGCTGCGGGCCAAACCCTTGCTCACTGTCAACTAAGTGGCTATCGTTGAGCAGTTTGCTAAAGTCGCTTGACCAGGGACTGCAGTTCAAATCGCCGGCCAGCACAACAGGGCCGCTCTTGCTTGCTTCTAGGGCTTCTTTAGCGTAAATTGCAAACTCTTCATTTCTCATTGCAGTGTGTTTGAATGGAATAAAGGGATGAGCGAAAATGAGAGTGCAGTGGCCACCGGCTAATTTGATTTTTGCTAAGGCCCGTGGGCGTTTTAGGTCGCTGTAGTATCTTATTTCTTTGCTCTCGAGAGGGATGCGGCTGAAAATGGCAATGCCACCACCAGTAGTGTCGGCAATCATGTAGGGGTAGTTGGCTAAGCCAGCTTTTAAGGCAATCAGCCAGACTGGTGTTATTTCAGAGAATCCAATAACATCTGGATTGGTCTGAATAATTGTTTGCACCACGGCCACGTATTTTTTGTTCCTGCCGCCCCAGAGGTTGAATTGCATTAGTCTGATGCGATGAAGGTCATCTGCATTGCTGGCCGGGCTCTCTTTGGCTGCAGGCAAGTAGAGCGGTGCGATGGCGGCGGCATTCAGCAAAAAGGCCATGGCGGCAAGAATAATGGCTTTTTTGTTTTTCAGAGGCAGGGTGGCAAGCAGCAGAATGGCGCCGAGCAGGGCAAATAAAATGCGTCCATGGCTGATCAGCTCTAGAGTCTGATTGGCCGCGCTAAAATAGGCTGCCAGTGAGACTGTCGACAGCGCTATCGATAACAGTGCCAGGACGATTACTAAAGCGTTTTTCAAAGCGTTTCCTGATAAGCTCTCGCCGCAACTTGAGGTTGGCTAGAATGCAGTGGCATATTGTGGCATATTGAAGAAGCCATGACCAAATCCGAATCCCAATTCAACGGCGACAGCCCCATGCTCAACATCCGACAGCTCAACCCGGCTGATTTTTCTGCTTTTTGGCTAGTACGTCTGTTGGCCTTGGTACTGGTGTTGCCCGCCAGTTAATGGAGCGATTGTTGGAACAGTGCCGCACCATTGACGGTGAATATTTTGATGAAGAGCTTATGGCACTGCGGTTTTAGGCTGGTGGAGCGTTCTTTTAGTAAGGAAATAATAGACCGGTCTATTAATTTGATGCTCATTTTTTTGCTCGTGAAAAAAAAGAAGGAGGGAAGCTGAAAGTTGCTAGGCAACCTTGAGACATTCCCCCCTTCTTGAGCGAAATTGCGAAGTTACTAACTGACTGACTTACTTAATGGCTGACTTACTTGATCAGCGCACTTTTAGCACCATGAGCTTTTCACGGCTCATTTCTTTGGCGCTGTATGTGATGCCACCCATGCCCATCCCTGACTGATCTCTTCCGCCAAAGGGCATCCAGTCGACACGGAAGGCCGTATGGTCGTTTACCATTACGGCTGTGGCGTTGAGGCGCTTTACTGCATACATGGCCGTGTCCACATTGGCGGTGAAAACTGCGGCCTGGAAGGCGTATGGCAGTGAATTGCTGAGAGCAACGGCTTGATCCAAAGTCTCGTAGGAATAGAGACAGACCACTGGGCCAAAGATCTCCATGGTAGAAACTTTAGCGCTTGCCGGCGGGTTGAGCAGCACAGTGGGCTCGTAGGCGGTTTCTCCGATGGCTTTGCCGCCACAGAGAAGTTTGGCCCCGGCTGCCACGGCTTCATCCACCCACTGGCCAACGCGAGCGACTTCGCTCGGTTTGATCAGTGGTCCGACCTCAGTTGATTTGTCGGCCGGGTCGCCGACTTTGAGTTGTTGCACCCGGGCGCTGAACTTGGCCGCGAAGTCATCGATCAGGTCTTTTGGTACGAAGACCCGTTGCACTGAAACACAGACCTGGCCAGCGTGATAGTAACCACCTTTGACCAGGGGCGCGATGATAGCGTCGAGGTCAGCAGTTTTGTCTATGATCACTGGAGCGGCACCGCCGTGCTCGAGAGCGCAGCGGGTTCCTGGTGCCAGCTTTGAGCGCAGGTACCAGCCCACTTTAGCAGAGCCGATAAACGACAAGTAGCCAACTCGCGGGTCGGTGGCGAGTTTCTCGGCATTGGCATTGCTGAGATGAACGACTTGGCACCAGTTTTCTGGCAGACCGGCTTGGTGCAGCAGCTTGACGAAAGCTTGGCAGGAAGCAGGTGTGGCAATTGCCGGTTTGATCACCACCGGACAGCCAGCGGCAATGGCCGGAATAGTCTGATGCACGATCAGGTTGAGCGGGTGATTGAATGCGCTCAGTGAGACGACGACACCGATGGGCTCCAGGAAGGTAAAGGCCATGCGGTTGCTGGAAGCGGCGGTGAGAGCCATCGGTACTTCTTCGCCGTGCAACTGGTGAATGGCTTGGATGCCCAGTTTGACTCCCTGGATAGCGCGATCGACTTCCACCACCGTATCGGTGTAAGGTTTGCCGCCTTCTTTCAGGGCTGTGGCAATCAGCTCTTCGCGCTGCTCCTGCATCAATACAGCCAAGCGCTCCAGTATGGCGATGCGTTCATAGGGCGGAAGCCAGCCATCGCGGTTGTCGAAGAGGCTCTTGGCCGTCGCCAGGACATGCTCGACATGGTCAGCGCTATCGAGAGTGACAGTGCTGATCAGTGAACGATCATATGGGGAGCGAACTTCCACTGTTTCTGGCGACATAGAACTAGCGCTCATGCTGCTGTCTGTTGGCACAATCTTCTCCCCTTCTGGCTGCTTTTCTTGAAGCTGGTTTGCTTCAAGCTGTTTCAGTGCAGAGTTTAGACCATGCAAGTCGAGTTTGCTGTCGACTGAGTAATCAATCTGTCTCTTATACACATCTGACGCTGCCGACGAAT
>CAJXZK010000302.1 GCA_913063055.1 uncultured bacterium
AATGATACGGCGACCACCGAGATCTACACCTCTCTATTCGTCGGCAGCGTCAGATGTGTATAAGAGACAGGACCAAGCGGACAGTTTGTCATTGTAGTCAAAGACGGCAAAGCAAAATATCAACCAATTGTTATTGGTCGCGATTTTGGTAGCGAAGTGGAAGTGAAAGAAGGATTGAGCGGCGGCGAGCATGTGGCTGTAAGCCCCAATGACGATTTAATTGACAATGAGCCGGTGCAAGAACAAGAACTTAAGCAAGACAAAGAATCAAGCGAGTAAGCAGTCTTTATCTAGATTTATTCTAAATTCATTCATCATTCATTCGACTAAGCCAAGTAAAAATGTGCCGCCGACAAAGAGACTAAAGGCACCAGCCAGCCCGCCGCCAAGAAGATATAGCGGCCGCCAGCTAGAAGCGCTGCCGAAACCACCGAGCGATAGGAGAGCAATGCCGGTATTCGATGCGATGAGACCAATAACAAAGGCTGCCAGCATAGCAATAGCAGTAGATTGAGAAGCAACACCACCAACGGCCGATATCAATAGGACCTGGGTCGCTGTTTCAGCACCAATACCGTGAAGCATACCAATAGCAAAGGTTCCGCGCGCAGAAAGTACCGGCTCCTCTTCATTCAAAGCCTGCTTTGTCAGCTTTGCGAAAGCGCCTCGCAAAAGAGAATAGAACGCAGTCCAGCGACTTTTGAACTTGAAAGTATCGGCATTTTTGATGGCACCAAATACAGTATTAAGCAAGTACAAGCCAAGAACCACAAGAGTGACGCCAACCACCCGTTCCATGACCGTATCAATCCAGGCCGGCAAAAGAGCTGCAAATGTTATGGCAGCAAGACCAAGAACAGAAATAACCAGAGCATGCCCTAGGGCATAGGCCAGAGATAGCGTCAGGCCTTTCCGGCGCAGACGAGGCTCTCCGGCACTAGCACCGCAAATATCAACCAGGGCAGCGATATGATCAAGATCTATTCCATGCCTGAGGCCGAGAATTAGTGCCGTTCCTAGTAGAGGAAGTTGAATCAATTAAATTGCCTGCTCAGTACTGTTTGTCTCTTGTTTCAAAACCGTTGGTAACTCTATAAACAACGCCGATAGATTGCTGTCCCATTTGGCAGAGCATAATACTTCATGATCATAACCAATACTACACTGCTCCAGAAAATCAGTGGCAGTTATAACACGATCACCTTTGCTATTGCGCAGCTTCATCAGTCTTCCACCACTAGCCTGGTTGTGCACCGGCAGAATGAAAAAGCCATTTTCTCTCTGCAACAGAGCAATGGTCTCATGCCCAGCAAAATACAAAGAGTAGGTCTCGGCGTCTAAGTATAGATTTCCTTTGTCGATACGAATTTTGTTCATTGATAGCTAATCATGGCGGTGAAATACCCAATCGTGCCTCTATTTTTGCCACCACCAGGTCAGCTGATTTTTGCACAGAATCAGACAATTCTAGACCAAATCCTAGGTTCTCGCCTTCAATCAGATAGACATTGACATCCTGAGGAAACTCTTCTTTGAATATTTTCCTCCCGGCATATAGAGCGTGGTCCCAACGAAAGCCATGGAGGTTAAAAGCTGGTTCGGGTACGTTAGCGAGAAACTCGCCCGGTGCTTCAAAAATTGCTCCGGGCTCGGCACCACATTGATTAGCATCGATAATAATCAAGGTCGAGCTGCCACGGGCTTGAAACATCACTTCCATGCCAGCGGTACCAGCGTCAAACAGGCGCACTTCCTTAGCTGCTACTTTACAGTCAATCGCTTGCGACTTCATCAAGCGGCGCACCACGTAGACGCCAACCCCATCGTCAGAGCGATTACTATTGCCGCAACCAATAATGCTTATCACTTCAAGCTGTTCTAAATCGAGCTAGCTCTTTGCCAGTCTTGGCGTCATGGGCATGCACGGTGCAGACCAAGCATGAATCGTAAGAACGAGCAACATGGCCAACCTCAACTGGGTCAGAAGAATCCTTAATTGGCGTGCCGATTAAAGCTTCTTCGATTGGGCCGCGAGTGCCCTCACTGTTGCGCGGGCCAACGTTCCAAGTTGTAGGTGCAATAATCTGATAATTTTTGATCTTGCCGTCTTTAACATCAATCCAGTGACAGAGTGCACCGCGAATGGCTTCAGTAGCACCCCAACCCTGACCATCCTGCTCAGTGGGCTTGATATACCAGGGCTCATTCAGTTTGAATTCACGAAGGCAATGCTCGATGTTTCGATAAATCGCTTTCATTTCATGCATTCTGGCAAAGTGACGGAGAAGCACACTGGCCCCGCCCATCTTTTTATACATATCGAGGACAAGGGGATCATGGTGCTGCCAGGCTTCAGAATGCTTGCCGCCATAAATAAGCTGTCGAGAAATAGCGCCAGCTTCTAGACGACCAAGGTCCATGTGCTGCACAGCAGTAGCCCAAGAGTATTTACCGTTGAAGTCTTGATCGTTTTTAGAGATTGGATCGGTAGTTCTATCATAAGGATGAACTGGACCTTTTTCGTTGTACCAAGCATGGGTCATATCTTCGCGACAGAAACCTTGCTCCATCAGCTTGTGAGTATCATTCTTGCCATCATAGGTTCCACTGGGCATGCGCATAGCGGCATTGCGCCCAGCTACAGTAGGCTTTTGATATTTGTCTTCATGGGGCAGATAGCCCCAGGTGATGTACTGACCGGGCCCCTTCCCGTACTTATCTAAGCCAATATCAAGCGCCATCTTCCACATCATGCCAAGGTCTGAGTTAGCATGCTCAGGCTTCTCATCAAGCCACTTAATAAAATCGTCGTAAGATTGAATCTCTTCATAGCGCTCTAGACTGCAGCCAAACCACATGGGCTCCATCCAGTTTTTTCGGAAGTGCTCCAAAATAGACCAAGAGCGAGTAACATCAGTCAAAGTCGGAGCACACATCACGCCACCAGGCACCATATAGCTTGAGTGGGGCCATTGGCCGCCAAACAAAGCGTAGATTTCTACTGGCCTACCCGAAATAGTCACTCCTAACTCATAGTTAGTACCAGTAAAAGGCGCCCACCGCCTGACTGCTTCTTCATAGAATTTACTGCTCTTATAATTCTTGTTGATCATGTCGATCATAAATAGGGCGTAATGGTGCCGCGGCAAGCTCTGAAGACTCTCTGAAAGCTGACCAATATTACGAGCGAGAATGGCGTTGCGCGGCACTTCTGTCTGCCAGGCTGTATCGAGAGCCCAGGCCGCACAAGTGAGGTGCGAAGCACCACAAATACCGCAAGCACGAGGAGTAACAACCAGACCAGCCTGGGGATCTTTGCCTCGCAAAATTACTTCGAATCCCCGAAATAATTCGGCCGAAGTCCAGGCATTAACCACTACTCCATCTTGTATATCAACTCGAACGTCAAGGTCACCCTCAACCCGTCCAACTGGTGATATGTCCAGCGTCTGGATGTTACCCGCCATTTTCAGCTCCTCGTCTTAAACGACAAACATATCCTCTTCAGCCCACTTTGGCGCTGCTAATTTAGCCGCACCAGAATATTTGACATAGGCCAGAGGCTCAACTCCCTTAGGCATTTCCTTGGGCATTCCCATGACAGTCTGCGTTTTGAAAACTGTGCCTGGGGCCAAGTCATGAAATGGAAATTCTGGTTCCGTGCAACCCAAACATGGCATACCAGCGCGAGTCTTAGACGATTGCCGGTTCCAAAGAATACGATTGCAAGGCGAATGGGTCATTGGACCGCGACAACCGAGGTCATAGAAGAGACAACCGTTGCGCTGACCAAACTGTGTGGTTGATACTTTATAGGCAAAATGCATGTTGCGTGTGCAGCCAGTTTGCGTAAAGCTCTGGAAGAAAGTCTTAGGTCTCTGGAATTCATCAAGACTGAGATCACCAGCTCGCCCAGTGGCAACTGCCACCAGTATTTGGGTAACCCAATCAGGGTGAGCGGGGCAACCAGGAATGTTAATTACAGGAAGGCCAGCTTTGCCTTTGAATTCTTTGCCAAGAAATCCACCATGATTTCTTTTGAGAAACTGCAAGCCATCAGATTCAGAAGGATTTGGAGCCATGGCCGGTATGCCACCCCAGGTGGCACAGTCTCCAATAGCAACAACGAAATCAGCCACTTTGGAAAGATCGCTGACCCAGTCTTTCATTGCTCTTCCAGCAAAGCGATTCCAGGCACCGGTGCCATTTGGAGCCTTTACGACAGTGCCCTCGAAAACAAAAATATCGAGTTTAATCTTGCCCGATACACAATCTTTCAGCAGTTGCTGCAAGTTTGTTCCGAGCTCGACACCAAGGGATGGATGCCACAGTATATTGATGCCAAAATCAGTGACCAAATCACAAGCGCTGGGCTCTTCGGCATTGAGAAACGACATCGTATTGCCCGAACAAGCTCCGCCCTGAAGCCACAAGAGATTTGCCATTTGCTTAGAACTCCATGTCAGCCGATGTGGACTTTCAAAAGAACAGAAAATAGAAATATCAAAAGCGTATGTCGACAAAAAAAACGTAGCGCGCTTCTATTTAGTATACGCCTTCAACGAAAGTGCATAGTTAATTTCACCCATGCAATTTTCCCTTGGCAAACAATAAATAGAACAGAGCAAACTGCAAGCGGTGGTATCCTAGAAAAGGCGATGACTATATTTTCAGAGGAACTTCTAGTGACTGGGCAATTGGCGCATCATCAATATGAGCAAGCACTGGCAGCTCTCGACGCCGAGTCAAGCCCGATTGAAAAAGTAGAAATGCTCATGGAAATTGCTATGGGTTTGCAAATGAAACCCAAGAATTTGCAGCAACTTTTTGACGCAGTGGCGCTATACGAAAGAGCTGTTGAACTTTGTCCGACTGAAGAAAACCTACTCAAAGCCCGCATCAGAGCAAGACGAGCAACGGCTTTGCAAGTAATTCCGGGCGAAAGCACAGAATATTTAGAAGCCGCCCAGCTTGAGCTATTAGAGGCTCTAAAAGAACTAGAGTCAGCAGGCATTGCCGAAGAAGTTGCCGAAATACAAATGAATCTTGGCTTGATTGCCCAATCATTATTTCCTTTTGGCAAAGCTAGAATCACAGAAGCAATCGATTGGTACCAGAAGGCACTGAGGGTCTTCAATCGAGAGAATTATGCTGCTGAATATGCCATTCTACACAACAACTTAGCCACTGCTTTTCTCTCGATACCGGCCAGCGACGAGCGGGCAAAAATAAGAGAGGCTCTAGCTGTGCAATCATTTGAATCAGCTCTCGAAGTAATCACCATCGAAGACAATCCCAGCGAATACGCTATGCTGCAAAACAATCTCGGCAATGCTCTTCAGTACGTTTCTTCCAGCCACGCTCTAGAAAACAATCTACGCGCCCTCGCTGCCTACGATCAGGCCCTGCGAGTGCGCACTGAAAGAACCACACCTTTACTTTACGCCACCACAATAGCGAACAAAGCCAACTGCCTATGCAATTTTGGCGAAAGAGAAAAACTTGAAGAAGCGCTCGAACTGTGCCGCTCCGCCCACAAAATATTTATTTCACAAGAACAAGGTAATGTTCAAGTACTAGTCGACCGCATAGCAGAAATAGAGGCTGACTTAGAACTCAGCACAACAAAAATGGAAGACCCAAAAACACCAGCCAACAATCATGAATTTGGCACAGATCGAGCTAAATAAAAGTTTCGAGCACATTCAGCGAGAGGCCGAAAATGGAATTGATGCAACAGAATCTAGCAAGCGGACAATTGGATATCGCCAGCACTATAGTTTGCTTAGTGCTTGCCCTTGTCTTTGGAGCTGGTGGTGGAGCCCTCGGGGGCATGAAACTCGGAGGGCAATTTATTGGCAACAAACTCTCCGCGATGATGGGTATGACCTTCGGGGTAATCGCAGCTCTGCCCGGTACCATTCTCGGCTTAATTGTTCTCAAATTTATATAAGAGGAGGTAATTATGTTTGACAGTATGGGCGACGCACTTACCCTTCTTTGCCGCGGTCAACTGGTAAGAAATTTTGGCACCGTAGTGGTTTTAGCCATAACAGGCAATCTTATTGCTGCCATTCTTATGATGGTCATGTTCAAGGCTGGCCTCAGCCTGCTTATCGCCGTTCCGGTTGCTAGCGTAGTTGCCGGTGCTCTACAACCATGGTTATTCAAGGACATTAAATTCCACTAGGAGCCCTATGTCATCTCCCGACGCTATTACAAAGGCTCAAGACAACAAGCAAAGTCTGGAAAAGCTACTGCAAGACATTGAATCGCTCCAAACAGTTGTGGCGAGCTTTGATGAGCGCGAACGCAATACGGTTGAGGCCCTGCGAAGAGCCATTGACACCCTGCACAAAGAGGCTCTGACTCAATTAATCAGGGCATTGAAAACCACACCAGAAGCAATGGCAGCCCTAAAAGAAGCTAGCACTGACGACGTCGTTTACTCAGTTTTACGTCATCACAATTTAATTAAGCCATCGCTGAACGAGCGCATTGAACAAGCCCTAGATTCAGTACTGTCTCTTATACACATCTGACGCTGCCGACGAATAGAGAGGTGTAGATCTCGGTGGTCGCCGTATCATTA
>CAJXZK010000303.1 GCA_913063055.1 uncultured bacterium
GTTATGTCTCGGTGATGATTCGACCTCAAGACGATGAGAATGCGCTCTGTGAGTACATGCATCCCCTTACTTTGGCCTGCAAGGTCGATTTTTCGCACCGTCTAAAAGATTCGCCCACTTTTTCAGTGACGCAAAAAACTCTGTTGAAAGATCTGCTTTCGGGACGCACTCTTTCTGCCGCTGACCAAGAAAGGCTCGATCGGCATTTTGGTTTTGACCTTTGCGATGGTTTTCTCGTTTTTGCTGTAGATGCTCGATTTGCTGAAGACGGTAAAGCCACTGTTTCACCATCGGCTGCTGTGGCTTATCCTGATGATACTTATATTTCTTGTGAAGCCGAGGGCATGCGCGCCTTTGTTATCCCCTACAAAGAAAAGTCATCTGAACCCTGGCTCACTCACGCTGAGACTCTTTCTGCTCGCATTAAGGAACTTAATCCTGGTGTAAAAGTAAGACTAGGTGCTGGTCGTTTGATTACCACCGCCCTTGATTTGCCCGATGCCTATGGCGAGGCGCGGCAGGCCCTTGTGGTCGGTTCTATGATTGATGCCGATGGTGAGTTTCTTCTCGGCTACGCTGAGCTTGGTATCAAGCGCTTGCTTTATTTGATTATTGATCACCCTGAATCAGATCGATTCTTGGAAGAAAATTTGAGTTTGCTTGAGGCCTATGACGAAGAGTGGGAATCTGAATTGGTAGAGACCCTGCGAGTTTATGTTGAGCATGGTGCCAACCTGAATTCCACCGCTCGCTCGCTTTTCATTCACCGCCACACTTTGCGCTATCGTTTAGAGCAGATCGCTGACATTCTTAAGGTCGATATTGACTCCCAAGAAGTTTTGCTGAACTTGCAAATTGCTTATTTAATTCGTGATATGAAAACTGGGCAGAAGAAGCGCTAGTGGAAGAAGTGAAGCAGAATTCTAGTAGTAGTAGCAGTGCGGCTGTACTGGTGGCCGATCGAGTGTCAAAGCGATTTGATGGTGCCGCTAATAATGCCCTTAACGATATTAGTCTAGATGTTGCCCCCGGTGAGTTCTATAGTTTTCTCGGGCCCTCTGGTTGCGGAAAAACAACGCTGCTAAGAATTTTTGCTGGCTTTGAAGAACCGACTAGTGGAACTATTTTCATCGATGGTAAACAAACCATAGGGGTTCCGCCGTATAGAAGACCAGTGAATATGGTGTTTCAGAGTTATGCTCTTTTCCCTCATATGTCGGTTTTAGAAAATGTTGCCTTTGGTTTGCGTTCGGCTAAACGCTACAATAATTCTGAAATTGGAGAAAAGAGTAGAGAAGCCCTTAAAATAGTGCGCTTGAGTGAGTTTGCTGAGCGCTTGCCGGCTCAACTTTCGGGTGGCCAGCAGCAGCGAGTTGCTCTCGCCCGTGCCTTGGTTATGCGACCAGTGGTTCTCCTTCTTGATGAGCCGCTTTCGGCTCTTGATGTACGTATTCGCGAAGAGATGCAAGAAGAGTTGTCGCGCTTAAAGCGCGAGCTGAATCTGACATTTGTTATGGTTACTCATGATCAGGCAGAGGCACTGGCTATTTCTACCAGAGTAGCTGTCTTCAATGGTGGCAATTTAGAGCAAGTTGGTACACCTGCTGAAATTTATGAGCAGCCTAAAACCGCTTTTACTGCAGGTTTCATTGGCCGCTCTAATTTACTGGCTGGTAAAGTTGTCTCTAGTGATAATCAGTCGGTGCTGCTAGATTGTTCTACTGGTCGAGTACTTAGTTTGTGCACCGCAGGTAGTGCAAGTCTGGCAAAAATGGCTGTGGGCGACAATGCTTTTGCTTGTTTTAAACCAGAATCAGTGACATTAGTGGCCGAAAGGCCTGATTGTAGCGAGAATGTAATTTCTTGCCGCATCGCCAATAGTTCCTACCTTGGTAGCTTGGTCGATTTAAAGCTTACTTGCGCCGCTGAGGGAGTTTTGCTGCGAGCAGTGGTGCCCTCTTCGGCTTTGCATTGCCTGAGCGCTGAACAGCTAGCTGGTGCAGAGTTGTATCTCACTTTCACCGCTCAGTCTGTTACTGTGATCTCTGCCTGACCTTAGGGATAAAAGGAAAAATATGGCTGCGCCCTTTGAGCAAATGCAATTGAATCGTCGGCAAATGCTTGCGGCCATGTCTTCATTGCTACTCCTTCCTGCGCTTTCTTCTTGCAGTTCAAGATCGTCTGATGGCAGCGGCGATCGACAGCTCAACATTCTTAATTGGGCTGACTATCTGCATCCTGATGCCATCCCCGAATTTGAGAGACGCTATTCGTGCAAAGTAGTTTATGACACCTTTGCTTCAAACGAAGCTCTGATGGCCAAATTGCAAGCCGGTGGTAGCCTCTATGATGTTATTGTGCCGTCTAGCTATATGGTCAAGCAATTAAACAAGTTAGACATTCTTTCCCCCCTCGATCATAGTCGGTTGCCGGGCTTAGCTCATATGATGCCGCGCTTTACTAATTCGGCCTTCGACCCGGGTTTGCAGCACTGTGTGCCCTATACCTGGGGCACCACCGGTATAGGCTTTAGTCTGGCCAAATTGACAGAACTGGGCTTGCTTAAGAACTCTTCTAATTTATCATTGCCATGGGAAGTATTTTGGGACAAACGGCTGTCACAGCGAATGACTTTGCTTGATGATGGCCGTGAGGTGATTGGCATGTCGTTAAAGATGGCTGGTCATTCTTACAATACTATTGAGAAGCCAATTATTGCCGCTGCCACGGCCAAGCTGATTGAGCAGAAGCCGCTCACCATGTGCTATACATCAGATCAAGTAATTGTTGAGTTAGCCAGTGGCGACTCATATTTGTCGCAAGTATTTAGTGGCGATGCTTATCAGGCGCGGCGAGATAATCCTGATTTGCGCTATGTCATTCCTAGCAATGGTGCCTCTATTTGGACTGATAATTTTTGCATTCCGAAAACCGCTCCCCACGTTGATCTCGCCTATAAGTGGATTAACTATATGTTGGAGCCCGCTGTGGCTGCCGCTTGTGCTAATTTTACTAATTATGCAATTGCCAATGAAACAGCCTGGAAGCTGGTTGACACTCATTTGCGTCAGGACCCGAATCTTTATCCGCCCGCCAATGTCATGGAGCGTTGTGAAGAGTTGGGCGAGATTGGCTCAGCTATCTTCATTTTCGACAGCATGTGGACAGAGCTTAAGTGTGCTTGAGTATTGGGTTTGAGACAAGAGTGTCTATTTATTAGCCACAAGAAAAATTGAACCGCCATCGACTTCATCGTTTTCCATGGTTTTGAAAGCTTTGAAGAGATCTTGCAGCTCGTCTAGCTCATAGCGGCGCAGCATCATTCCTTTTCGAGCCTTGTCTGTATAAACATGGGTGCCATCTTCGAGGGTGTAATACTCGCCTGGCCCGCCACCCACTTTGTCAAAGCAACCGATAAAAATGCCACCGTCTTTGAGCATTGTATTAACTTTATCAGTCAGTTGTTGGGCCTGTTTAATGGGGAAGTGTTCAAAAATGGAATTGGCTACCACGGCATCAAAACTGCCAGCCTGGTATTGCAATTGCGAAGCATCAGCGACGTCGAAGGAAATCTTCAGGTCTTCTTGTGAAGCCCAGGTATTGGCAAGATTGATAGCCTGAGCGGAGACATCGACGCCCACGACCTCAAACCCTTGTCGAGCCAGGTAGACCGCCAGCCAGCCTGAGCCGCAGCCGAGGTCAAGTACTTTTTTCGCCCCGTTTTTGTTCAATTCATCGGCAATGCGCGGAATGTAAGACAAGTCTGGCAATTGCGTGTATGGCACCTTGCACATGTTCCAGGCTTTTTCCCAGAAGCTGATGTTCTCCTGGTAGACGACTTCAAGGGGCAACCCTGCCCCTTCTTGCCTTTCGCTGTTAGTGATTTCGTCAGCTTTAGTCATCGTCAAATTCAAAATTCTCGCTCACAGAGCCCTTAGCCAAATAGTTTGGATTTGGCCGGGATGACCCATGTTAGCACTGACCCTCTCAAGCTATGGCACTTGAGAAGAGATGTAAAGGGTAACATTAAGTCACAGTCTGCTTATCTGGGATTAAGCCCATTGGTACGGTGGTATCTATTTAGGCAGGAAACCTATTAAAATCTAGTATCTTACTTTCACTAGTTCAGCGCTGGTAAACAGAAATTGACGGACGAGTCCGGCCGCATACAATTGCAGATGATGCTGGTACAACAGTCCGGCGCTGGGGCATTGCCCCTAAGTATTTTGGCGCCTGATAGTTTCTTGCCATTTATTCGTGAACTAGAAAAACTTAGTCTTGACCAGAAGTTAGCCCCAGTAATCGTCTACTGGAGTCGACAGAGTGCCGCCCGGCTTTTGCCTGGTGGGCGTTACTTTGGCACACTGCTGCGCGAGTCGACTTGTGTCTCTTGTTTCTCAGAAGAAAGACAAGATTCGCCTGATGAATGGTGCGTTTTGATGGAGAGCCCTGGGCTCTCCATTGTTGTCTATGGCCAGCAAGCCATGGAATCGCCTAACTCAGAGAAATATCAATGCACGGGTTCAATGGAGCCAGCCATTGTGCGTGAGTCGTTTAACCGTCTCTTGCCTATCTGGCAGTCGCTTAATCTATCTGAGAGCAACCGTCTTGAGGATTGCCGTGTTTCGCTGGGACCAGGCGGCAGTTCACCGGCATCTGTGCAACGTATGAAAGCAGCATGGCCGGTGGTTAAAGCGCCGATTCAGCAGGGCTTGATTTTGCAAGGTGATGGCGCCAATGCTTCTTACTACGACAACAACATCAGCGGTGAACATTCCCTTCAGGCTAGTCAATCAACTACGGGCCCGAACAAGATTTCGCCTATTGCCGTAGACGTACTTACTACTTCTTCTAACTTCACCCCAATTGATGCCAATCCATCGCCGATGCAGGCTGTGGTTAGTGGTTTAAGCAAAGAAGAGATGGACAAAATCATTGCCCAGCATTTGGCAGTAGGTTTGCCACCACCTGATGCTTCGTTTTTCCAGGCTCCAGTGAATAGCGGCGGTATAAGTTTCCCTTCCGCCAGCAGTTCCAATTTCGCCCCGACCGCTCCAGTCGGCAATCAGGCTATTTCCGGTCAACATGCTGGTCCTTCAGGTTCTCCTGTCCGAACTGGCGACGGCAATGGGGGCGGTGCAGCTGGCTCGGGCAATGCCAATTCTGCTAGCTCTAAATCTGCCAGCGGTCCAAGCGGTGCTGTCAGTGCCGGAGTCAATGCTGGTTCCAATGGTGATGGCAGCAATGGTGCTATTCAAGGTGATGGACAGGCAGACTCTCGCGTTTCCACTCCATCTGAGACTCGCAAGGGCGGTAAGAGCGGCACGCGCACCAATCTTAAGGCTGTTAAAACCACCGACGCCGATGCTAAAAATCTCATTCCACCGGCTGCTCAAACAATTATTAGTGACATCATTGGCCAGCTCAGGCACTCCAGCGACCTCACTTCAATCTTGCAGTACGCCATTGAAGTGCTAACCAATGTCCTCAAAGCAGATCGGGGATTGATTTGGAAGGTGGTTGGTGACCAGCTGGTAGTCACTAATGAGTATTCGATTACTGGTCATACTTGTTTTGTCGACAATCAGCTCAATTCGCAAGAGTCAATGTCGATTGTGCTTGAGTTTCTCTCGCGTTTCCCCGATGAGTCTGGTGCTGGTGTTATTAGCATTCCGGACACGGCGCAAGATACTGATTTGCACAAGACCTCACGCACACTTTCATCGCTGTTGGAGTTAGGCGACGTGCGCGGACGCCTGATGGTTCAGCTGCGCTCTCGTGGTATCTTCTCTGGATTTTTGGAGCTGCAGCAGTGTGGTAATCCACGGGAATGGACCACTGAAGATGCAGTGGTGCTGCAGAAAGTAGCTGAAATGCTTTCAGTTGTTGTGCAACAATCTTTCGACCAATCGAAGATTGAGATGGACGCGCAGGAAATGAAGCTGATCAATGAGATCGCTAGTCTTTTCCGCGATTCTAAGGGCCAGACCAGTCGTGATTCACTGGTTAAATCAGTGCTTCTTGTGGCTGACCACATGGGTTTCATTCACTCGCAAATCTATTTGTTTAACCAGGATAGTGGCGTGCTGGAGCCGCAGATTCGGGCCGACAAAGAAAGTTCTGTGGAGTTGGAGAACAAAGATAATCCATTCGTTGCCGTCTTCGAGTCTGGCCGTGGCAAAGTTGTGAATATGGAATATTCAAGAAAGGGCGATCCTTTCTTCGGCCACGACATGGCTCTGGTGCTTCCTCTTATATCAGAAGGGACACGCCTGGGTGTTATCGGGCTATGGCAAAGACAGCCGAAGCGACCACAATTCAAGCCCCAAGATAGAGAACTGGGTCTAACAATTGCCGGTCACTTGTCTAACGTAATTCGTGCCGACATGGCCGTTCAGCAGATTCGTGCTGATCAGGTGCGCGAGAGCTTGATCAATAAAGTGTCAGTTGAAATTAAGCGCTCGCTAAAAGAAGCTGACCAAATCATGGATACTCTGGTGCGCTCGGTGCGAGA
>CAJXZK010000304.1 GCA_913063055.1 uncultured bacterium
CCGAGATCTACACCTCTCTATTCGTCGGCAGCGTCAGATGTGTATAAGAGACAGGTTAAACCAGAGCATGGCCACGCCTGAAGGAAGCGTTTCTAGCTTTATGTCTCGTTGATGTTTCAGGGTTTCCATTGAGTCACTTGTTCCTTTAGGTCTTTTTTCAGGCTTTCGTGCCATGAAGTTTGTAGCCGAAAGTCATTGCCTCTGAAAGCAAATGTTCCGGCAGTATGTGCGCTTCAATCGAACCTTTCTCACTCTTTCTAATTTCTGAGAGCAGCGATTCGGCGCTTTCTACATATTCTTGTGCCGCAATCTTGTAGCCACCGAAAGGTTGACCTTTGTTGATGAATACTAAGATATCGGGGCTGCTATCTTCACTGTAGGTCAAGCAACCAGTTTCACCGGTGAGAGCAATTGACACCAGTGTGGTGTCCAAATAGTCAAGCATGGCCTTCGAGTCATCTTTAGCCAAAGGGCAACCAAGAAATAGTGCAGACATGGCGAGAACTACGTCTGCAGGCAATTCGTAGACTTGTAAAAATGTGTCGACGCCAGCGATATCACCTTTAATCAAGTTGATAGCTTTTTCTACGGCAAAAGTTTCTTGTGCATCTTTGCGGCCGTAGATGGCTCCGGCCACTCTACCTTCGAAAAGTAACATAGCCGAACGTGATTTTTGCTCTTCTGAACGGGCTTTGACGCAGCCAGTGAAGTTGGCCAGTTCCAGTTCAGAGAGTAGCTTTGATGAGTCAGCAGTTGAGCAATTCAACTCAAGGTAGAGTTTGCCAGATACCGCCGGCATAATTAAGTCGATGGCACGACGCAGGCGCTGGCTGCTCGGATACGAATCAACCCAAATGGCAAAAGCATTATCTTGATCAGAGTCTGTACTTAGCTGAATTCGCTCGGTCGTGCCAAGCATAAAGGCGAAGGTCATCAGCGCTCGGTTGTTATGCATGCAAACAAAAGTTGCTGGCACCGTTTGGCCGATTTTAAGTGGCTCTGTACTTGGTAGAAATGCCTTGAGGACATGATGGTTCTCAACGTCGTCTTCAGCCGGGTCTGCCAATGGGGGCAGGCCCGAACCGATTACAACGGCGTTGTATCCTCCTGGCTCGGCGCTTTCTATTTTGCACATTACGCTCTGGCCGGGGCGATAGGTGCTCGAGCTGTCAATATCTGTCATAGCATGCCATAGCGCTTGTACCTTCGATTAACTCTCAGAGGGAAGGAATAACTTCTAACAGAAATGTAGTTTATCATTACCAAATGAACACGGTCCGCGGCGCCTCGTTAATCTCAATAATCGGTTGTCTATTTGTTTGTGTCTGTACAAGCTTGTTGTTGACATGCTGTGGTGGCCCACAGACTCAGCATTTAGGCCGGGTAGAACCGCAGTCAGGAGCATTGTCTTTGTCTCCTGCTAAGCCTGACATGGGGCAGAGCCAGCATAATGCCCTTCAACCTGGAACCATAGCGTCGGGCGATACTAGCGCTAACAATGCTGACCGAGTCACTATTGAAGATGTTGCGGCTATTGCCAAGAAGGTAGATGCTGGCTTTGAAGATGGCTGGATAGCTGGGCGTGAGGCAAGGGTCTTTAAATCTCCTTATCGCACCTTGAGTGCCAAAGATAAGGCCCAGTTCGCTTTGGCTTATCATGATTTTCTGGAGCCATTCCATCAAGATCTCGGTAATAACTTGGCTACTTATGTGCCCTACAGAACCAGAGCTGCTTTCGCCCGCAAATACTGGCTTGCTTCTAGTTCTGGCGAAAAATTCAAGAACGAAAAAGAAAAGTATCAGATCGCCTGGATGCACGAGTCATTGCTCGATGGTAGTGAACTTTGGTGGCGTGCAGCCGAGAAGCGCTTTGGTAACAAAATTGACTCGGTTTTAGCGCTAGTGCACGATACTGAGCAGAATATGGTCTCGAAATATATGGAAGATGAAAAGACAGAAGGAACTTTTTCTAGCCAGATGTCAGATAAGTCAGTCAAGCCTGAGAGTGTCAACTGATGTCTGACAAGCGCAAGAGGCTGACCGAAAGAGAAGAGCAGGAACTGCTGTTCCAGAAGCGCTTAGCCGAATTAAGGGCGCGCAATAATCAATTCCCCTGGAATATGAAGGAACAACCTGACTTTGAAATTCCTGCTGAACAGTCAAAGCTATTTGCCGATAGGTATATTGAAGATCCTTCTCTCTCTGATGAAGAGGTTGAGCGCAGGGCTCTGCTCGATCTTAACTCCTTCAATTTTTGGTCATTCTATAAGCGTTTAAATTACGAAGTACGAAGAGCCAGCCGCTATAAACGGCCACTTTCATTACTGTTTGTCACCATTGATAAGCTGGCGAATGTAGTTGAGAATTTTGGTCTACAGGGCGAAAATGCAGTAATACTTGGCACCGGGCGCGGCCTTCTTGGTAGTGTCCGTGATGTTGATATTGCCGGCCGCTGTCGCGATGATTGTTTTGGAGTGATACTGCCTGAGACACCAAGGGGTGGAGCGGAAATTGCCGCGGAGCGAATTCGAACTCGCCTGGAAAATCTCACGGTGGACTACAAGGCCAGTCAAATTCTACTTACCGTCACTGTTGGTGGTGCCAGCTTAGATGAGGGCATCGATAAGCCAGATCAACTGATTGCTCTAACTGTTGAAGCTCTGCAGCTAGGGATTCGCTCTGGTGGCAATACCGTCAATTTTCCTGTGGACGAATAGGCCCTTTTGCTGCCAAACAGCGCTAGTCTGAGCTATCGTGGTTTTATTTATTCGCCTATAATCTCTATAAATTGGGTAAATCACCTATAACAGTATTGGAACGTTTAGCTTTGTAGTGGAAATCCACCAAATGGAATCATCCGACTCCCACGACGCTCAAGTGCAGGTTCCCAACCAGCTTCCGCAAGCCGGTTCAGTGGTCCCTGCTAATGCCTCTTCTGCTAATGCCTCTTCTGGGCAAGCAATCGAAGGCAATGTTCCTGCACCTGCACCTTCTTCTTCTCCGAACGGCACCGCCAAGCCCGGTGTCTTCGCGCCAGGAACTATTGTCGGCGCGAGCTACGAAGTGATCGAGCTGCTTGGTCGCGGTGCCATGGGCATGGTTTACAGGGTTAAACATGTTACGTTACCGGCTGAATATGCGTTGAAGATTCTTACTGACGATAAACAAGATGACGTCTCGGTCATTCGCTTTCAAAATGAAGCGCAAGCTATTGCCAAGCTGAACCATCCCAATATCGTGGCTATCTACAATTTCGGCTTGCACGATGGTTCACTGCCGTTTTATGTGATGGACTTGCTAGCGGGGGAAGACCTGCTCGATAAGATTGTATGTTCTGGGCCAATGGCGCCAGAACTGGCCTTGCCATTGTTCATTGAGGCCTGTGCCGGCTTAAGCTTTGCCCACCGCAAAGGCATTCTGCATCGCGATGTTAAGCCTGCCAATCTATTGATTCTTGATCGGCCTGATGTGCACGGTGCCAATGTTAAGGTTGTAGACTTTGGCATAGTCAAGTTTGCCGAAGAACTTAAGCCCGATTCGCAGAAACTTACGGCTATGGGAATTGTCTGTGGCAGCCCGAGCTATATGAGTCCCGAACAAGCCATGGGGCAAAAGGTCGATCCTCGTTCTGATATCTACTCCTTAGGCTGCAGTCTGTTCGAGACCCTCACTGGTAAGGTTCCTTTTCGAGGGCGAAGTGCCTCTGACACCATGATGATGCATGTCAGCGCTCCGTCACCATCTCTGGCGAGCAAGAACCCAGAAGGTAAGTTTTCTGATGAGTTAGAAATCCTTGTGGCGAGAATGATGGCGAAAGAGCGAATGTATCGCTATCAGTCAATGGACGCAGTTGCTCAAGACCTGAAGAATCTTCTTGAAGGAAAGCCCTTAGCCAGCACACCTTTTGTTCAGTCTAACCGTCAAGACGAGCCTTTGTTTGATGGACGTTTTACTGGGGATGATGGGCGCTTTACCGGTGAGCAAGACGCTTCTGGCGAGTACGAGAGCGAAGAAGATGAAGACGAGCTAGATGAAGACGAGGGAGCCTCTCCTCGATCAGGTCTTGTAAAAGTGGCAGTTATTTCGCTGCTGCTCATTGCCGTCGTTGGTGCGGCATCATATTTTGCATATAAGGCGCTGCTGCCTGGTGCCACGAGCGCTTCTAAGGAAGCTTCTGGCTCCGTTAAGGTCAACATAGATCTGAATTACCTTGCACCGGTGATGAACAATATTGGAGACTCCGAGCCGGATCCTAAGGCTGCGTCAATCAAATTGACGGATTCTAAGTATTTCTCCAAAAGGATCAGTGTTGATGGTCAGAAGTTTATTCAGTTTGACTTCCCTGCAAAATCTGGAGAGAGGCCTTTGGCCTGGATTGGCACTTCAATGGCAAATCGGAATGCCGCTGTGGGTACTTTGCGCATCCCCTTGGGCGGGAGGATCTGTTTGGTTCCATCGCCAGATACCTTCTTAAAACCTGAGTTCTTCTCTAAATTTAGGCCCGATGATATAGATGAAGTAATCATAAATAATAGTTATTCTAGTGACCAGATTGTCTGTGCGTCGGCCAAGATACCAGGTCTTAGCGGTTTTAGTATTATGAACGCATCAATGTTATCAGCGAAAATAATACCTGCTCTCAATAGCATTACGGGATTAACCGATCTCACCTTGCACAGATCTCGCTTCAGTGACAGTGATCTAGCTAAGCTGGACTGCTGGGTGAATCTTAAAAGGTTAGCTCTCAACAAAAGCCAGCACATTACTTCGGCTTTGAAGCATTTGAGCGGCTCAAGAAACCTAGAAGCTCTTGATCTTACCGATTGTGGCATCGCTGCAGAAGACTATAGTTTGATTTCAAATCTGCCCAATCTTAAATCATTAAGGCTAGACCAAAATCAGCTTACCACTGCTGATTTCCGGCGCTTGTCGAAACTTCCTAAGCTTGCTGAATTGTCTTTAGTTGATGTTAAGAGCAAAGACTTTATCACCGCCAAGGATCTTCAGCAATTTCCTGCTTTAAGAGTTCTGTATGTTGAGAGAGGCCGCTTCAAGAAAGATGAACTGGCTCGTATTTATGAGCGGTGTCCCAATCTGAGAGTGCAATTCTATACTCAGGCGACCACTGATTCGTCCCAAGAAATGATTTTCAAAACACCGGATAGTTTCTAGAATCAAAGTTGCTAACTCTTTGACTGTCAGAGGGTAAATTTGCAAAGAACGGGGAGATGATCCGAGCCACAATCTTCTTGGACAGAACGTTCAGTGCACTTTATTGCTGGCGACATCAATACATGATCGATAGGAATTAGCATGTACGGTAACATCGCCGGCCAGGTTGGCTGTATGCCTTTGTTTAGCCGGCTGTCAAGCAAACCAGACTCTTTGATGAAATCTGTGAAAATATAGCACCATGGTGTGCAATTAAAATCACCGGCTAGAATTGTCAGCTTCTGGCTCTGTGCTATTCGTTTGGCAATTTCATGCATCTGGACGTCGCGCATATTTGTATAGCTTGCCCCTACTGGTGGTGGCGGATGGGTGGCTATTACTTGAATCTTCTTTTCACCAGACCCGGTAGGTTCAGGCTTAGCTGGCAAGAATATATCAATAAACATTGTCGGCACTCCAGCAATGCCAATCGGCTCACGACTTTCCTGAACAACTTTGTATTTGCTCAAAATACCAATGCCAAAGTTGTCATCCCTGGCTTGCAGGCTCTGGTATGGATAGGTTTTCTTGAGCTTCTTTAGGTGCTCGCACCAATCTTCGCTGACTTCTTCCACACAGACAATGTCAGGCTTTGTTCTTTCAATGAGCTTGTCGAAGGCTGGATAGTTTGTATTACTGGAATTAACGTTGAATTGCAAGAGTGAAAGCGGTGTCGCTCCTGCTTGGGCCTGATTTGAGGTGGCGCTGCCAAAACTTGTGGAAGCCAGAGCCACCACTGCTATGTTTGCTATAAGCGCCACAAGGCAACTTGCCAGATAAAGTCTGTTCAGTCTACTGTACTCTAAATAGAGTAAGTAAGGAATCGCCATGGCTAACAAGACGGCGTACTGCACGCGAAAATGGGCGAACAGCTCAATGGGCCAGCAAACGAAACCTACAAAAGCCAGAGCCGAAAAGAAGGCAATACATAGAGCTGGTGCTTTGACCAAGGCGCCAATTGCCGCGCATATTTCTCTTGGCTTTTTCATGCCTAGTTGCCGAGGCTCTTAATTTTCGCTTTGGCTGATTCTACTCTAGGGTCTTGGGCTGGAGCCAGTTGCACAAAAGTAGAGAGTTCGCTCTTCGCACCTTGTGAGTCGCCTAGCTTTTCCATGGTGCTGGCAAGTAAGAAGTGAGCGTCGACATTGTTTGGATCAATAGAGGTGGTTTCCTGTCTCTTATACACATCTGACGCTGCCGACGAATAGAGAGGTGTAGATCTCGGTGGTCGCCGTATCATTAA
>CAJXZK010000305.1 GCA_913063055.1 uncultured bacterium
ATGATACGGCGACCACCGAGATCTACACCTCTCTATTCGTCGGCAGCGTCAGATGTGTATAAGAGACAGCTATTACAACACTGAAGAAGAAATTGCCAAATTCTGTGCCGCAGTTAAGAGCATAGACAAAGCTATGGCCAGAGCTTAGCTGACTGGCCAGCAGTATGAATCCAGGAAGAAACTAGCGGCGAATCAGCAGATTTAATCTGCCTGGCAAGGTAGCAGGTATAATCTCGGGTAACTTGTCTGTAGAAATACAGAATTTCTGGTAGTACAGCCCAAAGAGGTAGAATCTTGCCGTCGTTCATCCGTACCCGGTTTAACCGCTCCGCAATAGCTCTTTCATGCCTTACTGTCTTGACATTGTCATCGGCCTCACAACCAGCGGCACAGGCTTCCGGGCCAATTCAAATTGCCGCAGCACCGGCTGCAGCTCCCCAGGCCGTGGACGTCGATACTATTTTCCAAGATCTACAGAATCTCGTGAAAGAGTACTACCCCAACGGCAAGATGACCTATGCCAACCGCAAATTGCACTTCCAGTTCAGAGTAGCTAAAGAGCTCAGTGCCCACACCAAGACCGTAGCATTGGCTCCACTACCAGGCGGCATTATCGGTGATGTTTCACTCGAACCAGGTGCCTATGAAGGTGCCGATAAACAATTGCTGCCATCAGACGTGGTTGACGGCACCCAATCAATTTTGCAAATGGCAGAATTCTCAAGACAGCGAAACTCCCATTTATTAGCTAAATTGGTCTATCCACCAGATGTTCTAACCGACTTCAAAGACAGATTCAAATATATCGTGAAATCGTTCAACGCCAACGAGCCGCCTCTAGCTGTCGACCCGGATAAGCGCATTTTGCCACCGACAATTGTGTTGAAAAAGCAGCCACCAGATGTGATTTATAAGAACATTATGGCGATTGTAAAACAATACTATCCGCAAGCCGTAGTTACTCTGAAAGGCAACTCCCTGCACTTCGAGCGCAAAACTCGCAAAGAGTATGAATACTACACAAGAAAACTTGAGCTAGCTCCGGAGCTAGGAGGCATTCTAGGCGATGTCGACCTGAGGCCAGGAGAGTACAACGGTTACGACAAAGACAAAGTGCCATCTGAAACTTTCCAAGGTTTCCGCACCACTCTATTATTGGCACCGTACTCAAAAGAGCTAAAGACTCACATGTACGTCAAGATAATTTGCCCCGTTGACTCACCAACTGAGTTTAAAGACAAAATCAAAGCCAACGTTAATAGCTTCAACGCCGGCGAATAGAGACCAGGCGTAGAAAAAGGCGACTTCAGTGTGGATTCTCCACTTTACCGGCAGATTAACGCCGTCTAAAGTTGGTCCACACTGTTTTCTTTTTCTGCCACCAGAGGTGAGCCTCTATGCTTTCTTTTCCTGCCATGTCTTTCAAGCGCAAACGCGCCATCAAGAATAAAATTCAAAGCTATTTTATATCCTCGCCATGTAGCGTCAAATGGGACGACATGCAAGCTGATCAAAGCAATATAAGCGTTCGTTTTTGCGGCGACTGCAAACTGAATGTACACAACCTGAGTAGCTTAAGCGATGAAGAAGTTGTAGTTCTACTAGACAAGAAGGCAGCAGGAGAGCGAGTCTGCACCTACTTCTACCGCAAAGACGACGGCACACTGGTAACAGACAACTGTCCCAAACAAATGAGGCAAATGCGCGATCGACTTCAGGCATATGCCGCTTCAATGCTGGTGGCACTATGTTGGCAGCTTGCCAGTAGTGCAGACGCTCAAGGTCTGGTGGGCCAGCCAGTCGATCCACGTTACACCCAAGTTGGACATTTGGGAGACATGGGCTACGACTGCGCCAGAGACCTCTCGCGCCTGGCTACAGCCCTTTCATTTGTTTTAGCTTGCCTGGTTGGCTGGCTGCGCCGCAATAAGGTGAAGAGAGACCGTTTAGCCATCGAGTTATTAGCACTGGCAATGATTCCAATATTGGTTCACCTGATTGGCACATCTATGATAAACAATATGGGCGGGCTCGGCGGGGGCATCTAAGTCATCGCAACACTTGCAGCGACTCAATCTTCAATCTCAGGCACAACATACGACTGCCCTTCGAAGACAACGACGTCGTCGGCCTGAAGCTTGCGGCCGCGGCGAACCTCGACTTCACCATTCACAAAAACCGCACCCGATTGAATAATCTGCTTAGCGTGACCGCCAGATTGCACCAAGCCAGCCACTTTCATAAATTGGTCTAGCTGAATTGTCTTTTCATCGTACATTGAATCCGGCCTCTTACTTACCTACATAATCTTTCTGGCAACACGTTCGCACCCATTACTTTAGCATTGGCAATAGAGTGCTCTCTCTTAACATTACAAACCTGGCCAACATTCAGCTAGAATACAAGCTAGCGAAAATCGAGGAGCCACTTGGGACAACCAACCAATGACAAAAATTGAACAGCCCTCTGTGCGCCTTGACGCAGAAGATACTTACAGAATTTTGACTCTGGAAAACCCAGAAAATGTTGACAAGCTGAAAGAAGCTTGGAAAGATGCCGGACATCAAGTCGTTCCTGTCTTGACTATTGCACAAGCAATGGCCTTTCTCGATACTCGCGATCACGTCGACCTAATTATTTCAGCAGTACATCTTGAAGAAGAATCGGTGTTCGAGTTTCTACAACGTGTCAAAGCTCCCGATTCTATGCACAAAGAAGTCCCCTTTGTCATGCTCTGCATGGAGCCTAATCCTCTGGCATCAGCACTCAACAAGTCGACAGAGCTAGCAGGAAAGCTTTTAGGTGCCGACAAATATGTCTACATGCCACAATTTGATGCAGAGCACCTGATTGCGCAGGTAGAGCCGCTCTTGCCAGCCTCTCCACACAAAGAAACAGAAGCTAGTCCAAACAAGCCTTAGACAGAGCTACTTCTTGCATAGTGCCAAACTCGTGGTTATCTGCTTAGCGGCGCGCTCACCAAGGACCAATCCAGGCAGAACACCAAGAGCACCCAAGCCTTGAATGGAAAGCCAGTTATCCCCCAGAGTAACAAGCTCTGGTAGCAAATCTGGTGCCACATGAAGGTCTACACCCCAGCTATAATCAGGCTCTACGCCCGATAGAGCAGGCACCCACTGGCGGGTAGCTGCCGCCATTTTTGAATGATACTGCAGATCAAACTTACTAGTACCTGGTGTGCCATAGCGGCCACCACTAACGGTCAAACAGCCGTTCCCAGGCCGATAGTCATAATAGATGTAGGGGTTTGCATCCCACCAAACCGGACAACTCGCAGGTATCTCAACTTTAAAAGCCAGAGCAAAGATGCGCCCAGTTGGCGCTTCCAGTGGGCCAACAGCAGAAACAACCGCGCGACATTGTATAGTTTTTCCGTTACTGGTTTTAACTGTATAGCCGCGTACAGATGGCTCAACCGACTCTACTCGAGCCTCGCCATAAATTTGACAGCCCGAGCGGCGGGCACGATTAGCCATGGTGGCAAGCAGAGTAAAGGGATGAATCGCTCCCTCATCAGGAAGCATCATGGCCGAAAGCACGTTGCTCACATCAATAAAGCCGCCAGAAAGCTTTGACACCTCAGCAGCAGTAATCAGCTCAGCACTCATACCGGCCGCCAGCCTTGCTTTGGTCTCGCGCTTAAGCCTTGCAGCAGCTGTCTTACTGGTGGCCAAACACATTGCTCCCACTCGTTTCACATCGATGAAAGATGACTGCTCGCTAGCTTCTTCAAGTACCTCAAAAAGCTTTCTCTGAGTGGCCGACCACAAATCAGCGGCACTACTACCTTTAGGCGTATAGGTGATGGGCATGTTGATGCCGGCGCAAAGTATTCCGGCATTACGTCCAGAAGCACCTAGGGCAAGAGCTGGCTGCGCTTCCAAAACCACAGCACTAGCGCCTAGTTGAGCAAAAGCCTGGGCAGAGCTGAGCCCAGCCATGCCACCGCCAATAATGGCAACATCATAAACTAAACTGTCGGGCATACCTTCTATTGAAGGCAGCTGCAGATGACTCAAAACATTTTCGCTAGCAGTATCTCGCCAAGGAGCCTGATTAATCACAGCTACACTACTCATGAAACCACCATTGCAAAGAGCAAACACTCTAGTTGCTCACGGTTTTACTAGTTTGGCCCAGAGCTGTCAAGGAAAGAGTGCTGCGAGCGAAGGCAAGATTGCCACTGGTACTGCATCTACAAACTTTCTCAAATAAAAATAGCGAAAGATTGTAAAGACCTTACCTATTCACCCTCGGCTCAATCACTAGATTCCGCTATACTCAACCCTTCAATTGACCAGAAGTACAAAATTGGATGCCCCTACTGTTAATATTAAAGACATGACTGAACAAAAAACCAGAGACCCCAAAGAAGTCGCCGTAGCCTATTTTCGCAACTTTGAGACCGGCAGTAAGGAAGATTCTTGGGCAGCCAAGTATGTTCAGGAACTTGTCAGTGACGAGCCTCAAGACGGCTGGACGATGGTCTTACAGCTAGTGAAAAGCGCCCCTTCTAAAGACGCCCTGGCTTATGTAGCCGAAGCAACCTTAGAAGATTTGCTGAAAAACCACGGTAGCGACCTTATTGATAAGGTAGAAAGCGAATCTAAGGCAAACGATCGCTTCCGTTGCACCCTTTCTAATGTCTGGCTCACTGATAGCGATGAGATCTTCCCTCGCTTCAAAGCCCTAAGAAAGAAATACGGATTCGACAAAGCCGATCCTTTTGACTCACTAACCGACGACATGTTTCGCTAGAAGCTGCCCCTAAAGGGTAGCCCGAAATTGTAGAAGGTGCCACTGGCGCCCAAACCAAGCATTTTAGAAATCTTTTTAGGCCCAAACCGTTACCGCCTCGTAACGCTTGGGCCTAATTCGTATAACCCCATTTGAGACCATCCTGACTCTGTTTTTAGTGAATCTTTGCGACGGTTCAACTAGCAGCTTGCCACAAGTCAAGATCGACCAAGACTTCGAATGGAGACATAACAGGTATTTTGGTTCACTGGATGTAGCCAAACTTGACCTGCATTATGCAACTTTAGTGGCGAGGAATAATTTATGTCGAATAGCCAACAGTGTCGCTCAAAGCGACGCCACTCTTTCGTGCGCCTTTATCGCTCCATCTTCCTATCAGTTTTAGCAATCTACATTACCCTGGTGCCCAGCAGCGCACCGGCCCAAGCTGACAATTCCGGCATGAACCTAATGGGGGTGAATATCTCGGGAGGAGAGTTCAATCCGCTCATGGTGCCTGGCACTTACAACACTAATTACGTCTTTCCCTCGCAGAATGAAATAAACTACTATGCCTCCAAGGGCATGACTTGCATCCGTGTTCCATTCTCATGGGAACGGGTTCAACCCACTGCCAATGGCAATCTTGATGCCGCCGAGCTAGCCCGGCTTGATGCAGTGGTAATGGCCATCAACGCCAAAGGCATGTCGATAATCTTAGACCCGCACAATTATGGTGCCTATCGCAACGTCACAATTGGTGTTCCTGGTGGCCATCCCAACAGCATGTTCGCTGACTTCTGGAAAAAGCTATCGGCCCACTATATCAATTATCCTCGGGTAATTTTCGGCTTGATGAATGAGCCAGTAGGCGGATCAATGACAGCGGCTACCTGGCGTGCATCGGCTCAAGCAGCCATTGACGGCATCAGAAGCACAGGCTGCAAGAACCTCATACTTGTACCATCAACATATTGGGATCACCCCAAAGACTTTGTGCAAGTTAACGCTGCTGAAATGGTCAAAATTACCGACTCAGCTAATAACTTCTCCTATGAAGTACACCAGTATCTAGACTACGACGGCTCGGGCACACACACAGACTTCTTGAGCACCACTGATGCCGTAGCTACATTAAGTGGATTCACAAACTGGTGCCGCGCCAACCACCGCACTGCCTTCCTTGGCGAAATGGGCGTGACATCAGCATCCGGTGCTCTAGCTGACTTGAGTGCGATGATGCAATATATGCAGGCCAACAAAGATGTATGGAGTGGATTCACTTACTGGACAGCTGGTGCCTGGTATCCAGCCAACTACATATTCTTGATTGCACCACAAAATGGTGTCGACAGCCCACAGATGAAGACTTTCTTGGCCAATATGGGCTCACCGGTCGCGCCGAATCCTCCAGCCAATACTGGCAGTGGCTCTACCGGTAGTGGCGCAACTGGTTCAACTGGTTCAACTGGATCGACTGGTTCCACCGGCTCCACTGGTTCAACTGGTTCTACCGGATCAACTGGTTCCACCGGCTCTACCGGATCAACTGGTTCCACCGGCTCTACCGGATCAACTGGTTCCACCGGCTCTACCGGATCAACTGGTTCCACCGGCTCTACCGGATCAACTGGTTCCAC
>CAJXZK010000306.1 GCA_913063055.1 uncultured bacterium
GATCTACACCTCTCTATTCGTCGGCAGCGTCAGATGTGTATAAGAGACAGTTGTAGAGCCGTACCGCAGCCTCAAGATCGAGATCGGTTGGATCCTGACTAGAACGCCACAAAGTCATTTTCTCCAGGCACGAAATTCCCGACTGGGCAAAGGCGAAATTGACAAGACTGTTGACATTGAGCGAATCTTGCTCGGCAGCGGGAGCGCTTAGGAAATAAGCATAAGCAAAGGCCACTGCATTAATAGGCATGCGATTGATGAGAACGCCATCGCGAATCCACATCACCGCCACTTGCTTAAATTTGCCCTTTTTCTTCATAGCTTTATTATGGCCCAAACCTTGCATCAGTGGGCCATAGGGACTCCGACATACGGGGGGCGAATACTAAAAGAGTCCTAAAGAAGTACTAAATTAGACACACCGACTTGCAAAGTGATTAGCTTTTTGCCTAAAATACGGCAGCGTTCATGGAGAATTATAATGAAGTTTCACAGCGATCTCTTTGGCTGGGAGTATGTTTGGAGAAATTTCGCCGACGAAAAAGGCGGCCGAGCTGTAACTGATTCAGGCGAAGAAGAAGGCAAACTAACAATGCTTTCGATCCCAGTTGAAGGCACCGGCGTCAAAGTTCTCTTCATTCCAGAAGCTCGTCACGGCAAGAAAGCTACAAGCAACAGCGTGTTAGTTTGCTACCCACCCGAGGGTGACTTTGCCTTCTCAATTTTCCAAGAAAAAGTGCATCACCAACTAGGAAAAGCCCTGGGCATGCAAGACTTGCAAGTACAAGACGAACTGTTTGACGGCAAGTTCATGATTCAAGGCACCTCCGCTCTAAAAATTCAAGAACTCTTTCTTGATGTACAACTGCGCGAACTAATATTACTTCAGGCACCATCACTGCTTCACATCGATACGAAAGCAGCGAAGAGTTATCCTAAGCTTGGCATTCCTGAGCACGTACATGCTGTTGTCTATCAATATGACGGCGTGATGGATAAGCTCCACCAGCTGCAAACAGCCTACGACGTAGTTGTCGCAGTTCTGGGTCAACTCGGTGCTATTGGCGCCATTAGCGGCGTTGAAGCGCGCGAAGCTGACAACTACGAAGAAGAGAGCCAAATGCAAACCCAGCCGAAGAAGCTGCGCAGCCCTCTGCTAGACCGCTAACTCTGACAATCAGCTTGCATCTCTGACTATTAGCTCAGCCATATGTCGGCCACTTAAGAAGGCCGCTTCGATGTTATTGCCCTGACACCAGTCACCGCAGTAACCAATTTTGTTTGCGCTATCAAGCAAGGAACCAACGGCAAGGGGGTTCGGGGCCAAGGCATAGCGCCAGCGGTGACATTTGCTGAACGTGACTGGAGGCAGATCCTGCCTGGTTAAAAGCCCTAGTTCGGTCAACAGAGCGGCAGACACATCAGGTAATGAGTCTTCCAGGTGCAGGTGCGACCACTCAGGGCTGGCATGCAGCACCCAGTTTTCACCAGTACGACCAGGCTTGCTACTGTCACTGGCAACCCAAGCCAGAGCTGAATTTGATACTTTTATGCCATCAAACTCTAGCGCCAGCGGCTGGGCAAACTGCACCATCAAAGCAAAGCATGGCGATAGCTCTACCTGGTCGACGCTTTCGAAACATTTACTAGCCTGCAGAATCGCAGGCAGCGCACCGCCAGCAGTGGCAATCAGGGCAGCTACTTGCAGAGGTGGAAGATTGAGCACAACATAGTTAAAGCCATTCAATCCAAAACAATCAAGAGCTGATTCCTGACTTGATTCCGCCCCTTCTTGACTCTCACCTTGACTCTGAACTTGTTCTAGCGAGGAATCGCCAGGCTTCTCGCCCAGAATGCGATAACAGCTATCCGAATCAATTTCCAATCTTGTCACCCGGTGCTGAGTGAGCACAGTGGCTGACTTAGCTAACTCACACGAGAGCGCCAAAGCAAAAGCATTCATCTTCGGTACGCCGACATAGCGCTGTTTGCGGGGTGATGATGGAGAAAGGGAGTAGTCTTCGCCCACCCGCTCCTGCTCGGCTATGGCAAAACGGCCATTCCAAGGCAGAACCAAGCCTTTCTCTAGCCAGCCATCAACAACTTCCCTAAAGCGCAAGTCGGAGACAGTGAAATATTGAGCGCCATAGTCAAAGCCAGGGTCGCGCTCGCGACTGGCAAGCCTCCCACCTGGTTGCCGCCCTTTATCGACGACCACCACCTCAAAGCCTTTGTCAGCCAACGCTTGCGCACATACCAAACCGCTCAGACCAGCGCCGACGACGGCGACTTTATTTGTTTTTTTCTTCTTGTTCATAGTGCTAAGCTTAGCCGTTGAAAGTGAATATCGCATAAACATTGTTTTCCTGTACCAATCGTAAAAATCGCTGCCTATAATTTCAATTTGAGACTTCATTGAGGAAATTTAAGTGGCTACATGTGTGATATTAGGAGCTGGTAAGGGTATCGGCCAATCTGTAGCCAAAGAATTTAATAGCCGCGGTTACCATATCGCCCTGTGTGCCCGCAACAAAGATAAATTAGCTGAGTTAGCACAGCAGCTAGGCGACGACACCTCAACATGGGCTGTTGATGTCGCCGATTCAGAAAACCTCAAGCAAGCATTGGCCGACATTGCCAGCAGTCATGGCGAGATAGAAGTGCTTGTTTACAACGCTTACAGCGCAGAGATGGGCAAAGGCTCGACCCTTGACGTAGCTAAATTCAACCAATCACTGCTGGTCAATGTCTCTGGCGCGCTGGTGGCAGCTCAAGCAGTAGCGCCAGCCATGATGGCCAGAGAGAAAGGTACCATTCTTATTACTGGCGGTGGCTTTGCCTTGCAACCGTTCCACAATCAAACAGCTCTTTCAGTAGGGAAAGCAGGCTTGAGAGCACTTTCGCAGTGCCTGCACCAGGAGCTTGGACGCAAAGGTGTACACGTCGCCACCGTCACCGTATGCGGTATCGTCAAAGAAGGTACTGCATTTGCGCCCGATGCAATCGCCAAGAGCTTCATTGCCTTGCACGACCAGCCCAAAGGAGCATTCGAAGCCGAGATCACCTTCACTGGCAAATAGAGTTCCCGCTACCCTGCTATTACAACACTAGTGGCGTTTTTTACTAATCGGCTCAAAGACGTCGAGGGGCACTTTGCCGGCACGGCTGTTAGTGATTTGGCAGTGCGGCATAAGTCTGCGCAATTCTGCCAGTTGCTGTTCACTGACACTACTGAAGGCGAAACCAAAATGGGTAAGTTTAGGCAGTTTGCTCAGCTGTCTGAAGCCGACCATGGTCACGGAGGTGTCGGTCAAATCAAGGTGGATGAGATTCTTGAAGGACAGCAGAGTAGGCAAACACTTATCGGTAATGTTCTTATTTAGACCGATATCAACATGAGTTAGACGCTCACAGCCCTTCAAATGGGCCAGTCCGGCATCGCCAATTTTGCAAGCTTGTAAACGCACAGCCATAAGATTCTTCAAGCCTTTAAGAGAGGCCAGAGAGGCATCATCAAGGTCATTATGGTCGATCACCAACCGCTTTAGAGTGGTGAGGTCTTTCAAACTAGCCAAGGCAGGCCCAGTTATTAGACAGCTGTTCATCACCAGCTCTACCAGGCTAGAACAAGTCTTTAAATGTTCAAAACCGCGATTACCAATATCAGTCGAACTCAACTCCAGTACTTTCATCTTTTCTAGATGATTGATAGCAAGAAACTGCTCATCACTTATTTCGAAGTTATTGCATTGCAAAACTACTAGGGCGCCGGGGGCAAGCTTGTTCAAGAAGGTTAGGTCTTGGGCCCCGTCATAATTAACGACCAATCCGCACTCAGCATCCGGAGGAACGGCCACTCGACCGCAAGCATTAGCAATGCGGCTGGCCCCGAACTCAAAGCTGTCAGGGGAGAAAGTGTAGGCCTGTACAAAGCCAACTGAGCGCTCGGGAAAATTGAGATACTTTACTTTGGGTTTGAGGACGGCCGCCTTAGCATCCTTGCCCGCAGGTGCATCGGACTGCTTCTTTGCCAAAGCAGATGGAGTTGGCAACAGCAGTAGAAGGCTAAGGGCCAGACTGGCTAGTAGCAGCGTTTCTTGCTCAAAATGAATCGGCAATATTCACCGTCCATAAGCATTTGGGGAATTCAGTAGACTCCAGGCTTTCATTATAACCAGGAGAATCTGCGCTAAGATTCTCCCAGCAATTTCTTTTTGGTCGTGGAGGACTATTAATGAACCGCACTCTGGCAAATCTTTTCTTGGGTCTAGTTATTACTGCTAGTTTTGGCACCGCGCTGACGGTTGCTTCTCCTGAAGCACAGGCCAAACCCAAAGTTACAATTACGGACCGCATTGAGATTCTCAGCAAGAAAATTGACAAGGGTCAAAAAGCTAATGAGCTGACACTGAAAGAAGCGGACAAACTGCGCAGTGACATCACTAAAATCAATGAAAAAATCGAAAAAGCCAAATCAAAAAATGGTGGCAAACTAAGCTACGAAGACGAATCTAAGATTGAGAAAGACCTAAACAAAGTAAGCGTCAAACTAACAGCTAAAGAACTAGACAAGCGCACAGTTAGCCCGAACTAAGGCTGAATTAGCTCTCCGAGCCAATAGGAAAATAGCGATCTTGCTATTTCGAGCTTCTCAAGAGAGTAAATAATTCAAGCAAATAAAATGCTCCTCTTCCCGATAGGGTCGAGGAGCATTTTTTAACACTCAATTTATGGCTTTAGTTCTGGAGGCGGTTATGAAACCAACGACTTTACAGTGGCCACAATATGACTTGAAGTAATGCCAGCGGCATCCATCAACTCTTCCGGTGTACCGGAACCAGGCATGTCCCGTACAGCAATCTTGACGATCTTAGGCAAGATGTCGAGACTAACCACTTTGCCACCACGAGTTACTGGACCTTTTGGTGTGAAGGCATCAAGTACAGCGTCACCCATACCACCTTCTGGCCAGTGGTCTTCTACCACGATCAAAGTGCCTGTTTCACGAGCAGCTGTGGTCAAGGTTTTAGCATCGATTGGTTTGATGGAATAAAGGTCAATCACGCGAACGTGGATGCCTTGTGCTTTGAGTTCATCATGAGCTTTTAAGCATTCATGCAGCGTGATACCAGCACCAACCAGGGTGAGCATGTCATCAGCTGAGCTACGTAGCACTTTGCTGCCACCAATTTCGAAAGTATCTTCGTCTTTGTAGAGCACACGAGTCTTTTCACGGGTTGTGCGCATATAAGAAACGCCTTCCACACCGTACATTTTTTCGACAAGTTTAGCGGTCGAAACAGCATCTGAAGGATAAAGCACGGTGCTGCCATGAATAGCACGCATCATGGCTAAGTCTTCTAAGGCCATCTGAGAAGGGCCATCAGCGCCAATTGAACAACCAGCGTGGGAGCCGCAAAGCTTGATGGTAGCTCTAGAGATAGCAGCCATGCGAATGAAGTCATAAGCGCGACACAAGAAAGCAGCAAAGGTTGAAGAAAATACTTTCTTGCCACGAGTAGACATGCCGATTGCCACACCAACCATCAGTTGCTCAGCAATATACATCTCGAAGAAACGATCAAGGTAAGCCTTGGCAAACTTATCAGAATAAGTAGAGTTACCAACTTCGGCATCTAAGACAACCACATCGCTGTGAGCACCACCAAGTGCCTTAAGAGCATCTCCATAGGCTTCTCTAGTGGCAGCAGGGCTTGTGTAGACAGGGGCAACAAATTTACCAGAGCAACTAATCTCAGCAGTCGGTGACTTCTTGGTGGGAAGATCGGCTGGTTTTTGCACTACCACTGAATGGTTAGTGACACCCCCCAAGATCTTGACAGCTTCTTCAGCTTGTTCTTTCGAAAGCGGCTTGCCGTGCCAGTTGTCTTGATTGGCAGTGAGAGGAATGCCATGACCTTTTTCAGTCTTGGCGATAATCATTGTCGGTTTGCCAGTAACGCCAATGGCCTCTGTCAAAGCTTTATCAATCTGACCAAGGTCATGACCATTGATTTCAATGACGTGATAGCCAAATGCTCTTGCGCGCTCACTGTACAAAGCGGAGTTCCAGCCAAAGGCAGTTTCGCCTCGCTGGCCAAGACGATTCATGTCAAGGATAGCAACCATGTTGTCGAGCTTATAGTGAGATGCACATGACATGGCTTCCCAAACCGAGCCTTCGGCCATTTCACTGTCGCCCAGCAAAACCCAGACCTTATAAGGCAGTTTGTCGAGATATTTTCCTGTCAGGGCCATGCCGACGCCCATGGCAAGAC
>CAJXZK010000307.1 GCA_913063055.1 uncultured bacterium
GTGTGGTACCGTCAACCACTAAAGGGCTGGTGGAAAATTCAACTAGTGAGGTTGATGCTACCGGTGGTGCACGAGTTTTTCTCTGGTATGGTGAGAATCTCGCGCCCTATCGACTAATTTTTGAAGATGAAGTCTCTGGCGATCCCGAGCATAATTTGCTGAATGCTGTGGCTGAAGGGCTTTCTTGGATTGTAGCCAAGCCAAAAGATTTGACATTGCCGCAGTTTCTCAAGCAGAAGAAGTAAGTTTTTCTCAGTGCTTCTAACTACTGCTTTTTGACCTGCACAGCCTCTGCCACTTTTTCTTCAATCTTGATTTTTTCACCAGCTTCATCTTCATCGTTTTCATTGCGCATATGCTGCACTGCCGCCTGGGCAAACTGCATTAGTTCAATTGGCACGGGGAAAATCAAGGTGGAGTTTTTCTCAGCCGATACTTCAACCATTGTTTGTAACTGACGCAGTTGCATGGCTCCAGGCACTGTGCCTATAACTCGGGCTGCTTGAGCCAGTTTTTCTGCCGCTTGATGTTCGCCTTCGGCGGCCACGATTTTTGCTCTTCTTTCCCGTTCGGCTTCGGCCTGCTTGGCCATGGCCCGTTTCATGCTTTCGGGAATTTCAACGTCTTTTACTTCAACTGAAATTACTTTGACACCCCAGCCTTCGGTCTGGCGGTCAATGATGGCTGAAAGTTTGGCGTTTATGGCGTCTCTTTCAGTGAGCAATTCATCTAGCTCGTGTTGACCCAAAACGCTGCGCAGTGTTGTTTGAGCAACCTGCGAAGTAGCATTGAAGGGGTCTTCGATTTTGGTCACTGCCTTAAACGGGTCGACGACCTGAAAGAAGCACACTGCTGCTGTTTTAGCCGATACGTTATCTTTGGTGATGATTTCTTGCATCGGTATTGACATGGTGATGATGCGCAGGTCGACCTTTCTTGAGGTTTGAAAGATTGGGAAAACAAGCTGTAAACCCGGCCCGCGCACTCCGTCTGCTCGACCAAGGGTAAAGACGATGAAGCGCTCATATTCTTTGATGACCCGAAGAGAGGTGAGCAAATAGACCATCATGAAAAACAAAAAGCCAATACCAAATTCCATCTCATCTCCAGTGTTTATCAGCAGCTAATACGGGCTACCACTACCTAGATACCCATAGGGCGGATGGGCTAGTCATATATACCTGATAACCCGGTAGAATAGGCAACGACTTGGGGCTGAACCAAGCTTTCATAAATATCCGCTCAAGAGAACTAACTCATGAAAAAGTCTGTGGTTTCGCTGCTCCTGCTTGCTGTGTCAGGTCTTCAATTGCTTTCAGCGCCGCCAGCGAAGGCCCAGAGGTCAATGGTGTATGCCATATACAAGTCTGGCGTTGCCGCCTACGAAAAGGGTAATTATCGCGAAGCTCTCAGGGCCGAGCGACAGTGCGTCGATATGCTGACCACAACCAAGCACAAACCGGTTGAGGAAGCTGGCATTCTTTACTCTCTGGGTGAGACTTTGCGCTGTATGGGCAAACTTCAGGAGTCAGAAGCTGTTCTTAAGAAGGCTATGGCCATAAATGATACTTTGCCAAAGATGAGCCGAATGGACAATTGGCTCTTCAACAGCATGGCCGCCCTATATCTCGCCCAGAGTAAATTTCCCGAAGCTGAGTCTTTGTGGAAGATGGACTTGCAGTATCTCAGTAAAGACTCTCCCCAGAGATTTTGGCCTGTCAACAATTTGATTACTCTCTACCTGCACTGGGGAAAAATAGATGAGGCTGAGTCGTACATAAAAGAGGCCTTGCGCATTGCTAAGAAATATCCCAAGACTCTAGGTGTTCAATACGCAGAATTGAATCAGGGCCTATTGCAAGAGCAGCGTGGGAAATATAAAGAGGCCGAAGAATTCTACAAAGAGTCATTTGCCAAGTCTATTGCTATCTGTGGTGCTAATCATCCTTATGGCGCCATAATTTTGCTGAAGCACGCCGAACTCTATCGCAAGCAAAGCCGCTTTACTGAGGCTGAAGCGACCCTCAACAAAGCCCTGGATATTTTTAAGTCTCACTATTCAGCTGATCACCCCGATCTTTGTGAGACTCAGGTGAAACTGGCTCGGGTACTATCTGAACAAGGCAAATATCAACAGGCCAAAGAGCTTGTGCAAACCGCTCTCAAGAATGAAGAGTCGCTTTTCGGTAACACCGACAGTCTCTTTATTGCCCATGCCAAAGAGTGTCTAGGCAACATGTATAGACAAGATGGTCATTACGATGAAGCCCAGAAAATGTTAGAAGAAGTGCTTGCCATTGAGCGTAAGGTTATGGCAACGGACAACATCGATATCGCAGTCACCATGCGCAATCTGGCTCTAATTCATGCCGACCAGGCTAACTTCAAAGAAGCAGAGCAATTGCTGCAAGATTCAATGAAAATGATTGAGGAACAAACTGGACAAGATCATCCAGAGCGTGCCGCGGCTGCCAGTGCCCTTGCCCATGTCTATCTGCGAGACGACAAGTTCCAAGAAGCTGAGCCACTGCTGAAGAAATCACTTGAACTGTCAGAAAGAGTTCTTGGTGCTAACAACGCTATAACTGCTGATGGTGTTCATGACCTTGGTGAGTTGTACGTAAAGCAGAAGCAATATGATCAGGCTGCCATCTATCAGCAAAAAGCGCTAGCTATAGATGAAAGTCTTTATGGCGAAAAGGCACCGCAGGTGGCAGCCGATCTCACGGCTCTAGCCTCAACCTATGGCTATCTTGGTCAAGCTGATAAGGCCACTCCACTGCTCACTCGTGCTGCTGAGATCAAAAATGTGCTTCCTGGTGGCAACACTAAACTTGAGTTGCAGACTAAAGTTCTCTCGAAAGAGCACGATCGTCCGGTTCACGATAAATGGGCCTTGGTAATTGGCATCAGTAATTTCAAAGATACCTCAATCAATTTGAAATATGCCGCTAAAGATGCCACTGATTTTAGGAACTTTCTTGTCACTACTGAGAACTTCAAGCCCGATCATGTCAAACTTTTGACTGATGAAAATGCCAGTCGTGACAATATAATTGGCATGCTCGGCGAGAAGTGGCTCTCGAAAAGAGTACAGCCGGATGACATGGTCGTCGTCTATGTATCGAGCCATGGTAGCTCAGCTACAAAGGAAGCTGGAGGAGCAAATTTTTTGGTTGCGTATGACACCAATAAAAATAGTCTTCCTGCCACCGGCATTCCCATGCAATGGTTAACCAGCATTGTTAGCGATCAGGTACATTCAGACCGTATCATTTTGATTATGGACGTCTGCCACAGCGGGGCTGTAGGAGCTGGACAGAAGGGCCTGAACCGAACTGTTGGTCTTGATACCAATGCTTTAAAGATCGGCAAGGGGCAGATGATTCTCTGCTCAAGTTTGGCTGAGCAAGTCTCTTGGGAGTCAAAGGGCTATGAAAACAGCGTTTTCACCAGACGGCTGATGGAAGCTCTGCAGACCGATAAGGGCAAAACCACAATGTTTGAAGCATACAATAGGCTGAAAGTGCTGGTGGAATCGGAAGTATTGCAAGACCGCGGCGATTTGCAGACACCACTGCTGGTGAATAAAAGTTGGATTGGCTCAGATCCGGCCCTGGCAGTAGAACCGGTGGTTAAATAAAAGCGGTGTTTCATGCGGCGCTCGGGTCTAAAGCTTGGTCAATAATGTCTATTTATAGTAATCCAAGCTGTGAGTTGATGCTGGCAATTAATACGATTGTGGAATCTTCGTTTCTTTAGTAAGTCTTTCGCCTTTGACTAAGCATGATCGCCATACCATTTTGGGGTCGTAGTAGACCGTGACTTTATTTCCTACATTGAAATTTTGCAGATAGGCCCTTGTCTCTTTCGCGCTGCTGAACGAGATTCCCGGTTTGCCGATGGTATTGCCGCTTATCTTGGCACCGTCTACCACATACGAATACTTCACTGTTGGTTCCCATGAACTGAGGCTGCGCCGCAGCGTGGTTCTAGGCGTGAAGGTCGACAAATTTGTGATAACACCGCTGGTTGATTTCCATTCTGCTGTCCGTTTGACCCAGTCGTCCAGTGCCGCTTTGTCAGAGGTCCCGCCCACAAAAAGGATCATCAGTAGCACCGCTGTCATCGCCACTGCTAGCAGTGCCACTGATTTTACATTCCAGGCGATTTTGGCTTCTGGAGCCTTCGCGTCTTTCGTTGTCATTTGACCTCTGCAATTACAAGAGCTGACGAATGGCCTCATCTTTAGAGCCATCGCGCACTGAAGGCTCGAGGTCGAAGCGGTCAAGGTTCATTACCTTGTTCCATGCTGCCACGAAGTCACGGACAAACTTCTGCTTGGCGTCAGCACTGGCATACACCTCCGAAATCGCTCGCAGTTGTGAGTTTGAACCAAATACGAGATCAACTGCAGTGCCTGTCCATTTGACTTTGCCGGTTTTGCGGTCGCGTCCTTCGTAGACATTCTCATTGGTGCTGGACTTTTTCCAGACAGTATCCATATCGAGCAGATTAACGAAGAAGTCGTTGGTCAAACTCTCTGGTTTGTTAGTGAATACTCCTAGTTGCGAGTGGTCGGCGTCGGTATTGAGAACGCGCATGCCGCCGATTAGAACGGTCATTTCGGGCGCGGTGAGAGTGAGTAGTTGTGAGCGATCAATCAACTTCTCTTCTACCGATCTATCGAGATTATGACCACGGAAGTTGCGGAAGCCATCAGTGGTTGGTTCTAGCACAGCAAATGAAGCTGCGTCAGTCTGTTCAGCCGATGCATCAGTACGGCCCGGGGCAAAGGGTACATGAACGTCCTGTCCGCCGCTTTTGGCTGCGGCCTCAACTGCGGCGCAACCTCCCAAAACAATCAAGTCTGCCAGGGATACTTTCTTACCATCGGTCTGAGCACTGTTGAATTCAGTTTGAATTTTCTCAAGAGCCTGCAAGGTTTTTGCTAGTTCGGCTGGATTATTTACTTCCCAGTCTTTTTGCGGCGCTAGGCGAATACGGGCACCATTGGCACCACCACGTTTGTCAGAGCCGCGGAAGGTAGAAGCTGATGCCCAGGCCGTGGAAACCAGCTGAGGGATCGTTAGCCCTGAAGACATGATTTTGCCTTTTAGGGCAGTGATTTCCTGATTGCCAATCATCTTATAATTGGCAGCAGGAATAGGGTCTTGCCACAACTGCGCTGGAGGAACTGTGGGGCCAAGAAGCCTTGAGACTGGACCCATGTCGCGGTGGGTGAGCTTGTACCAGGCCTTAGCAAAAGCTTCTCTAAACTCTTGTGGGTTCTCGTGGAATCTTTTGCAAATAGGCGCGTAGATAGGATCGACTTTTAGGGCGATGTCTGTTGTGAACATCATCGGCGCATGTTTCTTGGTCGGATCTTGAGCGTCTGGCACTGTGCCATTAGCAAGGCCGCCTTTCGGGGTCCATTGTTGTGCGCCAGCTGGGCTCTTGGTTAGTTCCCATTCTAGGCCTAATAGGTGATCAAAATATCCGTTTGAAAACTTGGTAGGTGTCGTAGTCCAAGCGCCTTCCAGGCCACTAGTGATAGTGGCATCTCCGTTGCCTTTGCCAAAGCTGTTTTTCCAACCTAGGCCTTGTTCTTCTATGCTGGCAGCTTCAGGTGCTGGCCCTACATATTTGCTTGGATCTGCCGCGCCATGGGCTTTACCCAGGGTGTGTCCGCCAGCAATTAGAGCAACTGTTTCTTCATCATTCATTGCCATGCGAGCAAAAGTTTCTCTGATGTCTTTAGCTGCTGCTAGTGGGTCAGGCTTGCCGTTTGGACCTTCTGGATTAACGTAGATAAGCCCCATTTGCACAGCAGCTAGAGGGTTCTCTAGTTTGCGGTTGGCTGTATAACGATTGTCTCCAAGCCATTTGGTTTCTGGGCCCCAGTAAATATCTTCTTGCGGTTGGAAAACGTCAGCGCGGCCGCCAGCATAGCCAAAGGTCTTCAAGCCAGATGATTCAAGGGCGCAATTGCCGGCTAAGACCATCAAGTCAGCCCAAGAGATTTTGTCACCATACTTTTGTTTGATGGGCCAGAGCAGGCGACGGGCTTTATCGAGGTTGGCATTATCTGGCCAACTGTTAAGAGGAGCAAATCGTTGTGTGCCATACCCAGAGCCGCCACGGCCATCGGCAACACGATAGGTTCCCGCACTGTGCCAAGCCATACGAATAAATAACCCTTCATAGCTGCCGAAGTCAGCTGGCCACCAGTCTTGTGATG
>CAJXZK010000308.1 GCA_913063055.1 uncultured bacterium
AATTGGTGCTAGAGCAAGAAGCGCAGGCAATATTGCGGGCTAAATCGCGGCTTGGTCCAAGTTTTGACAAAGCTTTAGAGTTATTGCTCGGCTGCAGCGGCAAAATTGTAGTTACCGGCATGGGTAAATCGGGTCATATTGGCTGCAAGATTGCTGCGACCTTTGCTTCTACTGGTTCTCCAGCCTTTTTCGTACACCCAGCTGAGCTTCGCCACGGCGACTTTGGCATGCTCGACGAGCGCGATCTTGTTATTGCTCTTTCCAGCTCAGGTGAAACTCAAGAAATTAAATTGGTGCTTGAGCCCATCAAGCGACTTGGCCTGAAGCTAATTGCCTTAACCGGCAATTTAGAATCAACACTGGCTAAATATTCCGATGTCACCATTGATGTCTCAGTTGAGAAAGAAGCTTGCCCATTGAACCTGGCACCTACCACGTCAACTACTGTTGCTCTGGCCATGGGTGATGCACTAGCTATGGTGCTGATGTCAGAAAAGGGCATTGAGGCAGAAGATTTTGCCAAGAGCCACCCGGGCGGAAATCTTGGGCAGAAGCTCATCACAGTCGAAGGCATCATGCGCTGTGGCTTCGATGTGCCGATTGTTTCACTAGATGCCACTCACGAGATGGTTGTCGAAGAAATTGGCAGAAAGAAACTGGGCTTTACTGCAGTCTGCGAAGACGACGGCAAACTCAGAGGAATTATCACTGACGGCGACTTGCGCCGCTCACTATCGAAGTACCGTGAACAAGTCTTTGATAAGAAAGCTCGCGACCTCATGACCGGTGGCCCCAAAACTATTGCCTCACATTCCCTAGCTGTTGAAGCTCTGCGCATGATGGAGAAGCACTCTATCTCTGACATTTTGATAGTTGACGGCAATATGAGACCGGTTGGCCTAATCGACTTGAAAGACTTGCTACGAGCCGGAATTATCTAAATAATGGCTGCCGCTTTCCTAAATTCAATTTGCTCGGCTTCGCGGCGGGCCAGGATTTCCTGACTATTATCATTAAGATTTGGATCGCGGAAGGGCACCTGTGAGCTTTTGCCGAGACGACGCAACTCTTCACCGGCAATTTCAAAAATACAAGAATTTGGCATAGAAAGTAGCTCATGCACTAGTTCTTTGTTGCTCGTCTTTATTGCAATGGTGCCACCGTTTTTGCGCCCAAGGCCAGTGGTGCGGAAGACACTAAAGCCCAGTGAAATCAAGGCACCGCGAACAGCTGGAGCACTAGCATAGGTCAAGAGCGCACTGTCCTCTGCCATTGACTGGAAGTAATGGCGAAAGAGGTCGACGCTCCACAGCTCCGGGACTTTCTTTGGCGAAAAAGGATCGTGGTAAATTAGGTCATAGTTCGTATACTGAGAAGAAGCCCTCTCAAGCAAGAACTGACGAAGATCGCAGACATTGACTCTAAAATTCAAGTTTGCCAGGGTCTGATTTTTTAAAGCAGCAAAACATGGCTGCGCCAGCACCTCTGGCACTACGGCCAGTACTTCTGGATCTAATTCAACGGCATCGACCTGCAATGAAAACTGCTTTGAGATTGCTAGGTGATTAGCAAGAGCAAGGCTGTTATAGCCCAGGCCAAAGCAACTATCCAATACTTGCAACGATCCACCAGGTCGAGCAAGCTGAAGGAACTGCAAGGCCGGCTCAACATAGTTTGTGACCGCCTCTGTATATGCACCAGCACGGTTGTGATACAACTCGTCTAGATTGTTTTCGTGGAGAGAAAGCGAGCCATCATCTGTAGTGGCAAGACTAAAATTAGCCATTGGAATTGAGCTCAAGATTTAACACTATCTTGCCAATGTTTTGATCAGCCTCCATTAGTGCGTGCGCAGCAGCAGCTTGCTCTAGAGGGAAGACCTTTTCGATAATTGGCTTGATTGAGCCACTAACAAAATAGGGCAGAATATTCGCTTCAAAAGCTCTGGTAACCTTTGCTTTTTCATCATTGCTGCGCGATCGCAATGATGTTCCTCTAACAGTAATGCGCTTTGTCAGAAGGGCTGCCAGATTAAGTTCGCACTTGGGTCCCGCCAATAGACCCACTACCATGATGCGACCGAGGCGGCGCACGCATTTGAGATCTTCTTCTACATAATTGCCACCAACTAATTCAAGAACCACGTCCACGCCAGAGTTTGGAGCGATGGCATTGACTGCTTCAGCAAACTGGCCACCTTCAATTGTCAGCACATGGTCAAACAGTGCTTTTATTCGCTCAGCTTTAGCCTGCTGCCTTACTGTGCCAATTACTTTTACATTCATCGCTTTAGCGATTTGGGCAGCGGCGATTCCTACGCCACTGGCTGCAGCGCTCACCAGCAAGGTCTCTTGGGCCTTAAGCTCTGCTTGTAAGCAAATAGCATCATAGGCCGTGATATAGGCCTCCGGAACGGCCGCAGCCTCAACGTAAGAGAGATTGGCCGGAATATGCATAACTGTAGAGGCGTCAACAGCAATATATTCCTGATAAGTGCCGGCTGGCGCTAAACCGAAGACACGATCGCCAGCCTTAAAGTCGCCTGCATTTACGTTTGCACCCACGGCCTCAACAATTCCAGCATACTCAAGGCCCAAGACGTCTTGGACTACATCGGCTGGGGCCGGATACTTGCCTTTACGCTGCAGGGTATCGGCTCTGTTAATTGCTGTTGCTTTGATCGCCACTAGAATTTGCTCAGCTGAGTAAAGTGGCTTAGAGCGCGTCTGTAACTGCAATACCTCGGGGCCGCCCGCTGCTGTAATGACGATTGATCTCAAGATATTTACCTTCCACTTACAAGTTCGAATACTGAACATAACAATAGGGGTCTATTGTCTCAATAAAGGTCGACAAGTGGTGGTCTGCACTTGTATTCTTATTGGGTTATGAAGATGAAGTTGTTTGACATTGTGAAATCGCAGCGCGATACGTTTGACCCTGATGAGCGCTTAGAGCTAGACCCTGAGCATATCCACAGCAAGGCCAAGAAAGATGTCTGGGACAAGCTGGGAGCGGTGGCTCCCATCATCTCAGGGGCACTCATCTTTGTAATGGGCGGCTGGTTTACCTATACCTACAACCAGCAACAGCTGCGCTTGCAAGAGATTCAAACCATTGAGAAATTTATCCCCCACCTCATGGGCAACGACCAAAGCAAACGGGCTGCTATTCTTGCCATTTCATCGCTGACCAATGCTGAGTTAGCTACCAAGTTTGCCCAGATTTTCTCAAGCCCTGGAACAGTTTCGGCCCTTCAGTCACTGGCCGAGAACGGCAACGAAAAAGACAAAAATATCGCGACAGACGCGCTGGCTAGGGCTCTAGAGAACCTCGCAGCTCGCGAAAGTCGCTTGAATGAGATAGAGACAGCTTTTCACAAAGCTGCTACCGATAGCACGGCTCATCCAGCCAAAAGCGATAATCCTCTGGACCAAATCGAAGAGGCTCAGAAGCTTGAGCGCCTAGCCATTACTCTGCGTGAGCGCGGTCACCTGGGAGCCTCCGAGTCGCTTTTGAAGCAAGCTGTCAATGTTCGACTGCGCGCCACTGGCGACAGCAGAGATGTTGTCAACACACTCAAGAAGCTGTCTGAAGTGCAATTAGCTCAAGGTAATAGCGTCGAAGCAGAAGAGACAAATAAGAAAGCAACAACACTGGAAAGCAAGTTAAACCCTCAGCCAGTTGCTCCTCCGCCAGCGGCAAAGCCAGTGGAAGAAGCGGCAAAGACAGAGAAACCAGCCACTCCCGCCGCAGAATCTAGCGAAAAAGTTGCTGTGCCCGCCAGCGAAGTAAAGACCGAAGTAGAAACCAACTAAATTTAGCCGGTGATATATTCGCCCCAGTACTCTGTGCGCTCTTTCCAGTCACAGCCGGCATTGCCGCATACCAGAGTGACTTTTGAGCCCTTAGTTTCAAGATTCGAATCACCAGCACCGTCCCAAACAGACTCAGTCATCTCTACAAATTTCTCGAATGACTTAACTGGTTTTTTGCAAGTGGGGCAGGTCATTTTGCCACTGGCAATGGCTTCTTTAATAGTTGAAAGTGACACGGCTATCCTCAAAAAACAAACAGTGCTTAGATTTTACCTTAAGGCAGATCAAACTGGAGCCTTGGTTGCTGCGAGCGTAAAATTAAATGAAACTCTTGCGAATCGAGTTGTGCTGGTAGTTTCAAGAAACCCAAACTCTTAATATTCTGAATGCTTAGCAAAGAGTCTTTTGTCAAATTATCACAACCCTCAAGATCAAGTACCACTAAGCTCTTCGTGCCTACCAAAGAGCTCAAATCTTTATCGGTAATCTTACAGCCGTTCAGGTACAAAGCTCTAAGATTTCTCAATTTAGCGACTTTCTCTAGCTCGCGGGCGTTGCATTGGCAGCGATTCAGTACGAGTCCGAAAATATTTGGATTCAGACCATCGATAACAGGACCAATATTTTTCACAGCTTCAATATTGAGATGCCCTACTTGTGAAAGCAGTGCCGAGCCAGCCAAGTCGTCGCCGCCTAGATTACAACGACTGAGGTTAAGTGCTCTCAAATTTTTCAAAGACTCAAGTGTTTTGAGATCGCTGGCCTCGAGCTTACAGTCAGCTAATTCCAGACAATCTAAACCCTTTAATCGAGCTATGTTTGAAATTAGCTCGTCACTTCGGCTTGCTGTTGCTGGAATGCGCAAAGTCTGCAAGTCGTTAGACTGAAAATAAGATAAGAGCTGGGGATAATCGCCAATCACGTCTGCAGGTTCAAATCGCACTGCAGCTCCAGGCGGCACCAGCAGTGGTCCTTGAGCAGGGATTTTCGGACTCGAGGTATTGCGAATGTCTTTAGTCTGAGTTAATTTCACAGTGCCAAGAGAGAATTCTTGGGGAAATTCGAACTTCAATTGACTAGCGCCGTTCGGCAATAATTTCTGCTGCGAAAATGGCTTGAACCTTTGCTCTAGAAACTTCTGAATAGCCGGTGATTTACTTTCGTCTAACGGATCTGTTCGGTCTTGTCCTTTCTGGCCCACCGCGTTTGTCACCATTGAATCGTATGGATCCATCTTTTTATAGTCATCCAAAGGACTACTTAATCGGGCTGTAGGCCCGATCGGCTTAAGTTTTTTTGCAGAAAGCGGTCCGGTCAAGGCGTATAAAATTGCACTAGCCAAAACAACGGTACTAGAAGCAACCAGTAGAATTAACGACCACTTTAAATTGTGGTGTTTCTGCTCGATTGTTCCTTCACCTGTGGCACTTACAGTCTCCGTCTGCTCCGTCAATTCATCCGAATCATGCTCCTCCTGATTAGGATGAACTTGATCAATGGATGATACCACTGGTGATGCCTGCCCAATTTTGATCTGTATCTTTTGTAATTCATTCTCAACTTCAGCTAGTGATTGATAGCGCTGCTCTGGTGACTTAGACAACATCTTATCGATGATGCGCTCTAGCTTTGCCGGATACTGCAAATCAGGTGAAACCGAGTTCAACAGCGGTGGCGCATCTGATTGATGCATCATTGTTGTTTCGATGGCTGTGCGGCCGCGAAAAGGAGTAATACCAGTGAGGGCCTTGAACATAGTTACAGCAACAGAGTACATATCGGAACGACCATCGAGTTTGCTGCCTGTGCATTGCTCAGGGCTCATGTACAAAGGGCTACCGAAGACCTCTCCTGGCCTGGTTACGCCTTGAATGGTATGACCATCATCGTCTACCAATTTGGCAATGCCAAAGTCGACAATCTTGACCTGAAGCGGCTCTGCTGTAGCATTGCCCAACAGCATGATATTGGCCGGTTTAATATCGCGATGAATAATACCGCGCGAATGAGCATAGGCAAGACCAGAGCATACCTGCCGAAAGATGTGGAGAGCTTGGCTTAGCGATAATGTCTTATTACCCTTGAGGAGGTCGGCCAATGATTCACCGGTAAGAAAATCCATTGTGTAGTAGGGCCTGCCGCCGTCGGTCTGATTCATGTCGTAGATTTTTACGATGTTTCGGTGTTCCAGCCTAGCGATGGCCTGTGCTTCATTGCGAAAGCGCTGCCAAACCGCTTCTGAAAGCTGATTGGTCTTTAGAATCTTGAGGGCGAGAATTTTGTTCAGCTGAGAATGTTCAACCTTATACACCACCCCCATACCTGTCTCTTATACACATCTGACGCTGCCGACGAATAGAGAGGTGTAGATCTCGGTGGTCGCCGTATCAT
>CAJXZK010000309.1 GCA_913063055.1 uncultured bacterium
TAATGATACGGCGACCACCGAGATCTACACCTCTCTATTCGTCGGCAGCGTCAGATGTGTATAAGAGACAGGTAGAGGCTGTGAGCTGCCTGTGAGTGCCTGCGCTCATTGTGAAGTCTGGTCGCTAGTTCATAGCATTTGACTGTTTCTCTGGCAATTTCGGTGCGGTCAAAGTATTTGATAGCCCGTTGACGAGCACCTTGGCTTAGCCTAGTTCTTTCTGTTTTGTCTGTCAGTAACTTAATGCAGGCTTCAGCAATAGCATTGCTATCACAGGCTGGAATAATTAAGCCAGAAACATTGTGCTCTATGTACTCTTTTGTGCCACCGGCATCGGTACCAATGACAGGTCTGCCGCAGGCCATTGCTTCTAGGCACGTATATGGTGAATTGTCATAGACTGAGGGAACGACTGAGAGATCGGCGCTGCGGTAGTAGCTAGGCAGCGCGTCGAGGCTAATGCGATCAATGAACGTGACATATTTGGAACAATTACTGTCAGACAGGGATTTCTTCAGACCAGTCAGTACAGAAGTCATCCCTTCGGCCGTGGTCGTGTCGTCACCGATAATTACAAATTCTACGTCAGGGCATGTTGCCACTATTTTAGGAATTGCATCGACTAGATATGTTATGCCCTTGCGACCTTCGAGGCGGCCGACGAAAAGGAGCCGTAGTTTCTCGGTTGGTGGAAGTGCTTTGTCGCCGTCGGGTGTGAATATTTGAGTATCTATAGGATTTCTGACGATTTGTATTTGACTTTCTTTAATGCCTAAATCTCCGGCCACGAATTCGGCTAGATCGTTGCTTGGCGAGGTAAGAACAGCCGCTTCTAGCATGGCAATGCGCTCAAGAAGTGCGACAAATTGATGATCAAAAGAAGGAACTACGTTGTGCAACTTTTCAGCAATGAATTTTGAATGGGGAGTATAAAGACGTATTACCTGCGGAACAGTTTGGGTTACGGCTGGGATAATGCCTTCTGCAAGCAGCTCCGGTGTGTCGATAACATCAAAGGGTTTTTCCGCATGAAGTTGAGCAAATTTATCCCAAAGCGCAGTGCAGCAGAACAGCACATATTTGCTATAGGGAATGCACATGCTCAATGCAGACAACTTGGAGGTAAATGGATAAGCTTCTACCCGATGAACTGGGATGCCGTTGTCGTCAGCTAATTTAGCCTTGTCCTTCGCCAAAGCCACTACAACAACGTCATGACCGAGATTTTTCAGTCCGTGGGCCAAGTGTTTAGTGAAGGTGGCAATTCCACCAAAGCCTGTATCTGGCGGGTATTCTCTTGAAAGTAAACATATACGCATAGCTGCTAATTCTAGCTTGCAATGCTAACCAGAAGCCGAGCTTACAGCTTTATATCTCTAAATTCCTGGTAACATATGCACTCGCAGGCCATCAGGGCTGGCTAACGATGAAAGTTCACAAAGATTTTGCCATGAGAAGAGTATTACTTACTGCTCATAAGTTTTTCCCTGAGCATAGAGCGGGCACTGAAGTGCTCACGCTAAAGATCGCCCAAGAGTTAAAACAGCGCGGCTACGAAGTAAAAATTGTGGCTGCCAATCCGCCAGACCTTGATGCTCGTAGAAGAAATGAGGGTGTTTCTGGCCAGGCTAGTGCAGACAGCAAACTGAGTCGTGACTATGAATTCGAAGGTGTACCAGTTCATATCGTTGAAGAGACTCTGCGACTAAAAGAATTCAAATTTAGTTTCGAATATTATCATCCTCACATAAAAACTCATTTCGCTAAGATTTTGCAGGATTTCAATCCAGACATTGTTCAGATTGTTCATGCTCAGAATCTCTCGGCTTCAGTGATTGAAGCTTGCCACGAACAGTCAGTGCCGGTGGTGTTTTACTCTACTGATTTTTGGTTCGTCTGCCCCATTGTTCAACTTAAAAGGCCTGATGGCGCGGTTTGCCGTGGGCCTGGCCCCCTTGCTCTTAAGTGCTTGGATTGCTACACGCCCAAACTTTTGCCTCCTGATCAGGAAATTGTTGAGGCCATTTCTTCTAAGTATCCTGCTATTGGAGCTGGTCTCGACGGCTTGGCCGCACCGGTTAAGTGCGTGGCAGTGACTATGCTCAGCAATTTGTATCGAGGAGCTAAAGCTCCGGCGGCTATTCAAGCTACTCTCGCTCGACCAGAACTCTTGAAGAACAGTGCCAATTCGCTAGCCAAGATTTTGGTGCCCACCAAGCTTATGCGTGACATATTTGTCGAAAATGGCATTCATAGTCAGTTGATTAAGCATGTGCCCTTTGGTATTGACACTTCGAAGCTCGATAGCCATCAAGTAAAGAAGCCGTCTAGTGTGCTGCGAATTGGTTATATTGGCACTTTCTTCGAGCATAAAGGCGTTGACTTGCTGCTTAAGGCTTTTCTCGAATTGCCAGCTAAGTTGGCTGCTGGGGCTCAACTTAAGCTTTATGGCGATACTAACCAGTTTCCTCGATATTTTAATACGCTTAAGTCTTTGGTGGCTAAGGCTGGGCCGGCCGGTGCCAACGTTGCTTTCCTCGGTACTTTCCCTAATGATCAGCTCGGTTCTGTCATGGAAGAAATTGACGTGCTAGTTGTGCCTTCTCGCTGGTACGAGAATACTCCTTTAGTTATGCAATCAGCTTTGGCTACCTTGACTCCTCTTATTGTTACTGACCTGGGAGGTATGTCTGAGCTTGTCAAACATGGTGAAAATGGATTATTGTTCAAACTTAATGATTACCGCTCACTGCTGCAACAATTAACAGCAGTGCTGGAAGACAGAGATTTACTGCCTAAGTTTGCCAGTAACATCAAGCCGGAGCGCACCGTTGGTGAGATGGTTGATGATATAGAATCTGTCTATGAAGAACTGCTCACTGTGCGGCCTGGTTAAATGAAAGCTTTAGTTACTGGCGGAAACGGATTTATTGGAGCCCATCTAGTCGACCTTCTGCGGGCCGAAGGTCACGAGGTCAGGGTTTTTGATCGCTATCCCAATAGATTTCGGCCAGAGCGGCCCGATGTCGAATATTTTGTTGGCGAGCTTGGGAATCACCACGAAGTCGAAGAAGCTGTGCGAGGAATAGATTGGGTTTTCCACCTGGCCTATAACACTCTGCCTCAGACTTCAAATGATGATCCCATTCACGATGTCACTTCTAATGTGGTTGCCACTATTCAGCTCCTCAATGAGTGCTTGAAAGAGAAAGTGCGCAAGTTCGTTTTTGTTTCTTCTGGTGGCACTGTATATGGTGTACCTCAAACCGATTTGATTTCAGAAGATCACACCAATGAGCCTATTTGTTCATACGGCATCACGAAGCTCGCCATAGAAAAGTACTTGCATCTATTTCAACGCATTCATGGCCTTGAGTATGTTGTCGCTCGCTTTTCTAACCCCTACGGCGAGCTACAGAACCCGAATGCTAAGCAGGGTGCTATTGGCGTGTTTCTCGGCCACATTGCCCGCGAGCAACCAATTGCTATCTGGGGCGATGGTGAAGTAGTACGAGATTATATATACATCACTGATGCTGTTAAAGCTCTCTTATGTGCCGCTCAGTATGAGCCCAAAGATAATTCATCGCCACGTATTTTCAATATTGGCTCTGGTGAGGGTCATTCGCTCAACCAAATTGTAGAAACCATCAGGTCTGTGGTGGGTCCCCATGTCACGGTGGAATACACTGAGTCGCGCTCTGTGGATGTACCTATTAACGTCCTAGATATTCATAGAGCCAAGACATATTTGAACTGGCAACCTGAAGTTCCCTTAATCAAGGGAGTCGAAATCAGCTGGAATTGGATTAAATCCCTCCAATTGGCCAAGTCTTAGGGCCGCCAGATTTGGTTAGATTAGAATTGCCAAGTTGACCAAGAGCCGAGTCTGTTGGACAATTGCTCAGTTGTTGGCAATTGCCAGAGATTCATCCCGGCACCGCAGCGTTGAGGAATTTTGATAGAGCTTTCAGTAATAGTCGCTGTATATAACGAAGACCCGCGCAACTTAGCTAATGTGATTAAGCGGCTCGACCAGATCATCACGCCTACTGGCACTAGCTACGAAATCATTTTTGTTAACGATGGCTCTCGTCCTCCCGCCACCATGGCGTTGCGCCAGCTCGCTGCCGACAATGACAAAGTCAAATTAGTTGAGCTTTCTCGCAATTTCGGCCAGCAAGCGGCCATAACTTGCGGTCTCGATCATTCAGAAGGTCTGGCTGTAATCAACATCGATTCTGATTTACAGGATCCTCCTGAACTGATTCCTCAGATGTTAGAGCGCTGGAAAGAAGGTTATGACGTCGTCTTTGCGCAAAGACAGGCTCGTCGTGATCGCTTCCTCAAGCGTGCTTCTGCTTTCATCTTTTATCGTGTGCTCGGCTCGATTTCGTCGGTGCAGATTCCTTTCGATTCTGGCGACTATCGCCTGATGGATCGCAAGGTCGTTGATGCTCTGGCCGCTCTTCCCGAAAAGACCAGATTTTTACGCGGCATGATTCCCTGGTTGGGCTTCAGTCAAATTGGCATCTCTATTGACCGCGGTGCACGCGAAGTTGGCGAGAGTACCTATACACTGAAGAAGCTTTTGACTCTGGCAATGGATGGCATTCTTGCTTTCAGTATCATGCCTTTGTATGCCATTGCTGTAGTTGGTGCTGTTGTTGCTGCCTTTTCTGCTCTAGCCTTGGTAGCTAGCTTGGTGTTTGCAACGGGAGCGGCTTATTGGCCAACCATAGTAATTTCAAGCTTGGGCTTGTTTACTGGTTTGCAAATTATTTGTACTGGTGTAGTTGCTGTTTATCTTTCGAGTGTGCTTAATGAGAGCCGCGCTCGGCCAACTTATGTGGTTGGTGCTAAGTTGGGCGGGGGCTTTAACCGGGCTTCGGCTGCTACCGCTAACAACTTTAATGCTAAAGACAAAGAGCTTTTGCTCACTAAGATCAATTTGTAGGGCTAGATTTTTGCCCGGCAGTGAGCCAGCCTAATTTCGCTAGTTTTGCTTGAATCATCTTTGCTAGTTTCATGCCACCGCATGATCTCAGGTGCACTGTGTCCATATAGTCTTCAATATCAAATTGATCACTGGCAAACAAATCGAGTAGCACGGCACTGTCTTTGTTCTTATTGAATAACTGGGCCAACATGCTTTGATGCTTGCTAATAAAATCGGCTGGCAGAAGATCGCGGTTGCTGCTAGTGAGAGGCATTGCCACTATCAGTAGTGGAACTTTTCGTTGTTGGCAAAATTGAACTATTTGCCCCAGGGCGTCACTTTCTAATTTCCATCTTTGCCAGTCAATCGGAAGATATCTAATTTTGTAGTTAGCCGTATAGAAGTTCATCATTTCAGGTGAACCAGGCTCGTCTTTGATTGATTCGAGGGAGCCGCCGGTTGCCACTGGTTTGTCACGATAGGGTTTGTTCCAAACAAAAGCGATTGTCTTCTTCAGGCCTGTGGTTAAAAACTTGGTTACGGCATCTCGCTGGAGGAATAGGGGGAGAAATCGACTAGCCAGGGTCTCAAGATTTGCCGTTGGTGTATCGGAAAAATTCCAGAGTGAATCAGAAATTCGCACTAGCAGAGCCTTGGATAGTTTCGATTCGCCAATTTTATTGGTTCGGTGATCAAGAAAATCTCTTGGGCCGGTTAGCAAAATAACTAATTTTGGATTGATCCCAGCTTTGAATGCGCCTTTTAGCAAGAGCAGGTCTTCGGAAGTCATGCCACCCTGGTTCGACAGGTTTAGAGTTTTGACGGGAGAGCCATTATCTGCGCTTAGTAATTTGTCTAGATAACGATAAGAAGAGTAGTGGAGGAATTTGTCAGCTCCTGGTTTCGGTTCTCCAAATTCTCTGAAATCAGCTAGGGCTGCGGGAAATATACCTAGCGATGAGCCGAGCATCAGTACGGTGTTGGGTGTGTCCTTGGGGAACTGATCAATTTTGTCTATTACATCCAGGCGGTCAGACTGGTTGGATATTTCACAACCAATTGCTGTGAACTCTAAAATATATGAGCTTGCAAGGGCCAAAATGAGGGTGTTTACGACCAACCAAATTGATGTGCTTTTATGGTAGCTCGTCATAATTTTTGAGGTTTCCTGGGGTTAGCCCTCGATTATTTCGAATAGCTGCGCCTTTCGTTGATCTAAAATTTGTTTAGAGAC
>CAJXZK010000310.1 GCA_913063055.1 uncultured bacterium
ACATTTCCGAATGCGATCTCGAGCGCTTGCGAGACTATCTAAAAAAGGAAATTGAACGACATAGCTGGCTGGCCCACGAACCACAAGAAGAAATACCACTTTGCTATTTGATCGCAGGGATATTCGGATTACACGAACAGCTACTCCCTGTAATTGAATCAATTCCTGATGGTTTCTACGCGGAGCAGAAAAGTTTTGGTGGACTTGTGCGCCCTCAAATTCTTATTGGTGGCCTCAATTCACCAACACTTGTAAAAAAGCACTTAGAGCGCCTCAAGCTAAGATTGGCTTTCAGCGGAGATTGCATCACATGGTTTGCACACATGGGAGCTCACGAAATAGAACCGGTAGCCCGCTTTGCCCATGAATATGGCATACCTTACACCCAGGCGAAATACTCGTGGAGCAGAGCTGAGATCTTTCTCGAACCATTATTAAAAGCCCATTCAGCGGAAGCCGCGGCCGCGATTTTCGAACTGAGCCAAGTACCAGCCTTCCGCGCGAAGTGTATGAAATGGTTTGACAAGAACACCCAATTAACCTTCGAAGGCTTGACCACAATTATTGATGGCAAGGGCGAGCTGGCAACGAAAGCGCAAATCTACAGCCGAGATCTAATACTCCGTGTCGATAGAAGCACTTTGTCGGAGGAGGCAGAAAAGAGATTCGACGAACTTAAGCAGAGAAGCGAAGAAGAGCACATGAAACTAGCTCGAGCTGGTAGACCAGAATGGCTTGAGAAGATATTTCTCGCGCATAAACTGAAAATGGCGGCCCTCCCAACTTGGCTCACCGGTGTGGGACACGATCCAACAGTAATTGACGGTTATTGTTTGAGCTATGAAGAGCAAGTTCAAATACTGCTTGCCATAAAGGCCAGCAGCCCAGATCAAATACACCCTTTGCTCTTAGCTCTGCGCGAAAGCACTCAAAGAGGCTTTTTCGATGCTTTCCTGTGGGGTGTCTTTGAACGTTGGCTCTTGGAACAAGCTCCAACCAAGGAAAAGTGGTGCATGCTAGGCATTGGCATACTAGCGTCAGAGAAAACGGTCTTCAAACTTTTGCCACTGATGAAAGAATGGCGCGGTTCAGGAAATTCGGCACGGGCCGGTTACGGCTTGGAGTGCATTAAGGCAGCAGGCACAGACGGATCACTTATGCTGATTCATCGAGTCTCACAATCAGCATCCCTCAAATCTCTGCGCAATAGGGCTCAAATCATAATTGCTGAAATTGCAAAAATGCGCAATCTCTCACCCTCGCAACTCGAAGATCGCATCGTTCCGTCCTGTGGGCTAGACGAAAGAGGCAACCGTACTTTCGATTTTGGCAATCGGCAATTTCAATTTGTATTAGGTCCTGATTTAAAGGCCTATGTCCGAGATGCAGGCGGTAAGGTGAAAGCAGATCTACCGGCAGCCAACAAAGACGACGATCCAGACAAAGCCGCAACGGCACTTGTCGCATGGAAAGATCTAAAGAAGCAGATTAGAGCAGTAGCACAAGCCCAATCTAAACGGCTTGAACTGGCAATGATTAGTGGAAGAAGATGGTCTGCCGAAGAATTTGTTAGCCTATTTGTCAATCATCCTCTTCTCTGGCATATTTGCAAACCAATAATATGGGCAGTTTATAGTGAAGATGGAAAGGTGGTCTCCACTTTCAGAATCACGGAAGAGCGCGACTTTTCCGATAGCGCTGAAAAAACATATATCTTACCTGAGGCCTCAATTGTAGGTATAGCTCATGCCTTAGAGCTTGAGGCCACAACTCTAGCGGCCTGGGGTCAAATTCTTACAGACTATGAGTTGGCGGCACCATTTGCTCAAATAGGTAGAGCGATAAATAGACCAAGCGATGAAGAACTGAAAAGCAACAGATTTAACTCAATCATGAGCGTTGAAATTGAAGCGGTCTATGTCCCAAGCGTGCTCGAAAGTCGCGATTGGGAAAGGTGGCAAGTAGTGGATGGTGGGGCCTACTACGGTCACAACAAGTATTTCCCAGGTAAGGACATTACAGCCTCAATCTCATATACCGGAATATATTCGGGCGATCCACGAATGTCTGAGATGCAGAAAATCGAAGCCATTCACTTTTTCAAAGGACACGAAAAAAGCGATGGCTACAGCTTCCGATACTCTAACGCAGCCAATCAAACAGTAGGTCTTGATTTTGCTGAAGTAGATCCGGTGGTTATGGCAGAAGTATACACAGACCTCTCAGTACTTGCCTCAAAGGCAAAGGAAGCTTGATGAGCAAAAGCGAAATTCAACGAAAGCCAGCGGAGTTGCTATTTAAAGACGAATTAGCGACTCTTGTAAAAGCGGACAAGAACAAAGCGAAACCTCGCGGTTGGCTAATTTCGCCCGAGTCAGTGGTGCGATTTATTCTCGGCGATGCCAATCAAAACATATCCGCAAAATTTGTCGGTGAACGCACCACAATCGAGCGGTGCGTGGTGGCCCTTGCAACCAACAGAGCTCTCATGCTCATAGGCGAGCCCGGTACAGCTAAAAGCTTACTTAGCGAATTACTTGCAGCAGCTATCAGCGGTGATTCCAGCCTTACAATTCAAGGTAGTGCCGGCACAACAGAAGATCAAATCCGCTATTCCTGGAATTACGCCTTGCTTTTGGCAGAAGGACCAAGCGAAAAATCTTTAGTACCAGCACCAATTTATCAAGGAATGAGCAAAGGCAAGCTCGTGCGCTTCGAAGAGATTACCCGCTGTCCCCTTGAAGTACAAGATTGCCTACTCTCAATACTTTCAGAAAAGCTTCTAGCAGTGCCAGAATTGGGAGAAGGCAATTCTCTTTACGCAGCGGTGGGATTTAACGTTATTGCCACAGCCAACACAAGAGATCGCGGAGTTAACGAAATGAGTGCCGCTCTCAAGCGCCGGTTCAATTTCGAAACACTGCAGCCTATTTCAGACATCAAAAGCGAAATGGCTCTAGTCAAACGTGAAACCTCTAAAATGTTTGCAGAGGATGGCATTGCTTTAGAACTACCGGACAACGTTATTGAGGTTTTGACCAAATCATTTCACGAATTAAGACAGGCAAAGAGCATGGAAGGTCAGGCGATGGAGCCACTCTCAACTGTAATGAGTGTAGCTGAAGCGATTTCCACTGGCTACATGGCCGGTCTTTATGCCCACTATTACCAAAGCGGTAAAACCGTTCCAGGCCATATTGTTCACGGCATGCTTGGATCAGCAATAAAAGACTCGCCAGATGATCGAAAGAAGCTTCTGCAATACTTCAACAATTGCGTAGCAAAGCGCAGCGGCGAAAACTGGCAGAATCTCTTCGAAGCAAGATCACTATTGTTCGATGCAAACTAACAACTATCAAGATCTACTAGAAAGTGAGCATCTCGAGCGCGGCCGTATTCAGTTCTTTCCTGTACGGCACCACAGTCCTACAGCTGCTGTTCTGATTGACCAATACATAATAGAACGCCGCCCAGAAGCGATACTTGTGGAAGGGCCAGAAAATTTCAACGGTGAATTATCCGAACTAGCCCTAGACCACGATTTTCCAATCGCAATTTACTCATATTGCAGAAGTAAGAATGCCACCAGCGGAGTGTTTTATCCTTTCAATGAGCACTCCCCTGAATACGTAGCTATTAAGCGCGGTCTAGAGATTGGCTCTCATGTTGAATTCATTGATCTCCCATTGCACCGATTTGCTGATCACTGCAATCACAATCATCGCTACAGCGATGGTGAGATCAACAAAAGCGATCTCTTAGGCTCTTTATATGAACGTTTTGCTGTAGCTGATTTTGATGCACTCTGGGACAAGCTTATAGAGTCGGACAACCATCTCAATTTTGAAGATTACATGCGAATAGCCCATGGCATATGCCTTAACATGCGAGAAAGCGTGACGTTAGATCAAGAAACGATTGTACGTGAAACCTTCATGGCAGCGAAAATACTAAGTTGCTTAGAAACAACCAAAGGAAACATTTTAGTTATTACCGGAGGCTTCCACAGTGCTGGCATTCTCCAAATACTTAGAGAAAATGCCGCGGAATTACCCATAGAAGACCCAGCAATTTTGTTAGAAACACCTGCACTCTCTTCGGCTGTTGCGGACCTTCAATACGGCTGCACACTAACACCTTTTAGCGACAAGCGATTAGATGCATACAAAGGCTATGAAGCTGGTCTGCCCTCGCCAGGATTCTATTTTCAAGCTTGGCAAGATCGAATTCAAAATAAGATGCAGAACACTCACAGCATGCTCTTAAGCCAGGCAGTCGCGGCATTGCGCAAAAAGAAACAGTTGATCTCCACTGCTGATGTAATAACAGCCCAGAGTATGGCTGCTGGCCTAGCCGCTCTTCGTGGACACAAGGTCATTTTTCGGCAAGACTTGATGGATGGAATCACTTCAGCTGTTGCCAAAGACGAGCTCAGTTTCGAAGACGAACATCCACTGGTTTGCGAATTACGGAATATATTTCGCGGTTCTAGACAAGGCAGACTCTCAAGCAAAACAAAGCTTCCGCCTCTAACACTTGCAATCCAAACAATTATGGAGCAGTATCAACTAACACCGACGACTTCTCAAAATCTCTTCGAACTCAATCTAGATATCGAAATAGAGCGCAGTAAGAGTCAAATTCTACATCGATTGACAAATTTGAACATTGCCGGAATTTCCCGAATACAATTCACTGGGCTGACGGGTGATGAAACTGGCCAGGTTATTGAGAAATGGGAAATTAGACAGACCCCTAACTTCCATGCCAGCTGCATTGAAGCAGCAGCTTGGGGTGCAACTATCGAAGAAGCTGTCACTAACAAGATCAGAGAGCGCATAAACAGTAGTCATTCAAACAGCGATACAGTAGCAATGTCACTGATGCAATCATGCCTAATGGCACTTACGGAACTATCAGATGAGTTATTTGAGCAGATGGAAGATATTGTATACACCGACTGCTCTTTGCTTTCTGTTGTAGCGGGCCTAGGCTCAATGCTCGACCTTCTATATTATCAAAAAATCTTCGCAGTAAGACCACTGGAAGCCATTCAGGCCTTGCTCAAGCTCTGCTTTGATAGGGCTCTCTGGTTATTAGAATATCAAGGCACAAGCGCGTCAGAAGAATTTGTAGGCGGTATAAAGCTCATTGTTGAGATAGTTCAGTTTCATGCTGCAAAGTTCAAACTAGACTCAAAAATTGTCGCTAATAGCCTGGCTCGTGCTCGCAACCAGGAGGGTTGCAGTGCGCTGATTGCAGGAGCATTAGCTGGGGCCCTCTGGCAACTAGACGCACCAGAGGAAGCTCAAATAGCGGAGGGACTGCTTCAATTTTCGCTTCCTGAACAGATCGGCGATTTCGTTTTAGGCTTGCTAACATTGGCTGGAAACTTAGCACATTCCGATTTTGCGATTATCGAAACTATAAACACAATTATAGAAGCCTTCAGCGATCCTGATTTCCTCATAACAGTACCAAGCCTCCGAATTGCCTTCAGTAAATATTCGCCACGCGAAAAAGCACTCCTGCTGCAAAACCTTCTAAAGATTCAGCAAGGGAATGAGAATACAGTAGAAATCAACCTAGAAATAGATCCAGAGCGCACCTTCAAGGTAATGCAGGTAGAGGAAAAGGCACAGGCAATCATCGATCGGTATGGCTTGAGGCAACCATGAGCAAACAAAATCAAGGAGAGCATCGGCACGCTGAACAGAGATGGCGGCTGATTCTTGGTATAAGGAAGGAGAGAGACAAGTCTGGGCCTGGCAAGAGTCAGAAGCAGGACGACTCTACTGACGCTTGGTCTAGGCGCGAGGAAATGCTTGCCTACCTTTACGACAGAGAATACGCTGGCAACCGTAACACCCGAGGCTCTGGCAGTAAGTCGACAGAGCGGTCTGCCAATCTCGGCGACACACAGTTTAACGTTCCGGACTGGATCAATTCAATCCAAGAACTCTTTCCTCAAAAAGCTTGCGAGAAGATGGAACGAGATGCTCTTGAACGTTATGAAATTACAGAATTCCTGCAAGATCCAACGATTCTAGCAAAAGCGAAGCCTAGCCAAACTCTGCTGAAGTCGATATTGAAAACAAAAAATTTGATGAATCAGGAAGTACTAGCCATCGCCAAGGAAATGGTGCGGAAGGTAGTGCGAGA
>CAJXZK010000311.1 GCA_913063055.1 uncultured bacterium
CTGTCAAACCGACGCTTCCGCCTGGATTGTAGATAGTTATTTCGACAATCTTTTGTCTGCCATGCTGGCCAAAATGAATATCAACTAGTTCGAAGCCCAGGCCTTTAACCACTTCTTCGGTGAGGTCTGTAACTTTCTTTATAGCTTCATTATCGTTTTTGTTATTAGGGTTTTTGCTATCTGGCATGAATAATGTCTAGAGTGAAATAACCAACGTGCAGTCGGCGGCAGTAAAGGGTTGCCGGGTGCAAAATATGCACAAACACAAAAATGCCGTAGGCTAATCACATCTCTGACTAGCTAACGACTAAAAATTGGTTTTCTATGGCCAAATCCTAACATGTAAGCAAGGAGCACGCAAGAAGAAGTGAAGATTGCGTTTCATAACCGCCAGCGCAAGCTTGAGCTCGACTGGGAAGAGCTCAAGGCAGACTATGCCGCTTTGACCGAGGGTCTTAGTCAAAATCTCTTGCAGCGACCGCCGCGCTGGCTACCTAAAAAAGATTTGAAGGCTATTTTTGCTCGGGGCTCTCTTTCGGTGGCTATAGTTTCAGATCGCACTATTCGCCAGATCAATAAAGAATGGCGTTCTATTAATAAAGCCACCGATGTGCTTTCTTTTCCCTTAGAACTTACTGAGCCTCAGTTAGCGCCCTACGGACTGCCGCCGGAGGCTCTAGCCGAGATGCTTGAAGACGATCCTAACCAATGGATCGTGGGTGAAATAATAATAAGTGCCGAGAAAGCTGTGGCCCAAGCTGAGCAGTTTGGGCACGGTGTTCGTCGCGAAATGGCGTTTTTGTTTGTGCATGGCTGTTTGCACGTGCTGGGCTTTGATCATATGACCAAGGCCGAGGAGAAAGAGATGTTTGGTCGACAGACTGAAATATTGAGTCTTGCAGGCTTTAAGCGGGATCCTTAACAATCACTTGGCTAGCCCCCGGCGGTCATATTTCTGTGCCATGATTAGCTTGAGGGTCTAAGCCTGACTTGTTCTAGCTGAGATTCTATTGGTGAGATTCTGTGAGTGAGTTTCTGTGCCTGAAAATCAAGTGAAATACGATTTTAATCCCGATGGTAAGCAATTGGCCGAGGCCTTAGACGAAGGCGCCGCGGTCAGTGCTGACACGGCGCAAGATCTGGCGTCACCTGATACTGCTAAGGATAGCTGGCAGTGCAAGAGCGGGCAGGCAGGGTCTGTGCTTGAGAGCTTTTACCATGCTTTCAACGGCTTAGCTGTAGGTTTCCGTCGTCAACGCAACGTGCGTATCCATACCTTCTTAGGTCTTTTCGTTTTTGCCCTAGCTTTTTGCTTAAAGGTTGACCCCTGGCAGTGGATTGCTCTTTGTGTCGCGATTGGCTTTGTCTTTTTTGCTGAATTTGTAAACACGGCAATAGAGCACATGGTTGATATTCAAGCCAACTATCGCTACCACCTCTCAGCTCGCTACGCTAAAGATACAGCGGCGGCGGCAGTGCTTGTAGCGGCCATTACCGCCGCAATTGTCGGAGCCATTATCTTTCTTCCTCGGCTTTGCTCTTTGGTGACAATGGGCACAATATGAGTGTGGGCTAAGGCCGGATCAATTGGTGATGGGAATTTTCCCATTGACTGTCCAATTCTGAAAGGTATTGTATAGAAGAAGTGCTCGAAGTGATGGCCAACTTTGCTTTCGAGAGCACGTGTAGTTCTAAGGAGATCCCCATGGGTAGATCTAGTAGTGGCGAACAATTTGAGCGTACCGATTTGTTCAATCCAAATCGCAACGACATCAATCCTCCGAACGATAATTTCTCGGATGCTCGCTTGCCGCAGCGGCAGTGCGCGCAGGATCGGTGCGATAACCGCTCAGATAGATACTCGAACAACTCCGAACTGCAGGCATTTAAGGAAGGCTATCGCCAGGCCTACCGTGACGGATTTATGGATGGACAGCGCGAGCAGCAAGTGCGAGTCGGCAGCGGCCGCGGCAGCTATTGTCCTGAGTACAACACTTATGCCAACAGCCGCCAAGCCTACCAAGAAGAGGCCTGGCTCAATCGCGGCGATGATTTCGATCGCATGCAACGTCGACCAATCCCGCAATGCCGCCAACATCATCAACAGAGATATAGTGATTCTGGCTACTACGACGATCGTGGACCTTCACGCTACGGTGATGTCCAAGCTGTTTCGGCCGGTCAATACGACTATGATTATCAGCGTCAGCAAAGCCGCAATCCTATAGATCAGTTCTTCGGAGCTATCGGTAGTATTGCTCGCGGCATCGGTGATGTAGCTTACGAAGCTAGACCAATTCTCCAGACTTGGGCGCAGATTGAAATGATCAAGCACGGTGGTTATGGTGGCCGTTATTATGGTGGTCAAAATTTTGGCTATTATGATCGACCTTATAATCCTTGGAATTCAGCCTATAACCGCAATTTAATTGCTTATAACAACAACTCGCGCTATTACGATAACTATGATCCGATGTGGATGAATGGCTAAAAGTTAGTCAGCAAACATCAGTAATTAATTTATTCCGCCATTCAAGTCTAAATTTGGGTGGCGGATTTTTTATCGCTGCGATTTGCAATAGACACAGGAACATAGAGATCGAGATTGCTTCTTTCGTCGTGCACAAAAGCTAGTTCGACGCTGAAGACTGATCGCAGCAGGTCTTCTTTTAGTACCTCTTTCGGACTGCCTATGGCAACAATAGTTGAAGGAGCGCCTTTATTCTCTTCGTCAGCTGAGCCGACTAAGGCAATTTGATCGGCAATACGTGCGCTTAAGTTGAGATCATGCAAAATGGTGGCAATACCAATTTTTTGTTCTTTCAATTCTTTGATTATGGCAATCACTTCGAGTTGATAGCGAAAGTCGAGATTGGCTGTCGGTTCATCCATCAATATGAAGTGTGGTTCTTGGGCCAAGGCCATGGCAATTAGTGCTCGTTGCTTTTCTCCGCCCGAGAGTTCATTCAGCTTCTTATCACTTAAACGGGTGAGGCCGCAGCGCTCTAGAGCACCATTAATGGTGTCAATATCGATCTTGCTTAACTGGTTCGACCACCAGCTTTGGTGCGGGTTGCGCCCTAAACGGACTAACTCATAAATGGTCATGTCGTGCGGTGTCTCCATGCTTTGAGGCACATAGGCTACCTGTCGAGCAAAATCCACTAGGTTCATGTTCCATATGTTCTGGCCGTCTAGTGTTATCGAGCCTGAGCTTGGCTTGAGCTGTCGGGCTAAGCTTTTCATGAGAGTAGATTTGCCGCTGCCATTGGGACCTTGGATTGCTAGAACCTCGCCCGGTTCAAGGGCTAAGTTGATGCGCTCGATGACATTTGTGTCCGTAGCTCTAGCTCGACTTTGCCTGGCGTAGCTTAGTGCTACTTGGTCTGCTCTGAGAATTTTCTTTTGATTTAGTTGCCTGGTATTAATTGTATTAATGGCTTTGCACCTGATCAAGCGAATAGGAGAGCAGGTAGATGAAAAAAGGACCCCCAATGAGAGCCATAAGCGTTCCCAGGGGAAGTTCTTGCCCCGGGCTCAGAGTGCGGGCAAGCAGGTCAGAGAAGAGCACCAAAATGGCTCCAGTTAGTCCAGAGCAGACTAATTGTAGCCTCACACCGCGGCCGAAGAGCCGGCGTGATAGATGGGGAGCTACCAGGCCAACAAAACCAACCATACCACTTAGAGCTACGGCGGAGCTGGCCAGCAGTACGGCGGCTGCGAGAATGACTAGTTGGCAGCGACCGACGTTGAGGCCAAGCGAGCTTGCGGTTTCTTCACCTAGTGCTAGCAAATTTAGTTGTTTGGCTGCGGCAAAGGCTATTATCAAGCCAACAGAGGTATAACAGACTGTCGGTATTAGCTCTTGCCAATTGCGGCCACTTATGCCGCCGAGTAGCCAGAGATATAGGCCTTGGGCCATTAGCTGGGTGCCAAATGTGGTCATGGCTAGTGTGATTAAAGCACCGGCAACTGATGATAGGGCGATGCCGGCCAAGAGTAGCTTCGCCACTGAAACGCCGTACTGCCCGCTACCTCTAGCAATAGAGGCAACAAAGAAACTGGCGGTGATACCGCCGGCAAAGGCAAATAGTGGAATTGTTTGAAAGTCAAATTTGAGAAGCATGGCGCAAGCAACGCCAACGGCAGCACCACTTGACACGCCCGTTAGGTAAGGATCGGCCAAGTCATTGCGGCTCAACGCCTGCAGCAGATAGCCTGAGGTGGCAAGGGCGAGGCCGACTACGAAGGCTGTCAGCAGTCGCGGCAGGCGAATGCCAACAATGACATCATGGATTTCACCGCTGCCAGAATGAGCAAAGACCGCCTGCAGCGCTTCTAAGGGCGCCACAGTGAGGTCGCCCAAACAAAGATTGATGAGCATAATGAGAATAGTAAATGCAACAAGAGCGATAAACTTGAGGAACATATCTAGATTTTCACAGTGAAAATTTAGAGAATGCTACCATACCCCCAGGCAGAGGAAGGCTGTGATCTATCTCGACAACAGCGCTACAACAAAAGTTCGTCCCCAGGTTCTGGAGGCGATGTTGCCTTATTTGTCTGAAAGTTATGGTAATCCTAGTTCGATTCATAGCCTTGGTCGTACAGCTCGAGCGGCTGTGGATAATGCACGCAATCAAGTGGCTAGTTTTCTCGGCTGTTTGCCGAGCGAAGTCTACTTTAGTAGCTGTGCCACTATGTCTAACAATGTCGCCTTGCTCGGGCGAGCTCGTTTTGTTGAGGCAAACGGCCTACCGAAGCATTTGATTACATCAACCATTGAACATCCGGCTGTGTTCGGCCCGGCTCAGTATCTTGAAGCACAGGGTTGGCGAGTTACCTATTTGCCGGTTGATAGAGAAGGATTCGTCAGTCTTTCTGATTTTGAAAAGGCGCTGGATACTGATACCAGTATTGTTTCGATCATGTGGGGCAATAACGAGATTGGTGTGCTCGAACCGGTTGAAGCCATGGCCGAGATGGTCGAGAATCACAGCAAGAGTCTTGGTCGCGATATATTTATGCACACTGATGCGGTGCAAATACCTGGTAAATTGCCAATTGATTTGAGTCGCTTGAAAGTTTCAGCTCTTTCTCTCTCTGGTCATAAGTTTGGCGCACCGAAAGGCATTGGCATCCTTTTCCTCCGCCGTCTATTCAACATCATGCCCATCATATTTGGTGGCGGACAAGAAATGGGAATGTTTGCCGGTACGGAGTCTGTTGCGCATATCGTGGCCATCGGTGAGGCCGCAAAGCTGGCTCAGCAAGAGCAAGTCGCTTTAGAAGAACGGTTGCGTTCTTATCAAAGACAACTACTTGAGCACTTGCTGGCTCTTAAGTTAGATTTGACTATAACCGGACCAAGTGACATTGCCAAGCGCCTGCCTGGTCATGTTTCCTTTTCTGTTAATGGTATTGAAGGTGAAGCACTAGTGCTTAAAAGCGACTTGAAGGGCTTGGCTCTGTCAAGCGGCTCGGCCTGCCATCAGGGTATTATTGAGGCCTCGAGTGTGCTTAAGGCGATTGGCTTGGGTCAAGCAAAATCACTGGGTGCCGTGCGTATTACTTTCGGTGCAGACAATACTGATAGTGATGTTGTCGAGTCTATTCGCCTGCTTGAGCTGGTTCTCGGCAAAGTGCGAAAAACAGCTCAAGCAGATACTTAGCGATTAGTGACCGATAGAGGCTTCCAGTTTTTTCAGCTCCTCATTGGTCTGACTGAAGGCGGGTTGAACTGTGGCATGCGCTTCTTTGTAGTTCTTAATCTCATTGCGAGTTTGCTTCTGCACTGTATCAAGCATCCAGATAGCCCATGATGCTTCGTTGGCTGTGGCGCCTTGCGCTACGCCTTTAAATAGCTTAAAGGGATTGCGATTGTAGCGATAGCCAGCTCTGGCTACGCAGGTACCGAAAGCAATTTGTGGACCACCTTTGGCTGCATAAGAAATGAAGCTTTCGATCATCTCTCTTTTTTGGTCTTTCTTTTCTTTTTTCAAGAACTCAGAGCGGTCTTCCAGTAGTTTGCCCATAACTTGGTAAGTTTCTGTGCGAGGTTGGCTGTTGTTGTCTTGACCTTTGGCGTTGAGAATTTGCGTTAGCAGTTTAGCATCTTAAGCCAATTTATCGGTGGTCTTGCAC
>CAJXZK010000312.1 GCA_913063055.1 uncultured bacterium
GTGATAGCGATGGGCTGTTCATTTCTAATTCGGTAGATTTTCTTGCCAACGGTGAAGCGCTCGACCCAGAGGCGCCATTGGTGCAAGCATTTGTGCCATCAGAGCGCGACTCGGTTAAATATATGCGCTGTGATCTCGTGGTTTTAGACAAGGCTAATTCCTCCAGCAAAGTTAGTGCCCAGGTTACGCCAGAGAAAAAAGTAGAAGAATTTAGTCGTGTCATGTTTTTGCATCAGATTGCCATTGGCACCATAATTGATGTCACTAAAGACAACGCTGATTTAGTCGATGTCATTGCTTATAGCGAAGGCGAAAACTTAATTGAGATTGACGTCAAGAAAGCGGCCTACAAGCTCAGCGAGAAAGGCAAGCGCATACATGATTCGTATATCGCCGAAGCGCAAGACCTGATTAAGCGTTTTGATATTTATGGTGACGTCGATGTTGACGCCAGCGGCACTGCTCATTTTGACACCAATCTTGGCCGCGACCTGAGAGTTGCTGCTTTTGAGATTGAAGGGGTTGACCCGTTTAGAGCACGCTTCCTACTCGGGCTCAACGACGGCGAGTGGGACAAACTAGACAACTGGACCGAAGTCTTTCAAGACCCCGCTTGGTATAGTCAAATTTTTGCGCCAATAGAACAGGCCCCTAGCGTAGAAGAAATTGGCGAGAGCAAGCTCAGACGTATAATCGAACAGGCAAAAGCAGCTTTGAGGCGCAGTTCATGAAAGGCGAATCGGTGAGAGAAGAAAAACGCTGTGAGATTTTAACCATTCTCTCTCGTGACGGCAGGGCAAGCGCCGAAGACATCGCTAAACAAACTGGTCGCCCAGAAAGCGAAGTCAAAGCCACTATCGCACAATACGAGCACGACGGCGTGATCAAGCGTTATAACGCTGTGATTGACTGGGAGAAAGCTGGTATAGATAAAGTCACTGCCTTCATCGATGTGCGTGTAGTTCCCGCAAGAGATGTTGGTTTCGATGCAATTGCTGGCCGCATTGCCCGATTTCCGGAAGTTCGAAGTGTCTGGCTGGTTTCTGGGGGAAGCGATCTAAGAGTGGTAGTTGAAGCCACAAATCTGCGCCAGTTAGCTAATTTTGTAGCGGAAAAGCTCTCTACAATCAATGGTGTCACCGGCACAGTGACCCACTTCCAGTTGCGCCGCTACAAAGAAGACGACGTGCTCTACTTAGAAGCCGAAGGCAATGAGCGCCTCGTAATAACACCTTAACCATGATTCCCTTAAAGCCTATCGCTAAAATTGCCAGCGCTCTTCCTGTATCAGGAATAAGACGCTTCTTTGATATTGCTGCCTCAATGCAGGATGTCATCTCGCTGGGCGTAGGAGAACCAGACTTCGTCACCCCTTGGTCAATTCGTGAAGCGGCTATCTATTCACTAGAACGGGGCCAGACTAGTTATACATCGAACTGGGGCTTGATCGAACTGCGACGGGCCATTAGCGAGCACCTAGAGCGGCTCTACCAGGTCAAATATCGTCCTGAAGACCAAATTTTGATAACAGTTGGTGTCTCTGAGGGCTTAGACATTGCTCTGCGCACCATACTTGATGCCGGCGACGAAGTACTGGTACCCGAGCCCTGCTATGTTTCATACAAGCCTTGCATCAGCCTGGCTGGCGGCATACCAGTAGCAGTTGAGACCACTGCCGCAGAAGGCTTTCGCGTCAACGCCAAGCAACTAGAAGCTCAGCTTACTAGCCGCACTAAAGCAATACTTTTAGGCTATCCCTCCAATCCCACTGGTGCCACCATGCCACGGGCGCTGATGGAAGAGATCGTCAGATTTGCTGAAGTAAATGGCTTGTATATCCTCAGCGATGAAATCTATGACCGACTTACCTATGAAGGCGAACACACCTGTGTACCGTCTATAAAAGGGGCCTACGAACGCACTATTCTTTTTAATGGATTTTCAAAAGCTTATGCCATGACGGGCTGGCGCATCGGCTATATTTGCGCACCAAGCAATATCTTAGCCACCATGATGAAGATACACTCTTACACGATGCTCTGCGCGCCTATAACTGGTCAGAAAGCTGCCATCGAAGCTCTTAAGGGCTCTGAGCCACAGGTACAAGACATGGTTGAGCAATACAGCCAGCGCAGAAGAGTGATCGTCAACGGCTTCAATCAAATTGGCCTTGAATGCCACATGCCTGCCGGAGCATTTTATGCCTTCCCCAGCATAGCCAGCACCGGCCTCAGCTCTGAAGAGTTTGCTGAACGTTTACTTTACGAACAGCACGTAGCACTGGTTCCCGGCACCGCCTTTGGTGCTGGCGGCGCCAACCATGTCAGATGCAGCTATGCCACTTCAATCGATAAAATTGAAACAGCCCTTGCCCGCATCAAGTGTTTTGTCGACAAACTCAAAACTTGATCCAGCTAATTTAGTGTTATCCCATTGACATTGGCCCAACAGGCGCCCATTATGCGCCTGAGGTGGAATATTGCCAATAGCACGCCATTCAGATGCATCGTCAGAAAAGTCAGCTCAACTACAATTAGCAGACCATACTGACGCGGGAATCGCGGCAGAGGCACTCAACCTGGCAGAATTAAGTGGTAAATCGTTTGTCTACTCAGCATTGCAAGGGCCAGTAGACGGCCTCACTGAAGTGGTCAACCACGTAACTGCTAGCAAAATTTTACCCCGGCTAAAGCTGGTAGAACCACCAGAGCAACAGCCATTTGGGAGCAAAGAGTGGCTCGCCACGACAGTCGGCTCTGGCTTTGGTATGGTTGCCCCATTTTTATTGGTAAAAGGCTCATCGGCCAAAGCACTTACTCAATTAGGTCGCCTGGGCGAAACTAGCGAAATTGGTGCCGCTCTGGTGCGAACTATCTCGCTGAGCCAGGCCGAAGCCACTAGTGTTGGCCGTTTGGCAAATACAGTGCGATTTGTAGCGCCTTCAGCAAAAATGGCCTTAGACGGGGCAGTCTACGGTTCGCTACTAACGCCGAGTTCCGACTTGAACAAAGGTTTCTGGGAGCAAAGAGGCATTGCCGCAGCAAGCTCAGCGATGACCTTTGGCATTATGGGCCTAGCCAGCCACAGTATGATGGCCGCGGCAGAAAGCAGCTTAAAAATTCCCATTTCTGATTTAGCCTTCGGCCGCTCCTCGGCAGGCATAGCTTTCAGACTTAGCACTAACGCTGCCGGTGGTTCTATTGGTGGTGCAGTCAGCGCCGAGAGTCATTCGCTGCTCTCCGGTAAGGGCCATGCCTCCAAAGAACAAATTGTCGAGTCTATGGCTGCATTTATGGTTACTGGGGCAGCACTAGATGGGGTGCATATCACCGCAGACTTGCATCAAGCTCACAGCAACGCCAGGCGAGTAACCGCTGAGCTAATGGCTCGCAGAGATGCGGCTCCGCAACTAAGCGCTATAGACCGAGCAATGCTAGAGAAGCTACAAAAAGCACACTTTGAATACTTCAGGGAGCAGAGCGATGCGGTCACCGGCCTGACCAAAGATCGCTCTGCCGATTCATCGCCGGCAAGTATTGCTGCCGTTGGATTCTCCCTCACCGCCCATGGTATTGCCGCCGAACATGGCTGGATTACTCGTGATGGCGCTGCCGATTATACATTGAAGGTGCTAAGAACCTTATGGCAGGCTCCACAAGGTGAGGCCCCCCAAGGTACATCCGGAGATCACGGCCTCTTCTATCACTTCCTCGATGCCAAAACTGGCTTGCGAGCCGGAAATAACGAGGTCTCTACCGTTGACACGGCTCTGCTAATGTCTGGGGTACTCTTTTCTAAAAACTATTTTGACGGCAATTTAGCTAAAGAAAGAGAGATTCGCGAACTCTCTACCAAGTTATTCAGTCGCGTTGACTGGAACTGGGCAACTAACTCAACTGGTCGCCTGAGCATGGGCTGGACACCAGAAAACGGTTTTATAAAAACCGACTGGAGAGGTTATGACGAAGCTTCACTCTTGCTCTTGCTCGGCATTGGCTCCCCCACCCATCCAATATCAGCCAAAGCTTGGGAGCAGTATCATTCAACTGATGTAGTCAGTGAACAATATGGTCATAAAGGTCTCGAATTCGGCCCCCTGTTTGGCCACCAGTACACCCAGGTTTGGGTCGACATGAAAGGTGTACGAGACGCCAATGGCAGAAAGCAAGCCCTCGACTATTTTGATCATTCAAGGCTGGCAGTCTTGAAACAACACGACTACGCTGTGGACAATCCCCAACATTGGCTGGGATACAACACCCTAAACTGGGGACTAACGGCATCAGATGGTCCCGGATTTGCCATCAAAACCATCGACGGCCGCGAGCGCGAATTTCAAGGCTACGCCGCTCGCGGCTTTCCTCACGCTCTCGATGATGGCACCATAGCACCAACAGCCGCCGCCGCCTCATTGCCCTTCGCCCCAGAATTGGTGCTACCAACACTAAAACATTGGGTTAATGACCGCCCAGAACTAATGGGCAAGTATGGCTTCCAAGACGCCTTCAACCCGACTTTTGACAAGAGTAAACCATCAGGTTGGGTGGCCCCCGATACCCTCGGAATAGATCAAGGGCCAATTCTACTGATGATCGAAAACTACCTCAGTGGCTCCGTCTGGCAGACAATCAGACAAGATCGATATCTCAATTCAGCCTTAAGCAAGGCTGGGTTCAGAAAAACTGAACTACGACCTGAACTAAGTGCAGAGCCTATTTACTAGCCAAAATTTTTCGTGCCTCTGTCAATATTTCGGCAATTGACTTAGCGGGAATAGCATAATTTTTGCCATCATAACCACCGGACAAAACCGCTACTACCTCGCCCTTGCCATTGAGTAAAGGGCTGCCAGAGGCTCCGCGCTTAGAAAAATAATTACCAAAAAAGCGCTCAGAAAAGGCTTCAGTGGCACCAGGCTCAAGCTCTCGGGCAAACTTAAATGAGTGGTCGCGAGAATTAAAACTAACTGGATCGGTCACTTTTAAGCCGCTGCCTAGAGGGCTCAGCCTTATCGGCATCTGCTCAATACTCTCGATCTTTCCTGGCCCTATGGTCAAACCTTTGACACCAAACTGGCGACTGACTGGTATTACCAGATCGCCGGGCTGAGCCGCCTCTTGGGCAAAGCTCACCGGTTTAAAACCGTGCTCAGGAGGATCAACTTTAATAACGGCCAGATCATCTCGACTGTTCTCTGCCACCACTTTAGCTTTACGCACAATGCCCTTGGCGTCGATGGCATTAATCTCAATTTTGCCAGCAGTAACATGATGATTGGTGACTATCAAGCCGTCTTCTGAGGCAAAGAAACCATTAGCACTAAAATTGTGAGGTTTGCCAGGTACTTTAGTTGCTGTCAAAAACACCGAACTCTCACGGGCGGCAAGAAATGAGGCACCTTCTGCTTCTTGGCGGTGGTGCAATTTCGCTTTCAGGCTCCAGGGAGCCTTAAAGGCAGACATTATATTAGCTTCGTAGGTGTTAGGTTCGTATGTATTAATTCGCACATAGTTACTCAACTTGCTATCTACCGAAAACAAGCTGCGATTCGCCAATGCTGAACCGGCAAAGCCAGCACCTGCCGTTAGGGCCAAATCAACCACAAATTTTCCGCCAGTCTCGCCAAACTTGGTGCGATTGGCTTCGAGATTCTCCGACGAGCGCCAGGTATCGGCCAGGGTGGAGGCGATCTCGCCAGCCAGCCTAACTAAATCACGCGCTGCCGTAGCTGTCAGCGCCAGGCCACCGATAGCCAATCCGGGGCTAAGCCAGGGATATTTTGCCTCTGCCGCTCGCAAGGCAAAGCCTACTGCAGCCGAACCAGCGACCTGAAGGCCGACTTCGGGCAGACGATCTTTGATGGCAGCCACAGCATTGGCGGTACCGGCACCAACCACATAAATCTCTCGTGCCAACTTATCGTCAGCATACTCTGGCCGCTTCGGTTGGGCGAGTACCGAGTATGGGTGATCATCATCGTCAAATTGGTCTAGTTGAATCGGCATTAATTCCCCCAGAAAAGCTTATCGAACTGGCGCTCTTCTGAATATCGGGGGATTACGAAAGCAACTAACTATCTAAAAGCTACCACCGGCACATTGGTCGCCATGGCCTGATTAAGAGACTGCTGTGC
>CAJXZK010000313.1 GCA_913063055.1 uncultured bacterium
GATCTACACCTCTCTATTCGTCGGCAGCGTCAGATGTGTATAAGAGACAGGTATAGAGATGCGATTGTCTCTTTCGATAAGTCTTTGCTCTTAGATTCAAGTGCGCACAATTCGTCTGGCGTCTATATCGGTCGTGCTTATGCCAATCTTTGCCTGAGGGAACCGGCAAAAGCTGTGGCAGATGCTAGCGAGGCAATTAAGCTTGACCCTGCACTGAAATATAGTTATGTCACTCGGGCCGAGGCTTATGCGGAACTTCGTGAATTCGAGAAGGGCTTTCTCGACGCTAAAAAGGCAATTGAACTTGATGGTATTAACCCTAGTGCCTACCTAGCAAGGGCGAAGTTGTATCTTGCTAAGGGTGACTATGAGCATTCATATGAGGATGCACTAAAAGTTCTCAGTCTCAACAAGAAATACTGGCGAGCTTCTGAGTATGTGTTAGCCATAGATCTTATTAAGGGAGATATTGCTGGCGCTATTAAAGTTGCTGATCAACTGATCACTCAATATCCTCATGCGGCTGTTGGGTACGCCGATAAAGCTACGTCTTATTTCTGTATGGGTGACCTTGAGCAAGCTGGCAAGTCGGCAGATAAAGCATTAGCCCTTCAGCCAGACAGTCTAAGAGCCCTGCAAACGCGGGCATTCGTGGCGGCGCGATTAGGCGACGAGAAAAAGGCTCTTGATATACTCGATAGAGCCGAGAAACTTGAGCCAGATGGATCGATCATGGCCAAAGATCGAGTCATATCAATGCTTTTTCTCAAGAAGTATCAAGAAGCGTTAGCCTTGTGTGATGCTACCATCGCAAAAGAAGCAGCCGATGGTAAACAATATAGGTCAGATACTACCTATCGCCTTCGCTCAGAAGCATATCGGCGATTAAAGTTGAATCAGCTAGCTGACAGCGATATGAAAAAGGCACTTGAGCAAGGCTATCAGAAAAACTCTGTCTTAGAACAGTATTTGAGGCTGTTGTGACAGTTTGCTGTAAGCAAAAATCTATTGCTGCAGGCCGGCGGCACTGGCGTCTTTACTCATGGTTATGCTGGTGTTACCCTCGGTGATTGCCTGAGCGCGGGCTCGCAGTTCATCGGTTTGTTCGCGCATACCAAGATAATAGAGAACATAGGCATATCTATCTAAGTAAGGCACCAGGGCAACAGAGTCAGGGCCGCTATTTTGTTCTGCCAGCTGCAAAGCTTTTTCAAAAAGTGGTGCTGCTTCAGCATATTTCTTTTCTTGAGCGTAAATGTTAGCTAGGGCAAAGGCCGCTCTAGCTTCGTTGCCGTTTTTTGAGGGTGCTGCTTTCCAGAAGTCTTGGGCGCGCAGGTAAAGTGCTTCAGCCTCAGCCAGCTTGTTCTCTTGTAGCAGGCATTTGCCCAGTTTGTCTAAACGCGCATAAACTTGATAGTTCTCTGGTGGCTGAATGCGTTCTGTTATGTCGAGGGCGTCTTTTAAATTAGCTTCGGCCTCTTCATAGTCTTTGCGTGTTAGGGCCAATACTCCAAGGCTGTCATAGCTGTTGGCGAGAGAGAGGTGATGTGCTCCTAGTACCGTTGATTTGACATTGAGTGCGGCAGTGAAGAGGCGTTCCGCTAGAGAAAGGTTTTCAGCGTTTGCATCTTTTGCATTTGTTTGAGCACTGTTAGAACCATTACTAACACCACTATTCAATGCATTGTCTTTGGTGGCGCTTCCGGCGTTGTCTGCAGAACTACTTTTTGAGGCGTAGATATTGCCAATTTCATCGCAAGCAATTGCCCATTCAATTAGTGGGTCGCGCATCACTGCTGACGCCTCTCCAGCCCAGGCTTGAAGTGGTTGGCCTGCTTGCAGTGTCACTTTACCCTTCGCCTGGGTTCTGGCTTCATTGAGCTTGCCTTCGACAAAGGAAAGTATCTTTTCTGCTAAAGGATTAGCTTTGGCTGCGGTTCCGTGTAACAGGTAGAAACGCACCATGGACGACATCGCTGGAATTAAGTGTTCGTCTTCGGCTCCGCTCGCTACTGTCTTTACTGCCAGCTCTTCTTCTAAGAGTGGCTCAGCTTCGCTAAAACGCCCACGGATAGCAAGGAGGCGACCTAGTTCACCGGAGCTCTTCGCCAATCGAAGATCGCCCGCGGGAAAATTGCGGGCTTTTTCCACTGCTTCTTTTAGAAAGCGTTCTGCGTCACCGTATTCGCAATTGTATGCTGCCTTTTCACCTTTAGATTCAAGCTGATCCCAGCTATCGCCAGAGGCGCTGGGCTTCGATGCCGTTGTTTCTGTGGGGCTGCTGATTCTTCCGCTCGCTCTTGCAGCAGGGTTTGTTGAAGCTGCAGTTGCTGCTGTGTTTGTTGTTGTGGGCACTCGATAGGGAATCTTGATACTGCCGCCCTGAATATCGGTAGTGCTATCAGTGCTGGTGTCGCTATTTGTGGCCACTGCAGGCCCTTCGCCAGTGCTGTTTCCCGTTATGGTGTCAGTCGTTGCCGGAGCGCCAGGTTCAGCTGAGCATGGTGCCATTGACCAATTAGCTGTCAGCGATAGGCTTAATGCGATTAATAGTGTTGACGCTTGGCGCATTTGACTTTTAGAGAGATTGAATTTGATGGCGTGTCTGTTCATAGGCTCACTAATTGGCTACCTAGCAATGATAACGTATCTGCCACCACTGCGCAAAAACTGATGCTATTTATGGGTACCGTTAAATAGATAAGAGATACTATTTGGTGGCTTGCTGCTGGTCTAATAGTCGAGAAAATTCAGTCTTGACAGTTTTGTTTTCTTACTCTCGTGAATTTCGGGCCTTGCTTTTGAGCTAGGTTGTCAGTGCTTTGCCGGTTTTGCTAGCTAGACCTGCAAACGATTGCTTGGCGGCCTTTTTGCGTCTCGAATTTGGTTCGGCTGTTTGCTTTGCCGGTCGAATTTTGACCGATATCGGTCAAAATTTGACCTGAACCATGCTGCGACTGACACTTTCAGCGCTATACGCATGAAAATTTTAATCTGCGGTGCTTGGTGAATTCAGTATTTAATAGTCGGCTGAAGCGTTTAATGCAGCCGCTACCCCTAAGTTTCCCTTGGTTCTATGCCTTGTCTTATCTCTGTTCTTTGATAAAAGTTAGTTGCCAGTCTTGGTGGCGCCTAAGATTTAAATTCCCAGCTTTTTTAAGAAGTCTTGGGCAGCAGGGTGGCTCTTGATGCGATCGGTTATGCCGCGCATGTCTTTGTTGATGTTTTGATTATTCATGCCGTACAGCGAGTAAGCAATCAGTTCGTGTACATCGGTAAGATAATCTTGCGCGACACTATCGAGAACAGGACGCACGTTGGCCAAGCGTGTGACGCACCACTCCGTATCTTCGACACTGCTATTAGAGGCTTTGAAGCCTTTCATCATCTCAATTTCTACGATTATTTCTTGACTGATTTTCGGGCTATAAAAACGTAATCCGACAAGGGCTCGTTCTGCTCCCGCTGGAGGAGTGGCACCACTAGTAGTGACTGTGATTTCGCCCAGTGGCAGTACTGATGAGTCGCTGCTTGATGTTGTCGTTGACTCGGTCGTTATCGGAACTAGTTTGTACCCAGTTAAACCCTTGAAATAGTTCTGGCTGAAGCCGTGATCTTCTAGCACCCGCCTGAGGATTTGACCCCGTTGGCCTGGTGGTGCATTAATCACTCGTCCGGGAATGGTGTACGGATGATCGTGCACATAATTCTGCATGCGTTGATAGGCTTCGTTTTTTAGTTTGCCCACTTCGCCACCAAGTTCATGGCTGGCGACATTGAGTAAATCGCGCACATCGCCAGGTTTCTTCGTTGGGGTGTTGGCAGAAGTAGCGTTGTCGGCGGAAGAGGCATTTTCGGCAGCATAGGCTGGAGCTATTAGCAGACTTGAAGTCGGTCCATTGCCGTCACCGTACTGCGTCGGCGCGCTCAGTGATCTGTATATTGACTTGAGAAGCTCGTCTTTGATCTGTGCCTTAGCCATGGCAATAGCACCAGTGGCTACTTGTTTTTGGAAAGACGATAAATTTGGTGTGCTCAAAGCTGGATAAACCAGAACGTCTTCGAGCATATTTTCAACGGCTCCCTCAACGTCTACTCGTTTCGAGAACGCTTGGCCATCATGATTTTGCACTGCCATCATTAGAGCTTGCAGGGCATACAGCGGTGTTGTTGTCCAATACCAGTAACCACCGCCGGCGATGGCGGCAAGTAAACTTACGGTTATTGCGATTGGCGCTACTTTCATCTTCAGACTAGATCCTCAGACTTGCAGCTTCAAAAAAATACGCCCGGTTGGATTCGAACCAACGACCTCCCGCTTAGAAGGCGGGAGCTCTATCCGCTGAGCTACGGACGCATATACCAACATTTGCGAGCCTTCAGAGCAAATGCGTGGACCAAACATTAGTCTGGAGCAAACATTATAACCTACGCCATAACCTCTGGGGTGGCTTCTATGGTTTTCGGGTTGGGTACGTATATCCAGCCCTCAAGGGCGATCAGGTCTGTTGAAATCTGCCTGGGCGGGGCTGTTTGGCGCGGATTGAGGTAGGCTATCGCTGCTCCCAATGCGGCAATGACTGCGTCGAGGGCGTCGTCGCTGGCGAGGGCGAATTGCTCTAGATTGGGCGCTAGTGAAAGCTCTGGTATTGCTATTGCGATTCTGTTTACAGAGCGTAACTTGTCGCTCTGGCCCGCGAGGTTGTTGAGGCCAGCGAGGTTGTTGAGGCCAGCGAGGTTGTTGAGGCCAGCGAGGTTGTTGAGGCCAGCGAGGTTGTTGAGGCCAGCAAGGTTGTTGAGTATAAATTGTCGCAGGTGCTTCGCCTCATGGTCTTTGCCCTTATATTTGCGCCAGGGCAGGCCTAGTGATTTGAGCACAGCGGCAGGATAGACCTCCATAACCTCAAGCCTGAATTGGGGCGCATCGCGCCCGGGGGGCTCTGCTCGCTGATTGTCTATGTACTGAGTATCGCCGCACAGAATATCGCCGCACTGAATATTTCCGGCGGGACCGCTACTGTCAGGGTTCTGGCGGATTGGCGAAATGCCCTCCGGGCTTGTAAATGGCAAGATGGCGAAGCCCTCTTGGTGCAGTGCTAAGAGCAGTTGCATTCCCTGCCAGGTCATCTTGAGCATTCCCGGATTGATTTGATGCAAGGGGCTTTGAGCCTTGGGGCTGGTGTAATTGTCTGTCAGCCTTTTAACTTCACCGCCCATGATGGGCTTTGCTACCTGCACTTGGGCGAGAAGTTCTTCGAAGGGCAGAGCGCTAACGAGAGTGGCTAAATCGACCCAAGTTGGAGAGTTTGGTGCAGTCTTTAAGGTCGGAGAAGCCTGCGCAGTCGGGCTCGTTTGGGAAGTCTCCGAAGTCTTTAGAGCCGGAGACGTATTCAGAGCCTGCGAAGTCTGAGAAGCATAGGCCGGATTGGTTCCCAGCAATAGCTTGGCGAAAGGAGCGGGAAAAGAGAAAGGGAAGTCAAGGCCGATAATCCACTCTGAACGTGCGCTGCATTCTGCCTTGGCGTGTCTGCCTTGAGGGCAAAGAGGCTGGCTGGCTGATGAGTTTTTAGGACCAAGTAAATTTTCAAGATCAGGTAAATTCTCAAGACCAAGCAGTTTCTCAAGAAGCCGGTTCGAGCCGACGTTCTCCAGGCTGTCAATGTGCAAAATCGAAGATTCAAGTCGACCTGTGGCAATCCAGGTAGCATTTGGTTGCTTCATGGCTGCGCTGTAGTCGCATCCGACTATATTGGCAGCGCTTGTTTTATCTCCTGGCAACCGGGGTTTAACCTCAAAAAACATAGATATTGTAGAAGCCCTTATACTATAGGGGTCCTTTATTTTTGAAGCGCCTTAGCGGTCAGCGGTAATCAGTGCCAGAACCAGAGCTAACTAAATACGCCAATGCTGTCGGGCTCGTTTACGACCTGAGCTTGCCAGTGCGTTATCCCCTAGCGGCTGTTTGGCAAGTCGACGGCGAAACTGTTGTCACTTGCGCCCATTCAGTCATTCTTTACACTGAAATTCTCAAGGCTTTACGGGTTCGCTTTCCTAGCAGTGGGCCTGTCTCTTATACACATCTCCGAGCCCACGAGAC
>CAJXZK010000314.1 GCA_913063055.1 uncultured bacterium
CCTTGAAATTCAACGATCTGCCAATAAAAAAGGCAAAGAAGCTGCATTTGTTGCCACGGGCCAAACCGGAATTATGATCTGCGGTCGCGGCATAGCTATTGACCGAGTAATCGGCGACTTTATGGCCGGTGCAACAGAGATGATGGTATTAGAAGCAGCTCAAGAGGCCCCTGTAGTTTTGGTCGAAGGCCAAGGTTCATTGGCCCATCCCGGTTTTTCAGGAGTAACCATGGCTCTAGTGCACGGCTCTTGCCCACAAGCCATGATTATTTGCCATCGACCAAGTCGCACCCATATCAAAGGCACAAACTTTGCTATTTCAGATTTGAACAGACTAATAACTACCTACGAGTCAATAGCAGCCTATATGCGACCAAGTAAAGTTATTGGCGTAGCGCTAAATACCAGTGACCTGAGCGCATCTGAGGCTCAAGCTGCCATAGCCGCAGTTGGGTCTCAGACCAAACTGCCCACGACAGACCCGGTAAGATTCTCTGCCGATATACTCTGGCAGGCAATTGAAGATTTTTCCCTTACTCCATCCATTCACTAATAAGGAAAGTCTGTGAAATCAGCAGCAAACACAAAATCAAAGTCAATTACTCTCAGCTTTGAGGCCCTTGACCTGACCCTAGCCTACCCCTTTGGCATTTCTTATGGCACCTCTATTACTTCCCACAATGTCTTAGTCAAACTTGAATACGACGGACACATCGGCCTCGGCGAAGCATCCCCCGCCAGCTATCACAGCGAAACCCCAGCCACTGTGCTGGCAGTGCTAGGCGAAATTGGCTCTAAGCAAGAAAAGATTTTGGGTAACGATCCTTTTGCCGCGGTTGAAGTTGCCAGGCAAATGGACCTTATGATCGCTGGAAATTACTCAGCCAAGGCCGCCATCGAAATGGCAATGCATGATTTGGCCGGGAAAATTTGCCATCAGCCAACCTATAAGATGCTCGGCCTCTCCGGCCACGCTTATCCGATGACCGATTTCACCATTGGCATTGATTCGCCCGAAATGATTGAGCGAAAAACTAAAGAGGCTGTCGAAGCAGGCTATAAGATGCTCAAAGTCAAAGTAGGCACCAACTACGATCATCAAATCATCAAAAGCGTACGAAAAATGGCGCCTAATCTACCTCTTCGGGTTGACGCCAACGGCGGCTGGTCAGTTAAACAAGCCATTGAAATGTCTAAATTTTTGGCAGAGCATGGGGTTGAATTTATCGAGCAACCATTGCCGAAAAACGCCCTGGTTGAAGATTTTCGCCTGGTCCGACAAAATGCCGCCATTCCAATATTTGCCGACGAGAGTGTCTGCCGCGCCAGCGACGTAGCAAGGCTAGCTGGCGCCGTCGATGGTGTTGTTGTTAAACTAGCAAAATGCGGGGGACTGCTAGAGGCTATTAGAGTAATTTCTACAGCCCGCGCCCACTCGATGAAAGTAATGTTCGGCATGATGATTGAATCATCAATTGGAGTCACAGCGGCCGCCCATCTATCTAGCCTATGTGACTACTTAGACCTAGACGGAGCCTTACTTTTACGCGACGACCCCTATCAAGGCGCTGTATACGAAGACGGTTATCTGCGACTGCCAGAAGGCCCGGGCCTCGGCGTCGCTGAAAGAAAATAACTAATTAGCCCCACTTCGCCAAACGATCTTTAATCAGCTCAATGGTTGAAGGCGAATAGAGAGTGAAAACCTTGATCTTGTTGCGTGGTGCTAGAGCGGCCACGGTTTCTTCACTGAGACTATCGCAAACAAATAAATTAGCGTGTTTGACAATATATTTAAGCTCTTGCTGCTCGTCGCGCTCTATGGCGCGAACGGCCACTTCCTCGCCGCGCATGGCTGCCACCAGATTTGATGCCATGTGCAACAATGTCGGAGAAACTGAAACCAGCACTACTAAACTCTGCGCTGGCAGGTTAGCCACAGCTTCAAGTTCAACTCTGGCAGGCTCGATGTTACAAGCAACAAGCCGAGTCAAGTCATTAACATGCTTTTGAAAAGAAAATAGGTGGTAGAGGCTGGCCACCAGCAACGACTCTTTCATTTGGTCAAGATCGGCCAAAAGTTCCTGGGGAGTAATTGTCTCCACCGGAATTTTGAAATGTGGTGCCAACTCACCGACAATTACTTTGTGAAAGTCTTTATTGGCATCCACAGCCAAAATGCGCTTCACCGGTTTGCGCGCTTTTAAACTACTAAGACAGGCTTGCACTTGCTCATTAGAATAACCACGCTCTGAAGCCCGGGCCACAAATTCGCTGAACATCTCATCTAGATTCAGAGCCGCATCCTGAGCTTCTGATTTACGTCCAGTAGAAGCCACGCGCACACCACTGCCCTGGCGAACCTCAAGCAGGCCAACCTCGGCCATATGGTTGTAAGCAGCAGTGATTGTGCTGTAGTGAACTCCTAGGCGGTCAGCTAAAGCACGGATACTAGGTAATTTCTCATGGGCAACCAGTGTGCCCGAAGCAATTTGCAAGCCGAGCTGTTCAATTAGTTGATCTCTAATTGGAACGGCGCTCTCTTTATTGATACTAATTTTCAAGTGCTTTCCAACTATCTATTTTATGTTGCTTCTATATTTACGGACCCATGCCCAAGCCAGTCATCGGTCGAACTTGCTCAAAGAAGATTATAAGGGAGGGAGCAAGAACCAACACCATCAAGGTAGGCATAATGCAAAACCAAAGAGGGAAAGCCATAAGCACAGGAAGCCTGGCGGCCTTTTCTTCAGCCTTCTGACCCAATTTATTGCGCAAAAACTCGGCCTGGTTACGCAGCACCTTAGAAACGCTGATGCCAAGTTGTGCACTCTGGTTGAGAGAAGCCGAAAGCGAGCGTAACTCTTCCACACCAGTGCGGTTATATAGCTCCTGGTAGGCTTTCTCACGGTTCATCCCTAGCAAGACGTCGCGGCTCAATGTCAACAGCTCGTCGTTAATAGCTGATGAAAGCGCAGTTCTTTCACTTGCCACCTTCTGAATGGTGGCATCAAGACCCAACCCAGCATCAACACAGAGCACCATCAAGTCAATTACTTGGGGCAAACTCTCAGCCAGTGATTGCTGTCTTTTCTTGGCCATGACAGCCAACAGGCAATCAGGAGAGAAAAACAAGAAAAATAGCGCTAGAAGAGCATAGCCAGGATGAATGAAGAGGGGCAAAAACACAGTGAGTAAGCAAGGATAAACCTTAGCGGCGCAAAGGCTGCCAAAATAAAGATTGTTGCGCCATCCAGCAAAAACTAAACGCTGCTGCAACCAAACTAGATATTTGCCCGGCGCAAATCTCATTAGATAAACAGCCGGCTCAGTGAAGAAAGCTGGCAACAAAAGACTATTCGACAAACTATTGGCTTTCGGCCGCAGGGATACAGCCAAGAGCACAAGCAGAAGAACTACAGCGGCCAACAGCTCTGGGTAAGTAGTGAGAAATTGAGTCAGGGATGACATTTTAAATTTTCACCTCAGTCATCTTGTTAATCAAAATTATGCCGACAAACTCAAGCACTACCGCTAATACCAACAACATACGGCCCATATCGCTGGTAAACAGCGGCTCTAAATAGCCCGGGCTAAGCAGTTCAAGAGCAGTAGCCAGCATCAAAGGCAAGAGTCCGACGATAATTCCGGTCAAGCGGCTTTGGCTTGTCAAAACACGCACCTGCCTCTTTAGTTTAAGACGCTGACGCAGAGTCAAATTGGTCTTCTCTAACAGCTCGGCTAAACTGCCACCCACTTCAGCTTGAATGGTGATTGCACGCCTGATCAAGTCAAGTTCGTCTGACTTGTACTTAGTTACTGTGTAGCTCAGGGCCTCACCAAAGGGCTGGCCTAAATTGATACGCTGCAAAATCTGTGAAAACTCTTCGCCCAGCGGTTGGGCCGACTCTTTACCAACAGAGCGCACAGCCTGCGGCACGCTATGACCAGTGCGCAAAACCGAAACCATCAAATCTATGGCATCAGGCAGTTGCTCGATGAACTTGGTGCGCTTGCGCGCGGCCAACACAGCGATATAGATTAAGGGCAAAGAACTACAAACCAGAGAAAGAGCTAGACAAATCAACTCAGGTACAGCAAACAAATAGGCAACTAATCCTGGTACCAGAGCAGCCGAGAGCAATACTAGAACAAAGTCAGCAACGCTCATTTCAATAGCAGACTGCTCAACCAAACGCACAAGCCAAAGTGGAGCAGAAACACGAGCGAAGCGAGGAATAGCGACTTGGGGCTTTAGAATAGAGACAAACATAGAAGCAGAGTTCTTAGAGGCGAGACCAAGGCCCTTCGATGAATCGCCATACTCACCCGAAGCAGCAACTAGCATAGGCTGCTCTGTTCTCCTATCAGCGGAGCTAGTCAGGGCCTGCTGCACTCGCAAGGCAACTTGCTTTCTGCGCTTATAAATTTTAATGGTGCGAACAGCAAGCACACCAGCCAGTATCGAAAAAATCAAAATTGCAATTATATTTGTATTCATCGGGCACCATCACTTATCGACGGGTCTACATGAATAGAAGACCTTTCATCTTCTGCCTCTTGCGCCTCTTGAAACTGCAGGTCAAAGCGGCTCTCATCTACTGGCTCAAACCAATAAGAGGGAAGTGGCAAGCCGTGCTCAACGAAACGCTCAGATTTAAGCGGTCTGATACCACAAGCATTGTGAAAACCAATTGAATTTCCGTCTTGACCAGCACCAATTTGGCGAAACTCAAAGAGATCTTGCATGCCCACAACGCCTTCTTGCACCCCGGTGACTTCAGTGATGCTCACCACTCTTCTTGTTCCATCAGAAAGACGCTTAACTTGAACCACTAGATCAAAAGCAGAACCGATCTGCTCACGGATACTGCGCTGGGAAAGTTCCACACCCGATAATAAAACCAGAGTTTCAATACGACTGAGCGCATCACGACCGCTATTGGCGTGGACAGTGGTGAGGGAGCCTTCGTGACCAGTGTTCATGGCTTGAAGCATATCGAGAGCCTCTGGTCCACGCACTTCGCCAACCACAATACGATCAGGTCGCATCCGCAGCGCATTCTTCACTAATTCTCGCTGACCGACAGCACCACTGCCCTCAGTATTAGCTGGTCGCGACTCAAGGCGTATGACATGGCGCTGTTGCAAGCGCAACTCAGCAGTGTCTTCGATAGTGACAATTCGCTCAGTATCGCCAATATATGAAGACAGCACATTGAGCAAAGTGGTTTTGCCGGCCGATGTGCCACCAGAAATGAGAATATTGAGCCGAGCTTTTACAGCTTGCTGCAGAAAATCGGCCATATTTTTAGTCAGGGCATTTCGCCCAATCAAGTCTTCAAAAGCAAATGGAACTGGTCTAAAGCGACGAATTGAAAGAACCGGCCCATCTAAAGAAAGGGGCGGAATGATGGCATTAACCCGGGAGCCATCGGGCAAACGAGCATCGACAATTGGCGACGATTCATCAATGCGACGACCAATTCGAGCGACAATACGATTAATGATATGAAGCAAGTGCCGATCGTCTTTAAATCTTATCGCAGTCTCAACCAGCTTACCGTCGCGGTCAATCCAAACACTCTGTGAGCCATTGACCAATATGTCATTTACCATTGGATCAGACAGGAGTGGCTCAAGCGGGCCCAGGCCAAGGGTTTCGTAGAGCACCTCTTGAGCCAGATTATCGCGCTCACTGGTTGAAAGTGGTAGCCGCTCTTCAGCAATTAGCAAGCGAATAGTGCCTTCAATTGCCTCTTCTAGGGCTTCACTTCCATCTAATTGAGTGAGCACGGCGACATCAATCGTCTCAATCAATCGCTCGTGAATCTTCGATTTGAGATCATGATAGAGACCAACTTCGTGCTCGTCTTTAGCTTCAGCAGCAGAAACTTTGGTGAGGCGGCGGCTAAGTGACAAGCCTGCTTTTTTCTCGACGGAAGCTTCAGAGCTGCTAGAAGCTGTTGTAGGTGCTACTAGTGTTTTTTCGACAGCCGGGCTGCTAGCCAAAGGCACAGCC
>CAJXZK010000315.1 GCA_913063055.1 uncultured bacterium
AACCAACAGCTTTAGCCACAAACACAACTGTTGCTAGAGATTTGAACAGCACAACTGTTCCAGCAAAAGATACAAGCTCGATACCAACCAGCAACAAAACTGAGTTAGCCTCAAGCAGTCCCGTTTCTGGCTTCCAAAGCGTGGCTTCAGCTTCTCTTAGACCAGATGGCGTAGTCGAAAAGAGTGGCAAGATTGTTTCCGCCGAAGCCTTAGTTGTAGCACCAATTGCTCCAGTTACCAGAGCGGTTTACACACCTAGCGCTGTCACCCCTGAAGCCTCAACAACAACCAGCAGATCAGAAACGACAGCAGCTGCTCCAGCAGTTGATAAATCTGGTGTGCCGGTCATCAGAGCAAGTGATCTAGTGGTAAAAGAAAGCACTCCCGGTGTGAAAATAGAACCAACAGCTTTAGCCACAAACACAACTGTTGCTAGAGATTTGAACAGCACAACTGTTCCAGCAAAAGATACAAGCAATACAGCAGCAAGCAACAAAATCGAGGCCGCCTCAAGCAGTCCAATATCCGGCTTCCAAAGCGTGGCTTCAGCTTCTCTTAGACCAGATGGAGTAGTCGAAAAGAGTGGCAAGATTGTTTCCTCGGAAGCCCTGGTTGTAGCACCAATTGCACCAGTTACCAGAGCGATTTACACACCTACCGCTGTCACCACTGAAGCCTCAACAACAACGACAACATCAACAGCAACCAGAGCGGAAACGACAGCAGCGGCTCCAGCAGTTGATAAATCTGGTGTGCCGGTCATCAGAGCCAGTGATCTAGTGGTGAAAGAAGGCACTCCCGGTGCGAAAGTCGAAACCTCACCCTTAGCCACGAGCACTGGTGTTGCCAAAGATTTGAACAGCACAACTACACCGGCAAAAGATACAGGTAATACAGCAGCAAGCAACAAAACCGAGGTCGCCTCGATCAGCCCAGTATCCGGCTTCCAAAGCGTGGCTTCAGCTTCACTTCGACCAGACGGCATTGTCGATAAGAACGGAAAAACAATTTCTGCTGAGTCATTTACGGTTGCACCAATTGTTCCAGTTACAAAAGCCTCACCTTCTGTTGCCACTCCACTAGCAGCCTCTGCCGCGGGAGTTGACACTGTCTCAGCCATGAACCAAACAAGTGGCACCAAGCCCGTCAACAGCATTGACTCAAATCCTCAATCCACGATTCGTACTGACGCAGCAATGGCGACAACCGCTAATATATCTGCGGTTGCCAAAGAACTAACTGCAAAAGCAGAACCAACGATACGCGTTTTAGACAACCTCCAGACAGCAGCGAACTCAACTGCTCCGAAAGCCCTCGGAACTGAACAGGGTCAGATCGGTCAAATCGGACAAATAACCCAGCTCAATCAACTCAACCAACCAACAACTGCTCTATCAGCAGCACTTGCCGCAGCAATCAATGGTCGAATGCTCGGCCATCAAACTGAAACTAGCAAGCCCTTCACCAACGGTCATGGCACCGCAGCAATGATCGACACGAGTGCCGTGACTACAACCAAGGGCAGCATTATTAGTGTTGCTACAAACACCAAAACTGAACCAGGCTCAGGAGTAGGAAACAAAGGCGAAGGGGTAGCTCCAGCCAAGGCCGATGCAGTCTCAGTTAACGCTGAAATTAAATTCCCTCTTGGTACCAAAGTCAAAAAATCAGAGACTGAAGAAGGCGATGACGACGCTAAGACAACTACCGCTACCAGTGCAAAAGTATTTGGCGCCGGCGGCAATGGCGCTGCTGGCAGTAATTCAGGAACAGGAACAGGAACCACTAACACTACCAATGGCCAAGTAATCGACCCTAGTGTTGCCGGAATGATTGGCGGCACTATAACTCCAAAACCATTCGACCTTCCGCCTCTAGAAATTACCGACAAAGAAAATGAAAATGGCAGAGCAACCAAGAGCAATGGCTCCAACAACGCTGCCAATAATTCTGGCAACAAGGTAAATGGCGGCCCCTCACAGAAAGAAATGAGCGATGCTCTTCAAGCCCTAATTGAAAAAAGGCGCAAAGAACGCACTAGAAAACCGGTTACCAGCACAGGCAAGAAAACTCCGGTCTACAAACCAGAAAAGCAAAGACGTTGCTTGGTACTTAAGGGCGATACACTTGATTCGCTGGCAGAGCAGTATTTGGCAGACAGCAATCTCGCAGAGCTTATCTATGAAATTAACAAGGGCTTTTGGCGCGAGAAACGCCGAGCTGGTGTTGTCTATCTCGAATTCATCCCAGGCAGCACAATTTTCTTGCCCACAGAAGAAGAAATAGCTCTATTCCGTCGCAAAAAACTCGAAGGCGGCAAACCCTATCTCACCTTCAAATGTGCGCCGCCTAAGGCCGTTCGCTCCCTGCGGCAGTCAGTTAAACAGAATCAGCAACAACAAGAGGCAACTGTTGAACTCAAGCTAGAGCTTGAGCCGGAGCAAGACACGGTGGTTATCGCCGAGGCAGTGCCACCGACAGTTTTCACAGCCAATGCTCCAGCTAACAGTGAAAATTCTATCGAGAAGGCTCTTGCGGTCCAGCTCATTGCACACCTGGCTCAAGTTTCAGACACCAGTCGCGTGCTGCAGCCCAATCAAGCCAAGCAAGTAAGAGAGCTAGAAGAAACCAGCCGGGTGACAGTGGTTGGCGAACAGTCTGCGGTGGATGCTACAGCCTACGTCGCCCGCATTGAAGTATTGTGTGAGAACGTCTGGCAACCAGTGATGGAATATATTATCGACGGTGCTTTAGGTGAAGCTACTCTGAAAATTTATAGCCTCGGCGGCAAAGTGCGCGAGATTGATCTTGACCTTCCTCTGAGCATTATTCGCGAAATGGCGTTCAATGACCTTACGGCCAATCGCCTTAACTACTGCAAAAAATACCTGCTGGGTAGAAAAATCTTCTGCTAATACTGGGTTAATGAATCGTCCAGTAAGCCATACTGGTGCGCTAATTTCGAAGTCTGATAAACATCCGCTAACCTAAATGCAGTAATGCTTTTGAGCATTCCTATCAGAGCTAGCGCGAATGCCTCTTGAAAACTTAATTGAGTTATGAGACATTGCCCGCCAAAGGCTTTGAATTTCTACCATCGCGCTTGTTAGAACTAGTTATCTCTTCTTCTAAAAAAACAAACAAGGCATCTCTCTCCAAAAACATCTTTCTTCAGGTCATAGCTAATAACTCTCCTCGCTTAAGCCTCGCGCTTCGGCCAGTAGATTTGTCTAGCCTGCTATCTTTAATCGTCTGGTCTGACCAACCGATCGAATATCTGAAAGGAACTCCTATGTCTCATTTCAAACACATCACCATGGGCTTGATCGTTCTGGCCACTGCCATGCTCGCAGGCTGCGGACAAGCTGCCACCGGCTCCAACCCGAATCAGACCGCTTCGAACCAGAGCGCGCCGCTGAAGAACGTCGACGCCATTCTCAAGCTCGAAGAATTGACCGACAGCAACGCCGAACAGCTTCTGCTCAAGCAGGGTGACAAGGCCGTGGTCGTCGCCTATTCGAGCAAGGAAAACAGCCTGGTCCAGAAGGAACAGCTCGAACTGATTGCCCGCGACAGCCACAACTACACCGGCGCCATCAAGTTCTACCGTCTCGACCAGGCCAAGTACCCCAAGACCTGGAGCGACATCAGCCACAACACTCCCTGGGGCCACGGTCCGTACTTCCTGCTGGTCAACAACAATCCGTTGATGATTGGCACGGTCAAGGACCTCAAGGGCGGCGTCGAAGAAGCGGTTCATTCCATCTCCAGCGATCGCCTGCGCGCGGAGATCACCCGCTTTCTCAAGATTCGCCCGCCGGTCTATCACGTCACTGTCGGCGATGTCGACCGCCTGGTCATCCAGCCTGGTCTGCCGACCTTCATCATGGCCTATCGCAACCGCGGCCCGCAGAACGTCACCACGCAGTTCCAGCGTTTCGCCTACGAGTCGCAGCTCTATGCTGGTCGCGTCAATTTCGTGCTGGTCGACCTCGACCAGGGCGACATTTCGACCAAGCTCGGCTTCACCCTGCCCAAGCAGGATGACCCGTACTACGTGGTCTACAACCCCAACGGTAAGGTTGGTCTGCTGATCAACAATCCGCTGATGTCCGAGTCGCTGATGGAAGACGCCATCCGCAGCTACTTCGGCCCCGGCCACGAACCCGCCAAAGTGATTCCGTAACTCGGGGACGGCTTTATGCTTGTGTTGCAAATGGAGGGAGAGAACAAATTGTTCTCTCCCTCCATTCTTTTCTTTTCTGCACTGCAAAAATTTTGCCTCTATATACTATCTTTTATAGTGATAGCGACCAAAAATTGAAAAGAGGGGTTGCCCCCTCTCTTCAATTTCTTTTTTTTGCAATGGCAGCACCGACTATTGCACAGCACGCCAACCCTCAGAAATCTTCCCTAGCTGAGGGTTCCAATGACCAATGCCTAGGGGCATTTCTTGGCCGGCGCGCAGGGGCAGTCGTGCTGGCAGTCCACCGATTCCAACTGCACAGTGCTGTGCTGGATGCTGAACTTGTGGGCCAGCAATTCGTGAATGGCCTCCAGCACTGCTGTGGACGAAACGCTGTTATCAACTCGGATGTGAGCCGACAAGCTATCGAGACCAGAGGTAATGGTCCAAACGTGCAAGTCATGCACGTCGACCACACCGGCCACCGACTTCAACTCGGCCTTGAGATCATCCAAGTCAATGCGACTGGGCGTGCCCTCCATGAGCACATGCACCGAATCGCTCAACAGCTGCCAGGTGCGCGGCAGAATCATCAGACCGATGGCGGCACTGACCACTGCATCCACCCAGAACCAACCGGTGAACTTGATGATCAATGCAGCGATGAGCACGCCAGCGCTGGCGATCATGTCGCTGACGACTTCCAGGTATGCGCCTTTCATGTTGAGCGAATGATCGGCTGAGCTGTGCAGAACCTTGGCACAGAATGCGTTGATGACGAGCCCGGCAAGCGCGACCCAAATCATCGGCCCCGAAACTACTTCGGTAGGCTGCAAGAGACGCATACCTGCCGAGTAGAGTACTCCGAGCGAAATGACGAGCAGCATTGCGGCGTTGGCCATGCTCGCCAAAATCTCGGTGCGGTAGTAGCCGTAGCTGCGCGACAGCGAAGGCGGCTTGCCAGAAAACCAGACAGCAATGAGCGCCAAACCGAGACCGGCAGCATCGCTGAACATGTGGCCGGCGTCTGCCAGGAGGGCCAGACTTCCGGTGAACAATCCAGCGACTACTTCAGCGCCCATGAACGAGAGGGTAAGCAGAAGCACAATCCAGAGCTTGGTGCGGTTCTGATTGCGAAAATCGTGATGGGGTCGATGTGCATGCGGATGATCACCATGCGAGTGATCACCATGCGCATGACCGTGACCTTTGTGAGATGACATAGAGACCTCTTTTTAAGATTGGCGGCGTTCAGCGCATCGACGGGAAGCGGCGCTTCATGTCGATTTCCGATTGCCGGTCGTTATGAAAGATAGAAGTGATGCCGACTGTCAGCAGCGCGACAGTGAGCACGAGCATGAACGCCGAAGGCACCCACGAGGTATCTTCGGCAGCTTTGAGAATGCTTTGCAGTGGAATCAATGCCACCATGCCGACGGCATAGGCGCAGATCGCGGTCAGCCCTGTGCGCAAACGCACTTTGTCGAGGGCCCAGCGAGTGGTGTTCCAGCCCTTGCAGGCAACCTCATCGGTCTTGAAGTCGGGCTGCGGCGAAGCGATGTGACGCTCCAGGGCCCGGCAGGTGAACGGATAGACAATGGCTGCGATGGCACCAACCAGCGAGGCCAAGGCAGCAACGGTGTACAAAAATGTGAGCAACATAAATACTTTCCTTGTGTTTTTCGAATTTGGAAGTTACTGACTGGGTCGCAGAATTTCTACGCTACAGAATGGCCAGAGCTGCTC
>CAJXZK010000316.1 GCA_913063055.1 uncultured bacterium
AGAGACAGGTATACAGGTAGCAAAACTGAAATTAAATCTGCCATTGCCAGTTCACGCCGACTGCGGTTCAGTAAATCGCTTTGCAGTTACCATCTCGTGATGCTCCATCAACTCGTGAAATAATGGCACAACTTCTTGCACAGGGCCCTGCTTAACTATCTGGCCACCGTTAAGCAGCACCGCATGCTGACACCAATCGCTAACGGCATGCATATCATGGGTGCAGAAAATAATTGTCTTTCCTGCTTCTTTCATTTTCCAAATGTGATCTTTGCACTTTTTCTGGAAGTAGATATCACCGACAGCAAGTGCTTCGTCAACAATCAAAATCTCGGGATCAACGCTCACAGCAGTAGCGAAAGCTAAGCGAACAACCATACCGCTTGAATATGTCTTGATGGGCTGGTCAAAGAAATCACCCAGCTCCGCAAAATCGGCAATTGTTTGCAAACGCCCAACTATTTCATCTTGGCTGATGCCCAAAATCATGCCATTCAAAATTACATTTTCACGGCCAGTAAAATCAGACTGAAAACCGGCTCCTAATTCTAAGATAGCCGTTATTCGTCCATTTCTTCTGATTGTGCCCTCGGAAGGTTCAAGAACACCGGCAATTATTTGAAGCAGTGTTGACTTGCCAGAACCATTAGGGCCGATTAACGCCGTAACGCCAGCCGGAAACTCAATATTAATGTCTTTTAAGGCCCAGTACTCACGATGATAACAGCGCCGATTGCGCCAAAGTATCTCACGAAGCCTATCTACAGGCTTTTCATATATATTGTATCGCTTAGATAAGCCAGCTACTTCTACTCGAAAAGACACGTGATGCCTTAGTTTGCGCAAGGAATGACTATGGCAAATGCTACCACGGCACTTCGGTTTGACCATGAGAGCGTTGAAAGAAATCTAGAACAGCGGATACAGAACGAGTGCAATTCGATATCTGAAGCTCGTTATAAAAAATCCATCACAGCTAATTTCGACATTGCATATGATGGAACCTTTCCAAACCTTACCGTCAACCGACAAGTGCTATTTCATTGCTAAAATCCACCTTCGTTTGGACAATTTTTTTGCTACTGGTAGTCGAACTTATAGCTCGACTATCGGCACTGCCTGCGGCGAAAAACATTGTAGATAGCTCGACAAGAATAGAAGCGTTTAAACGATTTTGCCGAGAGAAGCACAACGCTGACGTCGCCATTCTTGGATCGTCATTGGCGCTGGCAGCCACCTTCGAGCGTGGAGGAGAGAGTGACTGCAAGTTCTCAGTCGACGACTGGAGTAAGTCAATTTCTCAAACAATCGGGCGCGACGTAAAGGTCGTTAACCTAGCCTGGCACGCAGGGATGTTTTCCGACTGCAATAAAACCCTTAAGGCCTACTTACACTCACAGAAGACACCGCAGATTGTCTTGCTTATGACAGCCCCTCGCGAGTTCAGCGATAACCTTACAGCTCAAACAGGTGTTCTAGCAGGCTATTCGGTAGAACCAGACAGCTTCACAACACTCGATCGGCTTCAAAACGCTGAGTCTCTATACTCTCAGGCTCTTGTTCTTGCAGAAATTGTTATACCTGGCAAACTACTGAATCAATTAATCTCCAACGATGACGGCACCTGCAGCAAGGCCTTAAATACTGTTATCACCTACTATTCAGAAACATTTAGGGAGCACAAAATCGCTCACGATAAGATAGTCGAATTTTGCGTCAAGCATTTACAGAGGGCTGAGACTTTAGCCGGTGCAATGAATTACCGGGGCAAATCAACATCAGCAATTACAGTTAAGACTCAAGAATTCAGCCCATTCGAGCGAGATATTGCCATGTACAGGCAACGCTATAACCCAACCAATGCTAAGAACGTCAAACAAGCTGAAATTGCTCTTACGCAACTTCAAGAAACTTGCAAAGCCAAGGGAATTTACTTGATCCTTCTGAACATGCCATTGACTCGAGAAAATCGCGCTCTGATTGCGCCAGAAACATACACTAACTTTATAGAGAAGCTTAATGCAGCGGCCTTGGCGCCTAACTGCCTATTTGTAGATGCCGGCAAAAACTCAAACTTCTCTAATTCCGATTTTCACGATTCAGTGCACTTGAACCGCTCTGGCAAGGAGAAACTTAGAGAACTCATTTTTCCTGCACTAACTGAAAAATTGACCGATCAGAAAAGCGCACTTACAGTCGGTACTAAGTCAGGCACCGTCCACGATACTAACCAATAGGCGCAAAGTTTCAAAGGTTTAACGACTTCGAGAAATATGAGATCCAAATCCCCTGGGATCACTGACAAACCAGTTAATAGCCGCCAAGCGGCAGATAATACAAACTCAGAAATAAAGTGACAGATCCTGAAGCATATTGACTACGATTGATGTTAACGCTGCCGTGGTACCTTAAACTAGTAGGCTTAACTTACTAATGAAGAATCCCATATGTTTCGTCCAAGCAGAGGCTCAGACCAGTCTAAAATCAGATTACCGAAGCAAACTAGCGCTCCTGGCGTTAGAGAGCTGACTGCGCTCTATGAGCAGGCTCGGGAAAACCGTGCCCGCGAGGTTGAGCTTGTCTGGCAAGTGCCCCAGTCAAGCATGAGCTACAGCATACATGTCAAGTTCGACAGGGTAACACCTCACCCTGTCTGGAACATCTGGGAGAACAACGGGCGCGAGTCAAAAATGGTCTGGCGCTTTGAGACCTCCGACGTGCATATGATTTATGACGTCGTAGCAATGCTCGACGTAGCCCATCAAAAAACTACCGGAACAGTTCAGGCAGTCAATTCTACTGGTGGCTTCAACCCCGTAGCGAGTGGACAATTTGGCACAAGACAGGGCATGCCAGCTATGTCTCCGCCGGGAACTTCGATTTCAGGTAGTTCAACTACCTCGGGCAGCTTCTCAACTTCCCAGCACAGTTCTCCCTCTGGCCAATTCAGCGGACAGAATTTTCCGCAACAACCGCTACAAGGAGGGTTTAGCCAACCAGCTCCGGCGGTGACAAACGGCTGGAGAACGGTTGAAGAAACCGCTGGAAGCCAGAATAACAGTAATTCTTTCCAGAACAATGGCTTCCAACCCCAAGCTGGTAATTTCCAAAGCCCGCAGACTGGGGGCTTCCAGCAACAGTCGCCGGTTGGCATGCAAAGCACCGGCATGGCCCAGGCTATTCAGCAGGCACAGGCTGCTAACCCAAGCACAAGCAACTTCCCACAGCCAAGCAGCCCAGTTAATGGCGGCTTTAACCCCGGGCAGAAACCAGTATCACCAGTTAGTCCTTCAGGCTCTCAGAGTATGCCAGAGGGTACACTTCCAGCAGATTTCTTCTCCGAAGCACCGGCGACCATTGCCGCTGCTCCCGTGAAAACCAATTCGATAGAAGGCACTATCGAGCAGAATCCGATGAACAACGTCCTCACCACCATCGGCATGCAGCAAGTCACTGGCAAGCTTGAAGTTGTAGGACCGGCAGCAGTCGGACATGTCTATTTTGAGAACGGTATTCCTAAGGATGCTCAAACCTCAAACAATAGAGGCGATGAAGCAATCAAGGAACTAGTCACCTGGCGATCAGGTACTTTCTTATTTAAACCTGGCGTACGCACCGAAATGCAGTCAGTCGAAAAAAGCTTGCAATCTTCTGTGATGGAAGGCATAGCCCTGCTAGACCAACTCAAACACCTTGAAAAAGCTGGTCTGGTTTATGAATCTACCATTATTCAGAAGCAGAAGAATCTGGGAGAGCCCGAGCTTAAGCTGATGCTATCGAAAGGTGTGCCCTTAGACTTTAACACCCAAAAAGAAGTTTACGAGTCTCTCAAACACAAGACCACCTTTACGGATCTGCTTAGAGACAGGCCCATGGAGCAGACTCAATGGGCGCCTTTGCTGTTCAACTTACTATATTGCGGCCTCATTGAAATTCGCCCACCTGCCGCCACCCGCGGTGGCGCCCTAGATTTCCTGGGCGAATCAAAATCAATTATTCAAAATCTTGCCTACAATTTCATTCGCACAGACACTGGGTTGATGAGCTGCGAAGCCCTGCTCTATTTTATGGAGTATGAGTACTACCGCTACGAAGCTTACAACTGGCCCATGTCACTGGTTGTATTTGAGCTAATGCTCAAGCGCACAGGTGGCAGCGGCATCATCGAAAAAGATCCTTTACCGGTGCAAGCTTTGCAAACAGCGGCCATGAGAATCGGCCTGGTGAAGCGACCACTGGATACTCTGGCGCACTTCTACGGCCAAGACTTTGCCATTATGATGCCTAATACCAAGGCCTCACAAGCTGCGTTTGTAGCCAATCGAGTGCTCGACGCACTAACTGTTACACCGCTAGCACCGGGAATTGACAAGGCCAATCTATCACTCGCCTTCGGTGTCGCTAACTTGCCATCAGACGGCGAAGACCTTGAGTCTCTCATTCAAGCGGCAGTGAATGCCCACGATGAAGCCAAGAAAGGGACGTTCCCAATTGTTCTTGCTCGCACCAGTAAGAGAGATTGATGACTGAGGAAACAGCCAACGTAGCTATGCTGCAAATCGGGGATCTCCTCGTTCGCAGTGGCATAATCGAGCCGAACCTTCTAGACGAAGTTAATCGTTTGGCAGTGAAAATGCGATTGCCAATTGGCCGCATTCTAACCATGCACGGGCACGTTGCCGACAATATTCTAGCCACCGCCGTAGAAGTGCAATCTCGCATCAAAGACAAGGCTTTGCCCGTCGAACATGGGGTGCGTGCCCTTGGTTTAGTGGCGCAGGAAAAGATCAGCTTAGACGAGGCCTTGCTCAAACTTGCCCCCAAAGCCGCTCCAAAACCAGTGCCAACCAGTAACCGACTGGGCGAAATATTAATGCAAGCAGGCTTTGCCTCACCGAAGCAAATTGAAGATGGCCTGATTGCAGCGACAGAGACAGGCTTGCCACTAGGTATGGTGCTACTGAGCCGGGGTATCATTTCGCGAACTGGTCTCAATTCGGCTTTAATGGCTCAGCAGCTGATTAGACGTGGAGTGGCCGAACGCGACAAAATAATCTACGCCCTTAAATCGGCCCGGCTAAGATCAATTGCCCTTACTCAATCATTGAAAGAAAACAATATTGACCCGAGCCCTGCGACTGATGATTTCGGCCCAGGCGAACTATTAGTTATGGCCGGTGCCATTTCAGAAAGTCAGTTGATGGGCGCACGCGAGCTTGAAGCCACAGAGAACAAACCTCTAGAGCAAGTAATGGCCGAAAACGGTTTTGCCACTGCTGTCTGCATGCAAGCCATCAATCACCTATTAAAGATGATTCGTGACGGCATGCTCTTTGAAGATCAAGCAGCACAGCTGGTCAAGAAAATTCAATTTGCCACCTCCCATGATGAGCTTAATCTAGCCTTGTCCCAACTTAATGAGATGGACGAAGAAGATCCAGATGACAAACCGAAAATTGAAGTTACCGATATTCTCAAAAAGGCCGGCCTACTCTCAGATAAAGAGCTACAAATAGCTACAGCTCTGGCTTTGGCGAACCGTCAGCCCCTTCTCAAAACTTTGTTTGATGCCCACCTCATAGACCAGAGAGTGCTCGAACTAGCAGCCCAGTGCAAGACCTACCTCGATCACAATTTGATTCAGCTTGAGCAAGCTACCATTGCTGTTACCTACGCCATGGAAAACAATCTCAATATAGACGACACCTTAGATTGCTTCGGTTGGTCTGCACCAGCAGCTTAGAAGACTGAGAGTAAAATCTGTCTCTTATACACATCTGACGCTGCCGACGAATAGAGAGGTGTAGATCTCGGTGGTCGCCGTATCATT
>CAJXZK010000317.1 GCA_913063055.1 uncultured bacterium
CGAGATCTACACCTCTCTATTCGTCGGCAGCGTCAGATGTGTATAAGAGACAGGTATAGAGAAGATGGTCTGCGCCGCACAGCTGTTTTATCGAACGTTCGTGGTCGCGATTTAGGCAGCTTTGTTGCTGAAGCGCAGAAGCGAGTGCAAGACAACGTAGTTATTCCCAAGGGCTACAAAGTTGTCTGGAGCGGTCAATTTGAGAACCAGCAGCGAGCCATGGCCCGTCTTGCTGTGGTGGTGCCGATTGTGCTGCTATTGATTTTCATTTTGCTCTTCGCTTCTTTTGGTTCGTTGCGCAATGCTGGGCTGATTATGATGAACGTTCCCTTTGCCATGATTGGTGGCATACTGGGGCTGTTTATTTCACATCAGACTCTGTCAGTACCAGCCATTATTGGCTTCATTGCTCTGTTTGGTGTGGCTGTTCAGAATGGCGTGATTTTGGTGAGCTACATTATGCAAATGGAGAAAGCTGGAGCGCCAATAGAAAAAGCGGTAATCAAAGGGGCGTTAATTCGTCTGCGGCCGGTGCTGATGACGGCCTTTGTTGCTACTGTTGGTCTCTTGCCGAAGATCTTTTCTAGCGGCACCGGTGCTGAGGTGCAGCGGCCTCTCGCTACTGTTGTTCTGGGTGGTTTGATATCTTCTACTTTGTTGACGCTGCTGGTACTGCCTTCAGTTTATAAGCTGATCAACGAGAAGGCCGAAGCACGCGCCAAACGACGCAGTGGTGTTGAGCCGAATCCGAATTCGAATCAAAGTCCGGATCTAAATCAAGAGCCAGATCCGAATTCAGAGCCAAATTCAGAGCCTAATGGCTCGTCTGTTAGTTAGATTCTATGGGCTGACCGGGAGTGTCTTTCAGCTCAGCTTCGATTGCTTCAACTTTAGGGCTATCGGCTTGTTTAGTCTCAGCTGTCTTGGTTTCGACTTGCTTATCTTCGACTTGCTTACTTTCTGCCGTCTTAATTTCGTCGCCCTTTGTTTCAGCTGGCTTGTTTACGCTATCTGGTGCTGTGGTTGCTTCTTTCGTTTCTACTGATTTGCTGCTCAGTTTTGTGCCCGTGTCACCGCTGATTATCTTTTCTATGGTGGCTTGATCTGTCATCTGTTCCATCAACGCTTTTGAGTAGGCGGTGAGGAAGGGGCGATTAGTCAGCGTGCCAATATTGTAGTTGCGAATAGAGGTTGTGGCTAAATGGTTAATGGTACGTGAGCGCACTTCTAGACGTTTGAAGAGAAACACTTCTTTGTAGAGCTTGTTTTCTTCTGATCCGCCAGTGGAAAGAATAAAGGCCGTTTTGACAATTTGCGCCGCTGGGCCAACAAAACTAGGTGCTAGACCAGCTACTCCCAGCGCGCCCTGCACCACTCCTGATACTACTTCTGTGCCTTTCTTGACTTGGTATTTGCTAAGTTTCTCGGCTACCTCAGCTAAGATTGGATCTTGCTTCAGCACAGCTTCTTGCAAAGCATTTATTTGGCTGCGCTCAGTTGATATGCCAAAGGATTTTGGCGATTGGGCTTTGATTGGCTCTGGCATTTCGGCACGAAGCTTGCGGAATTTGGCGATGAGCTTGTCAGCTTCTTCTTTGCCGATTAGGTCTGTTAGAGTGTTAGTCACTTCGGTAACAGCTGCAGAACCTTCGCCCAGGGCTTCTCGGTCAAGGGCATCTGCCGCTTCCGCGCAAGCGCTGACTATGTCTACATACTTTTCGTCAATGGCTTTCTCCCACTTTAGCTCAGTGGAAAGCTTGGAACTAGTGTTGATTTCCTTTTCCATCAAAGCATTAGCACCAGCACTGGACGGGCCAACGCCGCGGTAGTTGACGAGGTAGTGCACAAAGTTGCGTGAAATTTCTTTGGTGTTTTGCAGCTTGCCCAAGCTCTGCATTTTGAAGAGCTGCTCGTCTACTGATACCACTTCGGGGTCGCGGGTCATTGCCAGGGTCGCGGCGTCATAGACAGTTTGTTGTATGGGGTTGTCGGAGTGCTCAAATTCTAGACACTTTAGCTTTCCTGGGGCTGGTGCCGCTGGTTTCTCTGCACCAACTACTTTGTTGACGGTGATGCCAGTGTTCAGCTTGCTGTCAGCGGGAATTTTTGTGTCGGCGGCGGGCGCTACCGCTTCGGTGGTGGGCGCTGTAGCTGATTTCTCATCAGAGGCGGCGCTTTGGCCTGTGGCAGGTGAGGTAATTTCTTGAGCTGTAGTTATAGCTTCTTGCGCCGCTACTGGAGCCGCTATTGAGGCCAGTGAAATGCAAGCACTGGTGAACGCGAATAATAATGTAAGACCATAGTAGCTGTGGCGCACAGTGGAAATGTCCCTTGAAAACGGCCTCGAAATCGTAACACTAAGGCTCTCGCGAAACCTTTCATTTAGCTTTCAACCGATGCCAAACCAGCAGGATGCGGCGTTTCGACGCTTAAATCTTGTCAATAATGGCGTAACATTATAGAGAATTTAGTGATGGCCTTGATCTGATGGTAGTTCAGGGTAGAGTCTGGCCGAGTCGAATTTTTCTAAAATAATAGCCTTGCAGCCTGAGCTACAGCTCGACGGCGTCTGCATGAATCTGGTCTTGCCTTGCTCGATTCATTGATTCACCGGGTGGTAACTATGCAGCTCTAGATTTTCGCCGCGACCCTCTCTTCGCTTAGGTCTCAGTGCGGCAGGGGCTGTATAATATGCGGCTATGGAAATAGTAAACATTGCCGCGTATAAGTTCGTAGGCATCCCCGATGCTGCATCCTGGCGCCCTATCGTTAAAGAGCGCTGCGAGCAAATCGGTGTGATGGGTAATATTTTGCTGTCGCAAGAAGGTATTAACCTCTTTGTCGCTGGTGAACGCGGGCCAGTCGATCAGTTTCTTCAGTATCTAAAGGGTGATCCATTCTTTGCTGGTCGCTTCAGCGATATTCCGGTGAAAGAAAGCATTTCGGATCACCAACCGTTCAGGCGCATTGTGGTGCGGGTCAAAGACGAAATCATCACCATGAAGCATCCAATGATAGACCCCACGGCTGAGCGGGCACCTGCCGTTGAACCCAAGACTCTAAAGGTTTGGTTAGACCAGGGTCACGATGACAATGGTCGTGAGATTGTTTTGCTTGACACCCGAAACGACTACGAAGTGCAAATAGGCACATTTGAAGGGGCTTTGCATTTTGGCATAGATAAATTCAGTGAATTCCCCGATGCCATTATGCGCACCACTGGTGACACTAAAGAGCAATTGCAAAATAAGACCATAGTTTCATTTTGCACTGGTGGAATACGTTGTGAAAAAGCAGCATTATTCCTGCAAGAACCTGCGGTGGGCCTAGCTAATGTCTATCAGCTGGATGGTGGAATTCTGCGTTACTTTGAAGAGGTGGGAGACGCTCACTATAAAGGTGAATGTTTCGTCTTCGATCGCCGTGTTGCTCTTGATTCAAAATTGCAAGAAACTACCCACGAGTATGAAGTGACAGCACCGCCTGGTCGCAACGCCGATTATTTGCGTTGGAAAGCCGGACAACTTAGAAAATAGAACTTGAGGTTGAGTAAATGAAAGATGTTTCGCCAGTTGAAAGCCCTGCCAAATCATGGGCGGCAGTGGTGATTGAAGCTCATAGCGATCAAGAAGACTTAGCTTCATGGCTGCTCATGCAATGCGGTGCTCAAGGCTGCGAAGTTGACCCGCTCAACGGATCGCTGGTGCGCATCAAAGCTACATTTGATTCTCCCCATTTACCTGATGAAACTTGGGAGAAAATCAAAAGCTCCTTGGAAGAATACGGTTTGGCCGAAAGCCTTAAGTCGTTGAAGCGCAAAGATGTAGTTGAAGAAGATTGGCTGGCTAAGTGGAAAGAAGGCTTTGAGCCATTTAGAGTGGGCACAAAGTTTCTCATTTGCCCTTCTTGGTATCTCGATGAGACCTTAATAGATAAATTGCCGCCGATTGAAAGTGAGCTGTCTGAAGGCCGCTTCAAGATTTATATTGATCCTGGAATGGCTTTTGGCACGGGTCTTCATGCCACAACTCAGTTTTGTCTGCGGGCTATGGAATCTTTCCCACCTAAGGGCAAAGTACTCGATGTTGGCACTGGCAGCGGCATTTTAGCTATTGCTGCTTTGATGTTGCAGCCAACTAGCGAAATCGTCGCTTGCGACACCGATGGCGTGGCCTGCGAGTATGCCCAGAAAGACTTCGAGTTAAATGGTGTGGATGGTCGCATTGAGTTAATCGAAGGTAGTACCGACGCTGTTGCTGGTCGCCGTTTTGACGTGCTGCTCTCTAATCTAACTTGTGAAGATATTGTTGCCCTTCTGCCTGATTACAGCGCCATGCTTAACCCTGAAGGAGTCGTGCTCTGTGCTGGTATTCTGGCCGAGCGGCTGCCTTTGCTGGAGAAGTCTCTGGTGGGTCACCCCTTGCGGATTATCCAGTCTGAGACCGTTGGTCAGTGGGTTGGCCTGGTTCTGCAGAAGGTTTAGGCTGTCTGGCAGGCTAGCAGTTTTAGGCTATAATGATTTTATTGGTCGCCGGTTTTGCTGGCGGTTACTTTTGAACCCTGAAAATTAGCTATCTGAGATGATTCAACAGTGATTCTCAATTTTGTACATCTGTACATCTATGCTTCGACATGGGGGCGTTCAGATTCGACAGGGTTATAGGGTCATGAGTTGCAGGTCGGGGAGCTTGATCCTTCGTTAACAAGTAAGCAAAAACACAGATGCAAATAATGTCATCAAATTCCCTAGCCGCAGCCTAGCTGCGGTTGCCTAACTTAACTTAGGCTCCTAGGACTCGAAGGCGACTTGACTACCCGTTGCCTTAGGGTAAGCCACGGTGGTTGCACTGAAGCAAAGTTAGTAGTTAGTAGCTTCAGCTAAGACATAATTACGATCCCGGTTGGCTGTTTGTGCCATCTTCAGCGGGCCGCAAGGTGAAAACTAAGCGGTAACTGGGGGAATAGCAGACTAAACTTGTAGATACTTATTTCTCGATGATTTTGGACGCGAGTGCAATTCTCGCCGCCTCCACCATTTTATGAATCAGTGACCAAGAGCCTTGCCCTGTAAGGGGTGGGGCTTTTTGTTTTTGAGAAGGTATGAATCATGCAAGCAATTGTCTGCGCAAACTCTTTACTGGATTTGTGAGGTTGCTATGCCGTCACGATCAACAGGTTTCCCGGGTAAGAATTCTATCTCCAATTGCCGGGCAACTATGCGGCCAAAAACTCCCATGCACGGCTCCATTTGCAGCTCTATTCCTTGTTCTACTGGATTTAACTTGAGCCAATAAATTACATTCGTCCCATTGAATTCATTCAGCTCAAGTTCTTGGATGTCTTGGAGCTTGAACGTTACGACAACATGTTTGTTGGTTATGAAATGAGATGAAATCGTTTCGTTGCTTGTGTGCCAAGTGTGAACCTTGAGCCAAGAAGTACCGCTTCTGTCGAAATGGAGTTCGGTCACCTCCGCGTCGTGAAACAATGGCCAGTAATCAAACCAGTCAGCAAGCTGACTGGCGCCTGGTATGTTGTCTCTAATCCAACTGTCGTTGTCCATCTTGAAAATCCGCGTGCATTGCTGCTTTAAGTTCTACCCAGAACGCATCAGCATTGCGCTGCCTAGAGCTAACCGCTAAGCTGTGAGTATGTAAGTAGGTGCGGTGATGAATAATGGAAAAAGCCTTTGAGCGGGTACTAGACCTTCTCGGGAAACCTAACAATGACGGGTTGTTTGCCCAATTCATTGAATATTTGGGTG
>CAJXZK010000318.1 GCA_913063055.1 uncultured bacterium
GTCCGAGGGCTTTGCGGTCTAACTCTTCCGCCTTGCTGTAGTCTTTTTGATAAAAATAGTTTGCTGCAAGCGCTGTCATGGCTTTGCGTTGACGCTTTTTGTCGTCACTTTTTTCAGCACTGGCTTGCAGTTCGACAAAGCGTTTGGCCGCATCTTCATATTTTTTGTCGTCGCGTAGGGTTCGTGCTTCTTCTAGTGAGGCGTCCCAGCGGCTGGCCTCTTCATCGCTCATGGCCGCCCAGACGGGGGCTAGAGAGCCTGTAAAGGTGGTGAAACTAGCCAGGGTGACTAGGGCGATTCGTTTGCTGAAATTCATGCCTGTTCCGACTTTTGAGAAATGTGTAGTGCTCAGTGAGCAGTTGATTATACCTGCTTGAGATGAGGTGTTTGTGAGAGCGATTCTCTCTAGTTCATGCCTGGTTCATGTCCAGTTCATGTCTAGTTGGCCCGGTATAAATTAAGCATGCCAAGTGGGAATTTCCCCACTGAAAACAGCCTAACTTACCACTAGACCCCACAGAGCAAACAAATGAGGTTGAATCAATGCCAATTCTTGAATCACACCACGAAGCCAATAATTCCAGTTCTGATGTTGTTAATCATGACGCCGGTCAATATGATGAAAGTTTGGCAGGAAAGCTCAGTAGAGAAGTGGGCTTGCTGTCTCAAATGCCCGGTGCTGCGCTGCAAGCAGCTGTCGAAACTCTACAAGATCCTGGGGATTTAGCTCTGAAACTCAGTGCTGGTTTCTTAACGGCTGTTGGCATAGCGGGCATTAAGAATAACCCCAATGCCTTTGGTGCTACTTTAGGCTCAATTTTTAAATTCGGGGTTGATGTTCTTGAGAAATCCGGGTTGGCTGTCATGGCAATAGATTGGGGCGGCCGTATAGGTGCGCCTATGGCCGCTACTTGGGAGAGCGGCGCCAAAGACGCTGAAGCAAGAAAAGCCATTGGTCAAAATGTCGGCGAAGGCCTAGTTTACTACTCAGTCGGTTTTGCCGGATTTGCCAGTGGTCGCAGACTTTACTCTAGTGAATCCGCTCAATCTACTTCTGCTATCGCGCCGAGGTTATATAGAAGCGAGCTTGCTGGTTATTCTGGCAAAAGTCTAAATAGCCCTGCTCTTGAGAGAGCCTTTGCCCGTCAGGCCCAAGCTTTATCTGAAACTCCGACTTCACTCTCGAGCAGCGAAAGCTTTCTTAAACTAGCAGTCAGTGCTGGTTTTGCCGTGCCGAGAGTGCTCACCACTGGAGACAGTCGCAACTATTATGATCGCTATAAAATTTAGACGAGAGAATGCCGCTTAAGACTTGACGAGCCGCACTTTGAGCACGCCTTCAATAGCGCTAATGCTTTTTAAGACATCATCGGTGACGTCACCATTGCAATCAATCAAGGTGCAAGCGACGTCACCTCTTGAGCGGTTCAACATATCGAGAATGTTTAAATTGGCATTGGCGACACAGGCAGAAATGCGCTCGATCATGTGGGGAATGTTGGCATTGGCCACGATCAGGCGATTGTTTGGTTTGCCAGGAAGAGACATTTCAGGGAAATTGACCGAGTTATGAATGGTGCCTTTTTCGAGGAAATCACGAATCTGTTCTGCCACCATGATGGCGCAGTTTTCTTCGGCTTCTTCAGTAGAAGCGCCTAAGTGTGGCAGGGTGATAACTCTCTCTTGATCTTTTAGTTGATTACTTGGAAAATCGCAGACATAGGCTCTGACGCGACCTGATTTGATTGCTTCTGAAACTGCTTTTTCATCAACAATAGCAGAGCGAGAGAAATTCAAAATCGTAATACCTTCGCGACACTTCGAAAGTCTGCGAGCGTCAATCAGGTTTTTTGTGTCTTCCAAAAGCGGCACGTGTAGTGTAATAAAATCAGATTGAGCTAGCACTTCAGTAACGCTTGAAAGCGACTTAACTTCTGATTGCAATTGCCAGGCATTGCTAACTGTGATGTGCGGGTCATAGCCCACCACTCGCATACCTAGTGAGAAGGCGGCATTGGCTACCTTTACACCGATTGCTCCCAGGCCGACGACCCCGAGGGTTCGACCTGCAAGTTCAATGCCAACAAAGCGTTTCTTTTCTGATTCAACTTGTTTGTCAATTTCAGAATCAGTGCCGCTGAGGCTGCGGCTAAAGTCCCAGGCTGGTCCGATTTGTCTAGCTGCCATCATCATGCCAGCTATAACTAGTTCTTTGACAGCATTAGCATTGGCACCAGGAGTGTTGAAAACAGGAACTCCCAAGCTGCTGAATTTATCTACCGGAATGTTGTTGACCCCAGCACCGGCTCGACCAATAGCTTTGACACTTTCAGGGATGGGCCATTCATGCATGCTGGCTGAGCGCAGCAGCACAGCATCAGGGTTTTGCATCTCGGATGAAATCTCATAGCGCTCGCGCGGTAACTTTTCTAAGCCGGCGATTTTTATGTTGTTGAGATTCAATATTTTGAACATATCTTTCCTTACTGGATGTTTCCTTACTGGATGTCCTTACGGGGTGCTCCCTTTTTGATAATTTCTCTTAGCCGTGGCGACGGGCAAAATCGCCCATGAACGATGTCAGAGCTTGAACGGCCTCAACCGTGACGGCATTGTAAAGGCTGGCGCGCATGCCTCCCACTGCCCGATGGCCAGCTAAGCCCAGTAGGCCAGCTTTCTTCGCTTCGTCTAAAAATACTTTGTCTAATGCTGCATCTTTGAGAATAAAAGGAATATTCATGAGGGAGCGACAATCTTGAGCCACAGGGTTTTGGTAAAACTCTGACTGATCAATGGTTGAATAAAGCAGCTCTGCTTTCTTCTTATTGGTTTCGGCAATGGCAGACAGTCCGCCATTTTTCTTCAGCCATTGCAAAACTAGACCAGCGATATACCAGCTATAGGTCGGCGGGGTATTGGCCATCGAATCGTTTTTAGCGAGATATTGATAGTCGAATAGAGTCGGTGCCTTGCTGTCTACTTGTCCTATTAGATCGTCTCTAACAATAACTATGGTGAGGCCGGCAGGACCAATATTTTTCTGAGCACCGGCATAAATCAGGCCAAATTTTGAGACGTCGAATGGTCGAGATAACATGTTTGAAGACATGTCTGTCACCAGCGGAATTTCTTTCGCATCGAGCGATTGCGGAATATAGTGAAATTCAACTCCGTGTATCGTTTCATTAGCTGTGTAGTGAAGGTAAGCGGCGTCTTTACTTAGCTGCCAGGAGTCGCTATTTGGAATTGTTGTAAATTTGCCCGATTCACCTGAGGCAACTATGTTTACCTGACAATATTTGTTGGCTTCAGCAATGGCTCTTTCTGACCAGAAACCGGTATTGACATAGTCGGCTTTGTTATTGCCCCTGAGCAAATTGAAAGGCACCATGGAAAATTGTGATGTGGCGCCGCCTTGCAAGAACAAAATTTTGTAGTTTGCCGGAATGTTGAGCAGGTCTCTTAAATCGGCCTGACTTTGTTCGACGATTTGGCCAAATTCTTTGCCGCGGTGGCTCACTTCCATAATTGACATGCCTGAACCATGCCAGTCGAGCATTTCTTCTTTGGCGATCTCTAAAACTTCTTCAGGCAGTGCCGCTGGGCCCGCGCTGAAGTTGAAGGGGCGCTTATGAGCACTTGACGAGTCTGTGCCGCTGGGGGCTTGTGGGGTGACTTGAGTATTGGTCTTTGTTTCTGCTTTAGTCTCAGCTTTAGTCACGCTCTTCCCCTTGGTAAGAATCTAGTAATCTGCCCCTAATTTGGCTGCAGACAATAGAATGGTCGCGCACCTTTTAGATGTTGGGAAGGGTTTATTACTACTTGTCTCAAAATGCTTAATTGTGTGTATTGAGTTTGACAGGCTCAGTGGCAGCTTTTTTGCCTTTTTCTTCGCTTTTATCATCGCCTTTGTCAATCGTAGAAGTCACCACCAGTGGTGCAGCAACGGTGGTAGTTGGGCTGATTACAATAGTGACATCGGAGTAAGCGCGCGGCTCTAAATGAACCACCACGGCATAGTTATCTAGCTCAGATACTGAGTCTTTGAGCTTAGCCACCAAGTCGTCGTCGGCCCTGTAACTGCTAGCTATTACCTGTTCGTGTTGACACTCGCTCAGCTCTCCGCGTTGCTGATATTTGACGTTGTAGCCCTTCTCTTTTAAACGCGCTTCTAGGTTTTTAGCGGTTTCTTCGCAGCCTTTGGGATAACGCAATATGATCGATACTGGCTTGTCTGAATAGGCGGCAGCACACTGAGCTGCGAGGCTGTCATTTGAAGCAACATCACTAGCCAGAGCAGCGTCGCTACTAGCTTCCATTGCAAGGGCTTCATCACTGCGCGGATTTCTTCTTGAGTGAATAGTGGCCCCAGTATTGTTAGCTATTACGCTAACCGATTGTGGCGCACCGGTCATGCGATGAAGCATCAGGGCGCTGGCCTCGGGTGATGGTACCCAATAACTGCCACCACTAATAGTGACTGGTTCTCCTGGGAGCATTGCCGTTTGTATTTTGTTCGGCTTAATTTCTTTACTGAAGGCTGCCAGCTTAAGCATGTCTTCGACAGTTAAGTCGGTGCGCACATATTCTTCTGCTAATTTACAGAGCTCTGGCAGTTTTAAAAGTACTTGCGGCTCTTCTAATTTCTTTTTGACCTGGCGCAAGAACCATTGCTGTCTTTCAATGCGGCCAATGTCACCTTTGGCATCGTGACGATAGCGTACGTATTCTTCTAGGCCAGCAGCGTCTAACTTATTTATTCCAGGCTCTAGAGCAATATTGAGCCGACCGGCCCTATCTCTATAGTGCATGGGCTTTTCAATCAAGATTTCTACTGGGCCCAGTGCTTCAAACACTTTTTTCAGACCCTGTGTATCAATCACTATGTAATGATCAATAGGCACTGCAAAATCTTCACCAACAGTCTTCACCGCCAGTTCTGGACCGCCAAAGGCATGGGCCGAATTGATTTTATCGACGCCGTGATTGTCGGCAATACGCACCCGCGAGTCGCGCGGAATTGACACTAATGAAACTTTCTTAGCCTCGGGGTCGAGGCTGGCGATAATCATGGTATCCGAGCGGCAGCCCGTAAAGCGTTCGGTGTCACGGCCATTGCTGTCGACACCCATGAGTAGAACAGTCATGCGGTTCTCTAGCTTCGGCCAAAGGCTAAAGTCGCCAAGACCCTTATTTTTGCTAGGGGCGCTGTTTGGCGCTGGTGCCGGAAGTGTTTGTGCCAGATTAGATTTGCCGCTTAAGGGGGTGCGGCTATAGAAATTTTTGAGCTGCCCCATGGCCAGAAGACCAATGCCAACGCCTAGGGCCGTGGCCAGCAGAATCTGCGGGGCTGAGGGTAATTGGAATCTTTTGCCGTTGTCGCTCAAATGTTCATCTCTAAAATCGGTTACTTACAACCTTATAGTGACAATATTAGCCTGCATCTTCCATCAGCGGATTAGCTATACTGGGTTTCTGTAAACATTTGAGCTAGATTTTACCGGCAATTATCAACTAAACCCGGTTTTGGTAAAGTAGAGCTAGAAATCAAGTAGTCTTGTGGCCCATTAGTGGTCCTTAAGCTCAAAATCCAGGAATCATTGGTACACCCATCAAATGTCAGGAAAGGCGGTATCGGTGCAGGTGGTGTCGGCAGTCGGCAAATCAGACGATCAAGAGCGGCTAGTTGGTCCGAGTGGATTTTTGGAGCTTGGTGGCAATGTCTTGGTGGTGGACTTCGGCAAGGTATTTCTTGAAGAT
>CAJXZK010000319.1 GCA_913063055.1 uncultured bacterium
GTATTGACCTATGCCATTGCCTCTGCCAGTGACTACTGTGTCGAAGCTGCTGCTTCGCTTTCGCTGTTGCGGGCTTTGCTTGAAAGTTTGAGCAGTAAGGAGCGCGCCCACATGCGTGGTAAATTGCGTGTGCGTCCTGCCTGCGGTCGACTTTATTTGCATAGCACCAGCAAAGAGCAGGTAGATAGTGATCTAGAATTGCTTACTGCAATTTTGCGTTCTTGTCGACAAAGCGCCGACGGTAGTGCCCTCGCAAGTTGGGAAGCGCTGACATTGGCCGCTCGCTATGGGCTGTTTAGTAGTTGCTCTAGACGTTTGAGTGCGCCAGAACCAGCCGCCATCGGCTTGTATAATCGTATTAAAGAAAAGTTCGATCCCGGCCTGTGTTTGAATCCGTTGGCAAATTTTGCAGGCTAAAGATATGACTGAAGAAGTGATCGATGTGATTGAAATAAGCAATGGCTCTGCCAAGCTCAGTCGTGAATTGCTAGATAGTTGCATTCATTGTGGTCTCTGCTTGCCTGCTTGTCCGACTTATTTAGCCACTGGCCGCGAAATGGAATCGCCACGAGGGCGGATTTACTTACTGTCTAAATGGCAGGAAGAAGGTGGAGAGCTGGCACCACGAGCAATTGAGCATTTAGAGTCGTGTCTTGGCTGTCTCGGTTGTCAGACTGCCTGTCCGTCCGGTGTTAAGTATGAGGCTATTCTTGATCAAGCCCGACCCCATTTGGCCGCTCGGCGAAATTGGCTGACGCGCCAGATTATGCGTTTTGGTTTTAGCCAAATCTTGCCTAATTACGGTCGCTTGAAGATATTGGGTTTCCTCCTGCGACTTGTACAAACTCTTAAGCTCGATAGCTTTGTCGCCAAGTTGCCGTGGATTGCGCACGGGCCGCCGATTTTCCGTAAGGTGGCTGATTTCCAGATGTTTACGCCAACAGTGGTAAAGCATCTGCCTCTGCCGAAGAAGTCCTGGAAGGCTGGTGCCAAAATTGGCAGTGCTAAATTGTTTAGCGGTTGTGTCATGGATATCTTTTACAACCATGTTAATCACGCTGCTCTGCGCCTTATGGTGCGGCAGGGAACTGTGGTTGAAGTACCAGCGCAAACTTGCTGCGGAGCCCTGGCTTTTCATGCTGGAGAGCTTGATATAGCAACGGCCTTGGCTAAGCAAAATATCGATCTCTTTGCCCAATCAGACGATCACATTGTTGTCACATCTGCTGGTTGCGGTGCCATGCTTAAGCATTATGAGCAACTGCTTGCAGCTGATCCCGTTTATAAAGAGCAAGCCCGTTCTTTTTCGCAGAGAGTGCAAGACCTGTCTGAGAACTTAGCTCTGGGGAATTTTCCTGACATGACAGGCACGAGTCAAAGTCATATGGTCTATCATGCCGCTTGCCATTTAGCTCATGCCCAAGGAGTGCGCGTCCAGCCTCAGGATTTGCTTAGTACCGTAGCGGCCAGTACTGGTGCTCATCTCTACGATTTACCAGAAGCCGAGCATTGTTGTGGTAGTGCTGGAATATACAATTTGCTCAATACATCGCTGAGTTTAAAAGTGTTAGATCGCAAGATGAACTTTATAGAAGAAAGCGGTGCTGATGTGGTTGTCACTAGCAATCCTGGTTGTCTCCTTCAGCTAGAAGCCGGAGTCAAGGCCCGTGGGCTCAATGTCAAGGTCAAGCATTTGGCTGAGGCCTTAGACGATGCCTTTGCCAATTGAATGGGCTGCCCCAACCTCAATCATTAGAAGCTCAATATCTTGGGCTTTTCGCTCGCCGATAAGACTATAATTTTTCATTGGCAGCTATATGAAAGGTCAGATCAGTGACTACCCTTGTTCCCCACCGCAAAGTGGAACTTTTCGAGAATGATATAAGTGATGAGCGACTGCAGCACTATCTGAGCAAGTCGGTAGTGGCTATCGACACTGAGACCCGTGGTCTAATCATTAGGCGTGATCGCTTGTGCTTGATTCAGATTTGCGATGACGAAGGTGTGGTTAGCTTTGTTCGCTACAAAACGGCCGCAGACCTTGATCCGAACCTTATGTCGAATGTGAAGAAGCTCTGTCAAGCGCAGAATGTACTAAAACTATTCCACTTTGCTCGCTTTGATGTGGCTGTGCTCAAGTATTACCTTAACATCGAGGTCGCTCCTTTCTTTTGTACTAAGATTGGCTCTAAGCTGGTGCGTACCTACACCGACAAGCATGGCCTTAAAGATCTTGTGAAAGAGCTGCTGGGAATCGAGCTTGATAAGTCTAACCAGACTAGCGACTGGGCGCAGCCTGACTTAACTGATGAGCAAATAGAGTATGCCGCTAATGACGTGCGCATGCTACTTCCTCTTTATACAAAAGTTTTGGCCATGCTTGAGCGTGAGAAACGTCTTGAGCTAGCGCAGAAACTTTATTTGGCTTTGCCCACAATTTGTGAGCTTGATATCTTGGGTTGGAATGGCATTTTTGAGCACTAGCTCTTTTTCTTGACTAATTTATTGAAGTATTTTGTTAGTAGCAGCCAATAGGAACGTAAAAGCGCAATGGAAAAGCTAATCTACGAGAAGTCACAAGCCGGTAGAAGAACTGAAATTCTTCCCAAAACAGGCGTACCGCATAAAGCTCTTGAGACGCTCATTCCTAAAGGTTATGTGCGTGAGACTGCGGCGGCTTTGCCTGAAGTCAGTGAGCTTGAGGCCGTGCGTCACTTTGTCAAACTTTCCCATCTCAATCACTGCATCGACACTGGATTCTATCCACTAGGCTCATGCACGATGAAATATAATCCCAAAATCAACGATGCTATGGCTGCTCTTGAAGGCTTTAGAGAGTTACATCCGAATCAGCCGGAAGATCAGGTGCAAGGTGCCCTTGAGTTGCTCTATCTGCTAGAAAAATCTATTTCAAATATTGTCGGATTGCCTGCTGTCACGCTGCAACCCGCAGCTGGTGCCCATGGCGAGATGACTGGATTACTTTTGATTCGTGCCTACTTCGAATCGAAAGGTGATCACAAGCGTCGCACTGTAATTGTGCCTGATACTGCCCATGGTACTAACCCTGCAACCGCAGCTTTGGCTGGTTTCGATGTTGTTGAAATTAAGAGCAATGATCGTGGTTTGGTTGATATTGAAGCTCTAAAGGCCGTTCTTGGTCCAGATACTGCTGCCATCATGTTGACTAATCCTAATACACTAGGACTTTTCGAAGAAGAGATCATGACTGTGCAGAAGCTGGTGCACGAAGCTGGTGGCCTGCTTTATTACGATGGTGCAAACCTGAATGCCATTATGGGCTTGGTTCGACCTGGTGATATGGGCTTCGACGTCTGTCACCTCAATCTGCACAAGACTATGTCCACACCTCATGGTGGTGGCGGTCCCGGTGCCTGTGCTGTGGCTTGTCGCGATATTCTCGAACCATTTCTACCTAAACCGGTAGTGAAGAAAACCGGCGATCACTATTCGCTTGATTGGAATAGACCTCAGTCGATGGGCAAAATCAAAGGTTTCTATGGCAATTTCGGTATTCTAGTTCGTGCCTATGCCTATATCTTGGCTCACGGAAAAGGCGGACTCTGCCAGGTTTCCAAAGACGCTATTCTTAACGCCAATTATCTCAAAGTGAAATTGAGCCGCTCCTTTACTGTTGCTCACGAGCAAGCTTGTATGCACGAGTTTGTCTTGTCTGGAGTGAAGCAAAAGGAACGGGGTGTTTCTACCGCTCAGATGGCTAAGCGTTTGCTTGATTTTGGCGTACATGCTCCAACGGTCTACTTCCCCCTAGTGGTTCCGGAAGCAATGATGATTGAACCCACTGAGACCGAAGCGAAGGAGATGCTTGATCGCTTTGCTGAGATCATGTTGCAGATTGATAAAGAGACAATTGAATCGCCTGATTTGGTTAGAAACGCACCAACCAATACACCAGTAGGTAAACTTGACGAAGCAACAGCCGCTCGCAAGCCGAACTTGCGCTGGAGCCCAAACTAAGTAACTAAATAATATTGTCGAATTCCATGGCCAGTTTTAGGTAGGTCATCCGTTCTTTGATGCGAGCAATCTCTTTCTTTGTGCCTTTTATTGGTACAAGAGCGCATAAGGCCACCAAATTGATAAACATCAGAGGTGTGCTGGCCATCATCATTTTGCTCAATTCATCGCCGGCAAATTCGACATAGCACTTGAATGCGATCACTAAGCCAATCAAGCTGGTGACCAGAAAAACTGCATAGTGGCCAAAGAGAAAAATGCGCTCTCTCAGCTCAGCTGCCATTAGGGAGGCCATTTCAGCTCTCATCTCTGGTGGGATTGCCCTGCTCTGCCTCTTGTTTTTTGCAAAGGAGGGTGTTTGTTTGTTGGTAGATTGAACAACTCGCTCGTTGATAGCATTAGAGGCTTGAATGGCCCTTTTGCTGATAACAGGGTCGAAGTCGCCGTGACCGTGGCGCGATTGCAGTCTGGGAGCCCCACAGTTGCCGCAGAACTTAGAGCCCGAGTCGAATACTCCAGAACAGTGCATGCAAGAGATAGTATTAGGAGCAGCAGAAAGCAACGTTGTAGCCAAATCAAAACCTCGTCTAATTTTCGCTGGCAAGCTCTTGAGATTACATTTTGAGGCTAACTCGGCCTTTTTTGCGCGTGCCTAGAAAATTCTTAAGAAAGTAGGGGGCTGTCAGTGGGAAAAACCGGCAAAAAAGCCCTTGTTTTCGCTGACTTTGTAAAGTAGCTGGTCGATTTAGCGCAGGGCGTTGGTTAGAGAGGCAGCTGACTTAATTAGTTTGATCGCAGCGCTGCGATTGAATTTACCGTCAGTAAAGACTTCTTTGAATATAGCTTGACCAAGGAACTGATTGTTTTTCATCAGCAGGCGATGGGCAAAGGGCATGGCTGCATCAACAAAGTTGAACTTTGGATTGATAGCTAAGGCAATTCCTTCAAGGGTGAGCAGTGCTCTCATAACGTAGGTGAATTCAGATGGCAGGCTGAATGGATAGGCGAAGCAGACCTCAGAGAAATCGAATAACATCTTGCGGAAACGTACTTTGTTCATGCCCTCAGCAAAGCGAGCGTCGATAATCGGTGTCAGATCGCGACAGAGGGCGTCTCTATCAGCTTCTGGCTTAAGGAAGCCCATACCAACAAAGTCGTCTACGAGGTCACGGTATTCGCGTTGAATGGTGTGCATGAAGGCATTGATCATGTGCTGCTTCAGTTCGGGGCTGATGCGGCCGACCATGCCGAAATCGAAAATTCCGACTCGTCCATCTTCCATGATGCGCATATTGCCCGGATGAGGGTCCGCATGGAAGAAGCCTTCTTCTAAGAGTTGGCGCAGGTAGAAATTGGCACCGGTTTTAGTTATTTCTTCGGCATCAAGACCCATGGCGGCTATGCCCGCAGCGTCGTTAATTGGGATGCCAGAGACGTACTCGATGGTGAGAACTCGGCGGCCAGTCAGTTTCCAGATAATGCGAGGAATATAAATGCTGTCGAAATTGCGATATGAGCTTCTAAATACATCGGCGTTGCGCCCTTCTCGTATGTAGTCAATTTCTTCAAATATGGTTTTGGCAAATTCATCTACTATGCCTGGCCAATCGGTGTGGCGGCACAAGCTCGGATACTTCATGACTTCGTCGGCCACGGCGGCCAGAATCTGCACGTCCATGACTATGATCGAACTGAGGTTTGGTCGTTGCACTTTGACTACGACATCACGGCCATCGGCAAGCTTGGCTTTGTAG
>CAJXZK010000320.1 GCA_913063055.1 uncultured bacterium
GCAGGTTGTCGACCCCTAGTTTCAACGCTCCTTTTGATTCGGCTGAAAGCACTAGCTCATGGGCGCCAGAACCAAGCATTTTAGTAATTTTTAGAGTGGCAAGCTGGTCACTTTTGGCTACGCTCTCCATAATTGTGGGCAGGTGGTCAATTACCTCACCAGCCTGATGGCTACGGCCAGCCAAAACTTCGTTGATGCGGGGTAAAGCATCGGTCAAAGGCAACGGCTTTTTGAATATATGCTGCAGGGCTTCATCTACCAAGGCCTTAGATGCCAAAGCCGCTTCTGGCGCGCCTTGTTTTATAGCCGTAAGGCCTAATTCTGCGACTGCTTTTGCTTCAGTTATCTTGCTCATAAAGCTATGGCTTAATACGCGATGGGGGCCCTCATATTAGGCGTCCCCAGCAGGCGGAGCAATGGTAAAAGTACGCTGTTAAATCGAGTCTTTCTCTCAGCTATTGACTTTGACGCTGCGGAAAACCAAGGGCTTTGGCTTCTTCCATATCAGCTTCGGCCTTAGCTTTGTCGTTTAATTTTGAGTAGCAAACGCTACGCAAAACCAGGCTGCCTGCTTTCGCTTTGCCTTCCAAACCTTTCATAGCAAGGGATAAGTCAGCCACCGCCTCACTGTATTTAGCAGCGAAGAAATAGGAACTGCCACGAACTTTGTAAGCATCTACTGCCGCATCTTCAGGGATTTGAGCAACTAGGGCGATAACATCGCTGGTGTCTTTAATGGCCTGCTCAAACTGCTTAATGGCAAAGTGGCAGCGTGCCCGCATCAATTTTTCTTGCCATTGCCGCTCTTTGTCTTTTTCTAGAGATAGAGCCTTGGTCAGGTCGGCAATAGCCTCAGCCTTTTTGCCTAGCTGTTCTTCTGCGCCTCCACGACTGCGATAAACATCTGCTGAGTTTTCTCCAAGAGATATGGCTGTATTGAAATCGCTCAGTGCCGCTTCATAATTCTCGCCGATGCAATTAGCTGTGCCCCGTTGCATGTATGCTTTCGCCGATTTTGGTTGCAGAGCAATGGCCTGGTCGTAATCACTAATGGCGCCTTTCAAATCATACATTCGATACTTTACGTCGGCCCTAAGCAGAAAGAGTTGGGCTTCACCCTTAGTGGCAATCAGTGCATCAAGTTGGCGTTTTACTGGTTCAAGTTCAGAAGTCTTGTCAGCTTCGATATCTTTTTTTAGCTGCTTTTCGATGGCGCTAATCTCAGCCTGCCTATCATCTAAAGCTAGGGCGGGCAAACAACCATTGGTGGTGATATTGAGCAGAAGCAAACAGGCCAAAAATTTTAGTGGTGACAATGCTTGTTTTTTAACCTCGAATAGATTTGGCACGGGCTTGATATTTTTGTGCCTCAGCCTGGCGGTTGCACTTATTAAGGGCGTAGGCATAGCTGTCGAGTAGAGCTGCTAGAGAGGCATGCTGAGGACCGTTCAATGATTCTTGGATTTTCAATGCTCGGGCGTAGTAAGGTAGAGACTCGCTGGCCCGGCCTTCTTTAACTAAGAGAGAGGCAAAGTTGGCAAGCAATTCGGGAGAATTTTTTTTGGCTCCTTTTTCTTGCGAATCGAGAATCTTGCGGTAGAGCGCCTCGGCCTCGCTATTTTTATTTAGAAGAGTGCAAATCTGAGCTAGATTATCTAGCCTTTTCTGGGTCTCTTGCCTATCTGGGCCGAGAGTACTCAGCGATATTTCGTAGGCCCGCCTTAGTAACGGTTCGGCCTGGGCTGTGCGACCATCACTCATGTAAAGTTTGCCCAGATTTTCAAGCGAAGAGGCAAGAGCAGCATGCTCACTAGTTAAGGTGCGCTCTCTTAGAGTCAGGGCTGATTTAAACAAGCGTTCAGCTAGCTTGTTGTTGTCTTTGACGGCGTTACCGACGGCGTCGAGCATTACAGCTGTCTCGACTGCTTGAGCTTTCATCTCGCTCAAGGTTTTCTCTTCTGCTTGCTTCACTGCAATTTCTGAATCTTCCAGCTTGCGATGATTATGATAGTAGAGACTCAATTTCTTGAAAGCTGCCGAAATTTCGACTAACTGCTTAGATTCGTAGTCGCCATAGTCGGCAATTTTATTGATCAGTACTAAAGCCTTATCTCGCTTTCCGGCGCTAAGGTAAAACTGAGCCAACTTGCTTTGACCGGCAATAACATCTTTATCTGAAGCGCCCAGGGCTGCTTCTCTGACTTTTGCCGCTTTCTCAAAAAAAGGCTCGGCTTTGGCAGGTAAGCCCCGGCTGACATAGAGCACGCCAAGGTTGTTGAAGCTTTCGGCGATTCGAATATCATTAGCCGGGGCCAGCTTGACTTCCTCAAGGGCCTCTTTAAAATTGCGCTCGGCAGCTCCAAAATCAGAATTTATGAAGGCATTCGAACCAGCTTTTGTCGCTTTTGCCCACTTGACCCCGTCAAACTTAAGACTCTTGGTGGCGTTAGCTTGGGAGCTCGCCTGACTACTTGACTGGCTCGGCTGAGCCATGGCTGGCTGACTCGAGAGCCAGAGGGCCACTATTAGGGCGATTTGCTTTTCTCTATCGGGCAAAGTGCTTTTCTTCATGGATACCATCTTACAATTTTATCTAGTTACCAGCCTTTGTGTGCATTTCGCGGTATCTTTATCGAGTTACATATAAGGACCCGAGTCAATGGTAAACACCGTCAAGAAAGCAGAAGGCTCACCATCCACACCGCAGAAGGTGTCTGAAGTCAAGGGCGTGAGTGAATTCAAGCTTGATAACGGTCTGAGAGTTTTAATTGCTGAAAATCACAGCGCACCGGTTGCTACTTTACTGGTCGTTTATCGAGTAGGGTCGCGCAACGAGGCAGTTGGCAACACTGGTTCAACTCACTTTTTAGAGCACATGCTGTTTAAAGGAACAGAAAGTCACAATGCCGAAAAAGGCAATGGCATTGACGACTTGCTCACCCAAATTGGGGCATACTGGAATGCCACCACATGGTTCGATCGCACCAGTTACTATGAAGTGGTGCCTAATGATTTTCTAGAAATGTGTGTTGAGCTTGAAGCTGACCGCATGCGCAATTTGAGACTAAGACAAGAAGATCACGATTCAGAGATGTCGGTGGTTAGAAATGAACTAGAGCGCGGCGAGAATCATCCAGAAGAAGCCTTAGAAAAAGAGCTCTATGCCATTGCTTTCCGCGAGCATCCTTATCACCACCCCACTATTGGTTGGCGCTCAGATGTTGAAAGCGTGCCGATGTCGCGCTTGCGTGATTTCTATAACACTTTCTATTGGCCAAACAATGCCACGGTTATCGCCCTTGGTGATTTCAGCACCGACCATGCTCTTGAGCTAATCAATAAACATTTTGGCAGTATCCCCGCTGCTCCGCATGCTATTCCCGAAGTTTATACTACTGAGCCTCCTCAAGAAGGCGAGCGTCGCTTTGAAGTGACTAGAGCTGGAGACATGCCCCGGGTGTGGATTGGTTTCCACGTTCCAGAAGCTACCCACGATGATAATTATCCTTTGGCGGCAATTCGCCATTTGTTAGGCAGCTCTTTTGAACGTAGCTCAAGGCTATACAAGCGCTTGATCGATACTTCGATGGCTGCTGAAGTATTTGCTCGCCACGATGACTTAAAAGACCCTGGACTGATGATTGTCGGTGCCACGGTTAATCCTGGTGTCGACCCTGTAAAAGTCGAGCTTGAGTTGCTTGACGAGTTAGAGAAGCTGGCTCGGGAACCGGTTAGTGATATTGATTTGAGCAGAATTAAGAGCTCTAATTTGAAGGGAACTATCTTGGCTAAGGCCGATCCTTCTAGTTTGGCCTTTATGCTCGGCGAGGCCGAGTCAAAGGCTGATTGGCACTGGCTAATGAACTATGACGATCGTTTTGATGCAGTGACGAAAGAAGATATCATGCGCACTGCCAAGACCTACTTTGTTAGGAGCAACCGCACGATTGGCTATTTCATCCCTCGTGAAGATGAAGAAGAAGATCTAGAGACTGAATCTGATTTAGACAGTGAAGTAGATTTGACTGGAGGCGCTGATGGTGCGCAGAAATCTACAGCTCTTTACACTGCTGCCGAAGTACAAGAGTTTCTCGATATCAAATCGACGCCTGTTACTGTTCAGTTCAAGCCGCAGCCTGCCAGCAACTACAGTGAGCAGGTGAAGAAAGTCGTGCTCTCTAACGGTATGACCGTTATATTGATGCGCAATCCTGGCACTGAATCGGTTGGCTTGGCAGTTAATATCAAAGCTGGACGCTATTTCAGTCAGGAAGAACCAGGCTCGCTTTCGGAGATTATTGGTGATCTTCTGCCCCGTGGGTCACAGTCGTACGACAAATTGAAGATCGCCGAGAATCTGGAAGAGATGGGGATTCCTGGTGCTCTAGAGTTCTTCGTCGACAACTATCGAGTCGGCCTCGGCACCCATCTAGTGGTGGCAGATTTACCTCACTATCTTGAGTTATTGAGTGACGTTATTCGCAATCCCTTGCTTGATCAAGAAGAGCTAGATAAAACCAAAATCGAATGGCGTGCCCGTGTTGTAGAGTCGAAGATGAACACTCGTTCGATGGCCTGGAACAAGCTTAGACAAGCGCTTTATAGCAAAGAACATCTTTTCTACGACAAAGATTTTGATGAGCAACTAAAAGAACTAGAAGCTGTTCAGACAGCAAGTCTTCATGCTACTCACAAAAAACTCTTTAGTCCTAAGGCTACTATTTTGACTTTGGTGGGCGACATTGATATCGATCACGCCCTTAAGTTAGTTGAGAAGCAGTTTAGCGATTGGAAGGGTGAAGAACCCTCAGCCATTATCCTGCCTGATTGCCCCTTGCCAGCAAAAGCTCAACGAATTGAAATTGAGCTGCCAGAAAAAGCCAGCGTCGATATCGTTATGGCCCATCCATGTACTGTTAAGCGTTCGGCCGATGACTTCTATGCCGCTCGTATCGCCAATGCTGCCCTTGGCCAAGACACGATAACTTCAAGACTTGGTCAGGTTGTCCGTGATAAAGCCGGACTGACCTATGGAATTTATTCCACTTTTGCTGATACTGCGTTCGGTGGCGCTCCTTGGTCTGTTTCACTCTCCGCCAATCCTAAGAACGTTGAACGGGCATTGCAGCTTGTCGATGAGACTTTGGCAGACTATATGACCAAAGGCATAAGTAAGGATGACCTGGCCAAAGAAAGTGGCCGTGCCCTTGGTTCATTCAAAGTCGGTTTATCCTCTTCTCTTGGTATAGCCCGGGTCTTGACTGAATTTGAATTTCTAGGTCTTGGCACCACTGAACTTGACAATATATCTAGTCACTACATTGGATTGACTAAAGAGAAAGTGGACGCGGCCATGAATAAATACTTCCAACCGAAGAAAGCAGTCACTGTTCTTAGTGGCACTCTTGCCAAGTAAAAGATAGAACTACAGCTGAGATATCGAGTGCGGTTGCGTTTGGCTGCTTTTGCATATCTTTTCGCCATAAAAATGGTTACGTTAATTCGCAAGATTAACTGTGTACAATTTTGGGAAGCTGAGATAACATTTAAGCGCAATGGTCACCATATGCGGTTGTCAAGTTAAGTAGGTTATAAATGCAAAGCTTCTCCACTTCGAAGTCTCCCTCTGAAGCAGACGTGCTGCCTAGCGACTCTCTCAAGATCAGTACAGATGTACAACACCTGTCTCTTATACACATCTCCGAGCCCACGAGACCGTACTAGATCTCGTATGCCGTCTTCTGCTTGAAAA
>CAJXZK010000321.1 GCA_913063055.1 uncultured bacterium
CCACCGGAGTGAGCGATGTTGGCCGATGACAGTCATGGTAGAAAGGGCATAGTTCAACTCAGCTTTGCCATTGCTATTGCCGCCACCTGCATCTTTAGCTTTTTGGCCGTCAGTGAAAAGAGAGCAATTTCCAATCACTGGCAGGCCATAGATGCAGCTACCTCGGAGTCGAGGTTTGCCCTGGTCAAGGCCGCAGTATTGAAGAAGCATCTCGACTCCGAGATGCTTCCTACGGCTCGTGAGCTTGCTTCTCTATATCGACAACAAGGAAAGCAAGAAGAGGCTGCCAAAATCTATCGCCTGTTATGGCTTGCGCCCCAAGACCCAGAGGGCTTTGTTGGCGACGCCCTTGAGCTAGCTTCGCTCTATTCTGATATGTCTGCTTTTCCCTACGCTATCGAAAGTTATAAGAAAATTCTTGAATTTGATCGTCTGCGACTGAAGCCTGACAGTCCTGGTATCGTAAGAGATTTGAACAACCTTGGCGTTTGTTATCGCTGCTATGCCGTTAGTTCTTCTGAGCCTGGTCAAAGACAACTGAACTTCGACTTGGCCAGCTCACAGTTGAGTGAAGCTGCGAGAATTTGCAGCGCAAGCCAAACTCTGGCTGATGACCAGCTGATTGTTTCGACCAACCAGAATGTTGTTTCTCAAGATCGAGGGCAGTCTAAATAGATGAGCAATGCCACTGCAATTAAACCGCTCAAGATATTTTCCTTGAAGGGTTTGACCTTTGGCAAGAATAATTTGTTCAGTGTAGTTTTTGTTATTCTTGGAGGACTACCTCTCTATTTGCCTTTCTTGTGCTATCTGGGAGAGGCTGGTCTGCGGGCTAACATACCTTTTGACTGGGCCTTTTGGGGTAATCAAATAGTTAGCATGCCGCACGTTTGGGCTACCTATGCTCGCTTGTCCAGGAAAATTGGCGAAGGCAAAGTGCATTTTTTGTTTGGCGCTCCTGCTTATATAGCCGTTGTGGCCCTCTTGCTGGTTGCTTCGCTAAACGGATACTTTTTGCAGGCCATGACAGCGGTAAACGTTTGGCAGTCATTCCACTATTTGCGCCAGGTCTACGGCATCAATCGCTTCTTTGGTCGACCTGTCGGTGAGACTGATTCGGAGAAGAGTCTTTCGTTTTGGGCCTATCATCTGGCCATGCCGTTATTTATCATCGGTCGCTGGAATATGCTTTATGTCTATTGGCATGGCAAGCCATCTGATGCCATTATTCCGGTTGGTTTTCCGGCGCCATTGCTCACGGCCCTGTGGATATTGGCTGGGGTGGGATTATTTCTCGGCTTGTACCTAGAGCTGCTTAAATACAGACGGTTGCAGCCGTATGATTGCAGTGGCTTGCTGATTTTACTTGTTTATTTCGCTATCCACTGGTTCGGTTTTCTCTCAATTCACTACTATTTCATTGGTTTTATCACTGTCACTATTTTTCATGCTGTTCAGTATTTGGGCATTGCCTGGCAATTTGAAGAGAAGCAATCAACCACAGATATTTTTTCAGCGAAAGTTCTTAAGGCCTTACCAACTTTAGGCTCATTTGCTGTGTTCTGGCTGGTTGTTTATTTGGTAGGCGATTTTGCACAGAGTGCGTTGATGCCTCTGGGTAATTCGCTATATCCTAAATTTGCTCTTGTCTGCCTCTCTTCTGTTTCAGCCCATCACTACCTTGTCGATACAGTGCTCTGGGGCCGGAAAGCTGGTATTTAATTGATTTTCTTGTGATTCTCAAAATGGCAGTTAGAATATAGTAGACGTTCTAACCTTGGATTTTGAGGAAAACCTTGATGAAGCTTGTGGGAGCAACCATTTTTCTGATTTGCAGCTTTTCGCTTTCGCTCCTGGATGCTTCGGCTCAGAATATAGGAAGCCAGTATCAAAACCAGAATCAAGGTGAGAATTATGGCAATTCGCCTCAGTTTTCTGGGCAAATGCCAAGCTCCGCGGTAAGAAATACTAGTTCTCAACAGCTGCGCCAGTGGTTCAGCGCCTACGATATGGTGCGCAAACAAGCACAAATGTCGCCTACTGAAAAAGACCGGGCCGATAATCTACTTTCCCAGGGCCTGTCGGTTTTCGTTCCCGGCCCTAACAAGATGCAGGCGCAAAAACTTTTGACCGGTCTCGTTGATAAGTATCAAGTGGCTATCAATAAAATGAAAGCTATGCCCCTCTATCCTGAAACCGAAAAGTTGCACCGCGGGTACTACCAGTATTTTAGTGATGCTAAAACTCTTTTTTCTGATTATCTTAGAGTGCAAGATAATTTGATGGTCAAAGACGAGCACGGCAAGGGCATTATGCCGCAGCTAATGGCTCGCAAAGCCAATCTCGAAAACCTGGAAATGCAGATTAAGCAGCTTGATTCTCAGTTGCGTGGGCAGTTTGGCATTGCCCCTTATCGATACTAATTGGTTTGCAGTTCACAGCGGAACGGTAGCTTTCTTTTCATACAGCCTCTTCACTGTATTGAGATCGCGCTGTGAAATTCGTGAGTGTTCATCAGTGATGGGATACATCAAATCACCTTTGCTTGGACTGTGACCAAGTAGACCTATGGCGTGTCCGAGTTCGTGGGCGACAATATTACGCAAAGTCAGATAGCGAGCTTCCGCTTCATTGCTTTCTACTAGATCGAGGTTGACTTCAATTACCTGTGGCGGCACTGTATATTTTGGCCCAGGGCTTGGAATGTAGAGAGGCACTGGAATGGCGCCCACTGAAAGCAGCGAGATTCTGCCCGATGGCTTCTTTGTCCATTTCGTTACTGTATGGGCGCCAAGAGTGCTTGCATCCTTGTCAGGCTTAATACCGAGATGACTCCATGTCACTCTTATTCTGGCTGCGTTTGGTTGGGTTACGGTGGCAAATTTGATCAATCCTTCTGTACGTCTGTCCCAGTCAGCAAATGCTGCTACCACCGCCGATGCATAGGCCGGGTCTGGTGGCGCTGTGATATAGACAGGCACAGGCATGGTTTGAAATTTGAAAACACGATTTTTGGAAGCCGTGAGGACGCTATCGAGATAGTCTTCATTGCTAGGCTTGGCAGAGGCTTCTTCTATGCGAAAGAAATGACAAGGGAAAGTATTGGCTGTTATTAGACTTTTCGCTAGGCTGGTCGATTGCATCAACCCTTTGATTTTCTCTTGTTGAGCCGCGCTTGGGGGTGTTTCTTTGATGTTAGCGGGGCTGTTAGCAGGGGGGCTCGGCAGCGGTAGCTGGCTTTGCTTTTCGTTGAGGCGATTGAGCCTTTCAAAGATTGAGCCTGTGCCTACGTTGCCGAAAGTTCTTAGCTCTAGAACTTGCAGCCGGTCAATTATCGACTGGCCGGGACTATAGCTGTAACCCTGACTCTGCTCTAGCTTACTCAGTTGCTCGGGCATTGAAAGCGAGTCAGCAGCAACAGCTCTGGAGCTGAAACTGGCACTAGAAAATATACTAATAATTAGGCTGGCTGTTATTGTGCGTAGCAAATTTATAGTATTGCAGTTCAAGGCAAGCGGCCGTTTCTCAGTCACTATTGGGCGATAGTCGCAGTTCACTGATAGACTCATCAATAAATTCAGCAAGTTTTGTTCTGACCGCTTCTTGTATTCTAACCAATTCCTTTGAATAACAATAAAATTCAGCCCCAGTCTGTTGGTCGAAACTCATAGAAAAGAGGCCTTCCATTGGGTCATCCATCTCGGCTAACTGCGCTTCTAGTTGCTGCATGCCAATATTGCAAAAAATACTTTTCTCGATCAGCTGTGGTTCTCGCACCTTTGTCAGCTTGCCCCCATCCTCTAGTCGGCCCCAAGTGCCACTTAGAAAGCGATAAACGGGTACTTCTAGCTCAGGCTGTTTTTTTACAGGAGCTAACAGTTGCACAATTTTGGAGAAACCGGGTCTCTTTGACTCTTTTTCTCCAAGTGCTTCAAGATCTTCGGGGCGATAGCCAAGCAGCTCGCGATTGAGCCAGGTAAGGCGGTGGTCTGGTAGTTTGCCTCTAAGGCTGCGCGAGGTCAACAGCAAGCCGTCTGAGACACTCAAGTCTTTCAGGGCCAGCTGACCACGTATGCGACTAAGTTGGTGGTACAGCATCAGACACCATTTAGTAACGACCTATCTAACTAATATATATGAAGCTTGAGGGACTGTGCGTTAAATAGTTGCTGGCCGAAAATTGTCAATTTGGGCTCACTTACCTCTAAGACGGTCTGAGCACCATTAATGGTGCTCGGTCTAGGTTCTGTCGTGTTCTGAGGTTTGTCTATCGGCCAGCGCTAGAATCAATGCCCTGTAACGGACTAGCTCCATTTACAAAACTTAGGAATACGGCATTTAGTGCGGCGTCAACGGGGTCAGCTCGCTATAGCGCACGATCATGGCTATACCACTGGGAAATCTGCCGTTGTTCGAGTTTTGTTTGGGCAGTTCTGATGCCAGTGACCAGACTCCAGGGTTGTTGGCTGTAAATTCGAGGTCAACTCGATCGGAAGGATTAATCGTAATGGTGTCGCGCACAATACGCGGCTCAAGGGGATCTGAGCCGTTGATGCCAGTTACTTCAAAGCGATGGCCGCTGAGGTGAAGGGGCACCGCTTCATCGAGTGTGTTGATGACATGCAAGCGCACCCGCTCGCCATTGAGCACTTCCAGAGCCGGAATGAAAGGCGCTGTCTTGCCATTTATTAAATAGAAATGCTTGGCTGTTGTTGAGGCTGTTGCCAGTTCCGGCTTTGTTTCTTTGGGGAGGGCTTCAGCTTTGCTCAAGAACAGAACCAGCTCTTTGTTCACTTCTTTTGTCGGCAGCCGCGGGTGCACAACAATGGCTCCAAACATGCCTTTGAAGCGCTGATCTTGATGGATGATCTGGGGATGATAGAAAAATGTCCCTGGCTGAGTGGCGATAAATTGGTAGACAAAAGAGTCTTCGGTCTTCAAAAATCGCTCTGGTGCTGCACTGGGCCCGCCGGCTCGCGGCAGACCGTCTACTTTGTGGGGGGTGATTAAGCCATGGAAGTGCAGTGAGGTTGAAGCCGGGCTTTTGAGGTTGTTGTGCAAGACGATTCTGACCGCCTCGCCTTGACGCACATGTATTTCCGGCCCCGGTATTTTGCCGTTATAGGTTAGGGCTTTGATTGTGTCTTTGTTGGCACCAGTGTCTGAGCCCACTTCAAGATTGGCTTCACGAGCGAATAAGTGAATTTCTCTCACGTTCATTTGCCCAGGCCCTGGGCCTGGTAGGCCGCCCTGGCCCTGATTAGTTAGTTCGCTCATGGCTCCCATGGCGTCTCTAACTTGACCTTTGATATCTCGCATTTCATTGCGCATATCTTCCAGTTCAAGCTTTTCCTGGGCTTGCTCTTGGGCCATATCGCCAATGTCGTCTAATGCTAAGGCAGAAAGATTCAGGGGAGATAAGGTCGACAAGCCGACTAGGGCTGCTGCCAGACCTAATCTGCTGGCAATTCGCTTTTCTCGTCTGTTTATTACTAACGGCATAGCTTTTGCTCAGGCTCTTGCCACAAGAGTGGCTACTGCTGCATGAGTTACAATCTTGTTAGCTACTTCACCCATGAGGAAATGTTTGATGGCTCCTTTGCCCTGGGCGCCTATCACTAACAATTCTGCTCCGGTTTCATCCGCTGCTTTAATAATTTCATGTGCTGGGGAGCCAGTTTTCAAAATGATGTCGACATTGGTGAAGCCATGGTC
>CAJXZK010000322.1 GCA_913063055.1 uncultured bacterium
GACGGCATACGAGATCTAGTACGGTCTCGTGGGCTCGGAGATGTGTATAAGAGACAGGATACTTGGCATTATGGTTGCTGATCTACTCCGAACTGATAACCGGTAGCGCCGAGATTAAGAGATAAATCTGAGTCAGGCGAAGATTCTGTAGTTTCGGATGCGCTGGCATTGTCAGGAAACACCGCAGCGGGCATGGCGCTGGCTTCAAGTCTATACTGAGAAACAATTTGCTCAGCCTCGACAAAAGATAACAGCGGAATAGCTGCAACTATCGAGCGCAGCTGATTGCAAAGAAAAGCATGTGTCACTATTATTCCCGGCGGAATGCTAGCACCAATAGCGCTACCATTGTTCGAATCAGCGCGCTTAGCACCACCGACTGGATAAGCAGAATTCCGGTCTTCAATGAGACTTTTTTCTCTCATCGATCGCAATAAGTCGGCGAGTTCCTTACCAGCCTCGAAAGGTGATCGCGACTTGACATAAACTTCCCGAGGCGAACACGACACAACTACGGGTCGCACTGCAAAGCTAGCTATATCCGCAATAGCGAATACCTCAATCTCACAGTCATAATCTGAAATCCACTCAGTATATCCAGACCCAGCGCGCAAAATAAGGCGTTGATTAGTAACTAAGAGCTCACTAAAATCAGGAAAAGTAAATCTTAAAAACCGATCGAAGATCTTCCAGAACACTCCACCAATAGCTACTAATATTGCCAAGTTGATGAAGTGAAGGCTAACTCGACTAAGAAGCACCAAACCAAACAGCATGCAAGAAAAAATCACTGTCACGCCGAATGTCATCAAAGCCTGTTCTTTTCTTCTGTCAGCCGCTGGCACTGAAATATCAAACCGTCGTAGGACTTTCTCATTAGCCCTAAGGCTACTGTCAATAGATATCAAAAGATTATTCACCTTCAGCACCACCAGGTTGAGACGGTTTCTGGAACAATCGACAAATCAATTCAGTACCAATGGCACTAGTCATAAGCCGCTCTTTAGTGTCGCCAAGTAAGAGCTGTGTCCAGTCAACAAAACCACCGTCAGCTAGCATGAAGCTTTCACCCTCATGGTTCTTCATTTTTATATGGAAGCAGGGGCCCTGATAATAACCAAGCCCGGTCAAACGGTGCAGATTAAAACTAAAGCTGACGCTGGGGTGTTTGCAGCGCAAAGGCTGCGAAATGCTCTCCTCAAGTAGTCTAAGGCGCTCTATAAAATGCGCAGGCAAGTTGCACTGTGCTAAATCACTCGCTGCACTAACCGGTGACTTAGGCCAAAGTTGCGAATATCGCTCAAGCACTTTGGCCGCACTATCGTGCTCCCGCGCTCGCACCATGGTGCGAATTGTCTCTCGATCTATATCAAACTTAGCGCAGAGAGCCGAGACAACAGCAGTATCTGATAACTCTACAACGATGTCGTCAAAAGCAAATTGCCCCGAACTTAGTTCAGCGACAAATCGAAGATAAAAATCGACATGCTCAAGCAGCGCACTCAACTCGTAATTAAATGAACCAGAATCACGACCAGCGCTAACCATAGCAAAGAGTTTGAAGTGCGAAGTAAAAGCCGGATTGGTTGGCTGGGGAAAGCGCAGAACCCGCTGACCAGTGCAAAGTTTAGTGGTGCTTCTTCGCGTGGCATTCTGCTTGCGCCGGCGAGCACACTCTAGGGCCATACCTATAGTTGGGTCAGAAGCACATTCAAAGCCTCTGATAGTACTCAATACATTGCCTTGATCTAGTTTGGCCAGCCTAGAAACCGCTCCCAGCGGCATAACTGGCGCCAACTCAATGGCATCAAAGGCCGCAGCTTGAGCGAAGGCAATAGCCTCAACCTGGTTGATTAGCCGAGCGTCTAAATCACAGGCCTTGCTAACAGAACTTACTTCTACTAATCGCGCGCACTCGACCTTAGGCAACCGCCGCTTAATCACAGCCAGCAAGAGAGAGTGAAGATCAGCACCGGAGAGATTATCGGCCAACAGCTCGCTGAGGTTGGCTACACCGATTTCTCTGGCAATACGCTCACTTACATAATCTGTCATGGCTGCTCGCTCATGGCTACTCTCTGGTCAATACGTTTATCAATACTTGCCCAAGCCGACAAACGCCTAGATTACCCTTTTATGTGAAACATTTGAAGAAAGGCCGAATGATTGATAGTTACATCTTGGTAAGTTAGGTGATAAGATATTGATTGACCGACCGGACGGTCAGCTAATAAATTCACCATGGGACTCAAACAATGAAGAAGTCGCAAACTCAGGCTAGGGTTATTGATCCACCGACAATTCCAGCGCCAGAAGATGTGCACAAGCGCATCGGCAAACACATTTTGCCTCCCAATCTGCTCGAAAAGATGCCTGACCCTGAAGAGCTAATCCTTCAGAGCGAAATTGCGCCCATCATTAAAGATCGTCTCAATCTATTCCCCTTCGACTGGCGCGTCGAGACCCCGCGTCTCATGCAAATCTACGAAGATTCGCGCAACCCCGGCTGGTCCCCAAGTAAATTGCCATGGGAAACCCTAGACGTTGAATCGATGACCCTTGATCAGCGCTACGCCATTTCTTATTGGTTCGCTCTGCTCTCTGTGTTTGACGCCTCCGGCCCTGCTGTATTTGCCAGAGCGATGATTCATGCTTATGAAACCCACGAAGAAGATGCCATCCGTAAATGCTTCTTCAGCGTAGCCCGCGACGAAATGAACCACGAAGAAGTTTGTGGCCGCGCCATCACATTGCTGACGCCTAACGGCCCACTCAATCACGACCCACAGACAACCTTGGGCAAACTCGCTCGCAACAACATCCAGTGGCTCTATCACAATGGTGCCCGCTATTGGAATGGCTATAAAAAAGCAGTTGAACACTACCCCATGGCCATTCTCTTCAGCTCATTCTTGTTTGGCGAAGTGGCTTCCTCAACCCTTTTCCACAGCATGTATGAGTCCACCACCATCCCAGTATTCAAAGAAGCATTCAAGAACATTGGTCGCGATGAAGGTCGCCACCTCAGCTTCTGCCTCGCCTTGCTCAAAGAAATGATGCCAAAGCTCAACGAAGAAGAGAAAGACACAATCACCAAGCAATTCAGAGCTGGATTTATCTTCCTCTCAGGCATTCTCTTCGAGCCACCAGCTGAGTTCTGGGATCTGCCTGCGACCTTTATTCCCACTCAACGTTTGTTGGAAGAAAAGGCCCGCGAAGTTGGTTTCGGTGTGCTCTCACTAGAGCAGCGCAAAGCCAACTGGCGCACAGCTGTGGTACGCCTCAAGACTATTGTGGAGCCGCACGGTATCAAATTCCCTGCTTTGCCAGAAATTGATGTTGACGGCGAAAGCGTAGATTTTGATATCGACAAAATAATTCCAATCTTTTAGTTAGATGGTCAGACCACGGGCCGAGAACTATCAAGAGAGGCGCTCGGAAATACTTGATGCAGCCGCATCGATATTTGCCGAGCGCGGCTTTGATGGCACTTCTACCTCTGCTATTGCCGTAAAGTGTGGAGTGTCAAAAGCACTGCTCTATCACTACTTCAAATCAAAAGAAGAAATTCTTTTTGAGATGTTGGTAGCCCACTGTCAATTTTTGGTGGCATCGGCCCAAGCAGCATTGAAAGAAAGCGATAGTGCAGATGTGCAGCTAGCCTGCGTCGTCGGCGAGTTGCTTAGCCTCTACATGAGTTCGCAAGATAAGCATATTGCCTTGATGAATAATCTGAAGTCGCTTTCCCCCGAGCAGCAGAAAGAAATCAAGAAGTTAGAGCGCACCCTGGTACAAATTATCAAAGGAATTGTCGCGCGACTAAGACCAGAGCTATCAGAGCCGTTGCAGACTTCGCTGGCCATGTATTTAATGGGAGCAATCAATTGGACCTATACCTGGTTCAAGCCTGAAGGCCCGGTATCCTCAGAGCAATTTGCTCGCCTGGCTAGCTCGATGTTTTTGGACGGTCTCAGTCGAGCGAAAATGCCCTAAACAGGAGTTCTGATTTCTCGGGTACATAGCATTCAATGAGAAATGCAGAACTTTCAGAAATTCAGCCACAAAACAGCAGCCAGGGCACGTTAAGATGCTTTGCCCATCCCTCTATTATTCTAGGGGTGATAGCTGGAACAGCAACCGTTCTCGGTAGCCTTATCTGGCTACTTCAACAGGTTTTGGCATCAGCTTTCTTTGTCAAACTAGGGATACTTGGAGCGGCCGGATTCGGCGGCATCTTGATTGGAGGACTTTTCACCCTAGTCGCACTGGAGAAAATCGCTACAAAATTGGGCTCTGCCCCTCTCTGTGGTTTCTTTTACGGACTCTTTTATCCATTTCTACAATTGGCAGCTCTGGCCGGAGTACCAGGTCTACAATCTGGTATTTTCGACGGCTTCGGCACAATTATGCGCAGTTGCAATAGATTTACAGATGCATCAATCTGCTACAGGAAGGCAGCTAGGTGGGCGAAACCATTCAGCAATGAGCGACTAAATTTTGAAAGAGCATATGCAGTCTCATTGTTCTACTCAGGAGAAAAAGAGCAAGCAACAATGTTTGCAGAAAAAACTTACAAGCACTGGCTCGAAATCGCCACAGAAGTTATTCGTGAAGAAGCTATTGAGAGGCTTGGGCAGAGCGCCTATACCGCAGCCACTATCTACAATCTAACTGGACAAAAACACAAGGCCTCACACATACAAAAAGAGTTCTATGAAAAGGCAAAAAAATGTAAGGCCCAAAGCAAGGCTCATCTCTTCGCACTATTATGCGAAGGAGAAAGACTTACAAGAGAACAGCAATTTACTGAAGCAATTGTGCCGCTAACAGAATTCTGCGCTGCAGCCGCAAGCAAGTGGTCTTTCCCCTCAGGATTGCTGGCCTCAGGCTACAGTAATCTAGCCATCTGCCTAGCCCACCTTGGCAAAAAAGAACCTGCCTTAAAGCAGCAAGAACTCGCTATTAAAAAACTCCGCGATGACCTGGGAAAAGACTCACGCCTTGCAGAGCTACTTCTCGAAGCAGACATTCTCATTGCCCTTGAAGAATCCAGCAAAGCAGAAGAAATTCTCTCTCAGGCCGCCGCCAAGATGAAACCGTCACCCAATAGTGTCATTTGTGGTGCCATAGAAAAGAAGCGAAAAGAATCAATGCCCCCTCTCTCAATATCAGAGGGAAGCCCCACAGAAAAAAGCGAAATCGCTCAAACCACAGTGCCCGAAACATCAGATACTCAATTTTCACCACCAAACTTTAGGACCCGCTACGGCACTCTCTTGGCTATGAACACACTGATTATTAATTCGCTTTTTAGCGGAATTGTAGCGACACTCTTCTTTCATACTTCAACTTTTGCTATAAAACTCGTGTTTCCTGTAGCTGTGTTTTTAGTCGCCAACATAGCGCTTAGCATCATATCTAAGCAAAAAGCCAACAAGGCTAGACTTGCTCTGACCAATGCAACGAAACGCGATATTATGGTTCGGCTGAAAGGAGCAACCGTAGAACTAAGAGAACCGGAGAAATTAAAATTCATCGGGACATACTATATTAATTTAGCTCTCCTAGAAGAAACTCAAGAAATTGTTGGCGATTCAACTTTTAAGGCCACAGCCTTTGAACAAGAAGGAAGTCTTATAGCAATTGAAATCTTTGGCCAATATGCCAACC
>CAJXZK010000323.1 GCA_913063055.1 uncultured bacterium
GCTTTATAAATGTAGCGCCCATTTCTATCAAAGCTTGTTTGACAAGCTTGGCTGTGCGTCTTCGGGCCTCCGAGGCCGAGCGCTTCTTATAGCGGCCACCGACAAGACGGTCTACGGCTGCTACAGAGGCCAACATCGAGAGAGTGGATAGACTCTTCCAAAAGCGTTTGTCTTTTAGTAGAACTTCTAAGCGAATTGCCTGGTCAGCCAGGGCCGTATCGTAGAGCTGATGACTGGCTTGGCTTTTGCCTTCTTGGGTCTTGTTTTCCTGAGCCTTATTCGGAGCGTCAGAAAGCCCACCGTTTAGCGTTTTCTGCTCTGACTGCTCGCGCTGCTCTTTAAGATTATCTGGTTCTGCTGCTATTGCATCGGACTGAGGGTCGCTCATGCCTGACCCCGGGTTGAAACGAACATAATTGCAGGGGGATTCGGAACTTCTAGACGGTTAGCTCAAACGGGCGACTTTTGTTTGATGTCAGCAATTTCAGCGCGCAATGTAGCGATTTCGGCTCTTAACTCGTTAATCTCGGTTGAGTCACCAAGGGCTCCCAGGGAGAAGTCAGCTACCTGGCGGCGAATTTTTTCGCGCACTTGGCCTTCCAAGACATCGGAGCGATTCCAGATGTTTTGGCTTGTTTCATTGAGCATTTGTTTGAATTTATCGCGAGTCTTTTGCACACGATCTGATTCGTTTGACTTGTATTCGCCAGCTCGCGCAGTAAAGGTGTCAAGTGCATCTTCGACACGTTCTCTTGCCACTTCAAAAGCGGCGTTAGCTAGGAAGAAAATCTTGATCAACGGTCGCAACACTTTCCCAACCTCAAAATACAGACAAAAACCAAGACAAGATTATACACTAGCGACTAATCTATATATGCTCCGTGGCCGCTGATCTACTAAGATTGTCACAAAGCGGAAACCTAGTGGTAGACCCACTAAATACAATTAAATAGCAATTGATTGGAGGATTTTGTGTCAGCACCCAAAGCTAGTAGCAGTTCGCTTGTGGCTAATTCAGCGGCGAAACTCAATAGATCGGTAACTTTGATCTATTGTCCGATTCATCTGGGCGGCCCCCATGCCGGGGTAGCTTTAGGACCCGGAGCTATGAAAGTAGCCCGTCTAGTAAGTCGCATTAAAGACCTTGGCTACACTGTGCATAAAGAAGTCGAGATTGCTGTGCCTGAAGTTTTGACCTGGTGGGAGAAAAGTACTAGCGCAATACACAGTCGTTGTGTTCCAGAAATTGCAGCTGTCAGTCAAGCCGTGGCCCAAGCTGTTGAAGAAGCGTTAGAGGCTGGCACTGTGGCAATCACTATTGGTGGTGACCATTCTTTGGCGATTGGCAGTATCGCAGGAGTTTCTAGCTACTACCGCAAGCGTAAAGAAGAGTTTGGTTTAGTTTGGTTTGATGCTCATGGTGATATCAATACCCCAGCTACTTCGCCTAGCGGTAACGTTCACGGTATGCCGTTTGCTATCTCATTGGGGCAGGGTGATGAGAGCTTGGTAAATTTGAATGGATTTTCTCCCAAGGTTCAGGCCAAGCGCTGTTCTCTTATTGGTATTAGAGATTTGGATCAAGCCGAAACCGATCTTGTACGAGATTCTGGAGTTTTGCCGTTTACCATGCGTGATGTTGATGAACAGGGCATTAAGAAAATAACAGAGCAAGCCTTGCAATCAATCGGAAGTGATATTCATGGCCTGCATGTCTCCTTTGATCTTGATGTTATTGATCCCGATGTCGCTCCTGGTGTGAGCACCGATTCAAGGGGCGGCTTTACTTATCGCGAGAGTCACTTTGCTCTTGAGCTGTTGGCTGATACAAAAATGGTGCGGTCGATTGATATTGTTGAGCTCAACCCTACACTAGATATTAAGAATCGCACTGCTCAACTGGCTGTAGATCTCGTTCAGTCGGCGCTCGGCAAGAATATTCTTTAGCATCGTGACTCTAGGTAGATTTAAGGCCTTCTGTTTAGCTGCGGCTATGTCAGTTTTCTCTGCACTAATTTGTCAGACTGCTCGTGCTTTTATAGGGCCAGAGTTGAGCCGAGACATATCTGGCTATCGCATTGTCTTGCGAGATTTTAATTGGAAAGGGGAAGACGGCGTAATTTTTCAAGTATATAAAGGGCCAACAAAAATTCTTGAGCGCCGGGCCCACAGTATTTTTCTCTTTGATGTCGATAAGCAAGGAGAATCTTATGCGGTCAAAGATAATGCCTCGATTAAATGCGCTGATCTAACCGGCGACGGTGCCGTGGATTTAATAGTGCAAGAGTGGAGCGGAGGTGCTTATGGTTGCTACAAGTATGATATCTATTCCCTGGCCAAGAACTTTAAGCATATCTGGCACCATGACGCTGTTTATGGGCATTTGCGCCTTAAATTTCCGGCCCAGCGAAGAGCGCAGCTAATAGTTGAAGACTCGACATTCTGTAATTTCAAGAGTGTTGGCCAGGGTTCTGGTGCCAAGCCGAGCATTTATTTGACCTGGCGCAATGGTTTTGCAGTTGAGCGAGCGGCAACTATTGCAGCAGCAAAAACAGCGGCTGAGCATGCTGCTGAAGGTGACAGCGATATTGAGTCGACTGAGGGTAGCAGGCGCTTTGTCGACTTGATCTATAGCGGGCAGACAAGCAAGGCTTTAGCTTTGCTTGATGGTATGCGGGTGGAGCAGAGGCGGGACTATCTCCGTAGCTTTTTCGCTACCTTTAAGAAGAGTCCGTTTTACTTTGAGATTATTGCTTTCAACGAAAGAGAAGTGATCGCGAAAATGCAAAAGCTGGTGCAATAGTTTAAAACTGCCATATATGGAGATTCTGCAGAAAAAGCTCGACAAATCATAGTAGGGTATGTGATACTATACTTACGTATGGCTTTGTTCAAAGAGGGCGTTCAGGTGATAGATACAGACAAGCCGTTGCCAGCACGACAGCAGGATGTACTCAATTTAATTGTGAAATTGAGCGATGAGCATGGCTATCCGCCTACTCTCGCCGAGCTTGCTAGTGCCCTTGGTTTAAAGAATCGCATGACTGTTCATCAGCATGTGGCCGCTCTTAAAAAGAAAGGCTTAGTGCATTGGGAACCAGGCCTGAATCGTTCTCTTCGAGTTCTTTCTGAGGGCTTTAAGCACTGTCAGAATCTACCCGAGGGTCTTAATTCCTTAGATGGTGCTGCCAGTGGTGCGCCCGGCAGTGCTGGCAACAGTCATGCTGCTGATAATCATGTTGATGGAGTGGCTGCTCTCGCAGCAAAAGGCGTGATTGAATTCAACGGCCGTCGGCCAAAGGGTGCCTCTGATTTTTCCGCGGGCAGCCCTCCTCGTGGCATTCCAATGGCTGGTGCCATTGCGGCCGGTCGGCCAATCGATGCTGTCGAATCTCGTGAATTTCTAGAGATTGACAGTCAGTATGGTGAGGCTGGTTGCTTTGCTTTACAGGTCAAAGGCGAATCAATGATTGAAGATGGAATTTTCGACGGTGACTTTGTTATCGTCAAACCAAATCCGTCCCCAAACAATGGCGAGGTTGTAGTGGCCTTGCTAGAAGATGGTAGCGCTACCCTTAAGCGCTTCTATAAAGAACGTGGCGGCTTCCGCTTACAGCCAGCCAACAGCGAGATGGAACCAATATTTGTGTCTGGTAATCAAACCCTGACGATACAAGGAACTGTAGTTGCTCTTTTCCGCAAGATGTAGGTGCAAGTCTGCTCAGGGTGGCGCTATCGGCAATATGGCTGCTAGTGACTAAAAAGTTGTTTCATAGGCTTCGGCATAGGCTGTGAGGTATCAACCTCCACAGTCTTCTCTTGTTCGTACTTTACTAGGCCGGGTTTGTCTTTAGCGAGCTTGCGCACATGTTTGCACTGGGTGTAAACCACCCTTACTTTTGCGCCAGTACTCGCTTTAGAAAGGCGTGCGGCAATTTGGGCGGCTTCTAGAATCGTGGTCATCGGCGGTTCTTGTTTTGAGGAGGGTATGCGAATCAAAACGTGGGCACCGCCCTGACCTAATACATGGAACCATAGATCGTTTGGTTGGGCTAATCGCGAAAGCAAATAGTCGTTTTCCATGCGGTTGCGACCGACATAAATGGTCCAGCCATCGCTTGAGTTTACTGAAAGTATTTTGCTGTCATTACCTTTTTTCGCCTTCGCTTTAGGCTTTGCTATCTCATGAGCCTTGCGACCCGTGAGATTTTCTTTGAGGTGGCGCAATTCAAATATGTCTTTTGCCCCTTCAATTCGCTTCAATTGTTCTTCAAGCGTTGCCCTGCGCGTGCGGGCTTCATTGACTGACTGGCTCGCAGTGGTGTGACGTGCTCTCGATTTAGCATATTGGCGATAATACATTTGAGCGTTTTGAGCCGCACTCAAATTGGGATTGAGCTTGATTACGATTTTCCCGGTGTTTCCGAACAAATCTTCTGCTTCAAGGAGCTCTTGACCGATTTTGATTTCAGTCAAATTAGCTAAAATCAAATCACCTAGTTTCTTTTGCAAGTGAATGTCATTGCCTGGCAGAACATGCTGCTCAGCCATTTTTAGACGGGCATCGATTTTGTTGAGCTCTTGATTGAGATCAGTACGTAGCCTTTCTCGCAGTTGGTTGCACTGCTCGGTCAATTCGCAAGAACGGAAATATTCTTCAATTAAATCGTTGACCGAAGGAAGTGACTTTGTTGGTAAGACCTGTTCATTCTTGGTTGTTGGATACCAACCGAGAACTGAATAACGGCTCAAATCTGTGAATAGGAAAGGGCGGTAGTTTTCGTTTGCTCTTAATTGTTCGACTCTTTGCCAGAGCTTATAGCCGGCATTCTCTGTTAATCGTGCTTTCTCGATTTCGCTCACCAGTCCCGCTGCTAAAACAAGCTCTTCGCAGAGATGTCGGCCAGCACCAGTGAAGGTGGCAATTATCCATTGCTCGATCGTGGTTGGGGGTGCAGCGGTTGTTGCTCCAGCAACTGAACCTGAAATTTGACTAGAACCTGGACTAGCAGTTTGGTCTGGATTGTCCGTTGATTCTGGTGTCGCCGGCGGTGCTGATTCTGGGGATGCCTTGGCTGTTGAATTTTGGATGTTTATTTCTGTGGCTTGGTTGAATAGTTGAAGAAATGCATCTTGATTGACTGTATACAGGCTGGGTCGCTCTTGTGAGGGGGGCCGTTCGTAACGCAAGCCCGGAGCAATCTCTCTTTGTCTACTCATGTCTTTTGTGACGTTGTGCGAGGCCGATACTATTTTTGCCCCTTCTTTTTCCCAAAAGATCAAATTGCTGTGGCGACCCATAATCTCGGCTGTAAGAATTTTGATTGCTGCGGTGCCGACTTCATCGACGCAAGAAAAGACAAGATCGATAATCCTTTCGCCTAAAGGTTGCTCCGCTGCAATTAATGTCGCGCCAGCTAGATGCTTTCTCAGCAGAAGGCAAAAGTTGGGCACTGAACTACCAGTTCCATACTTAGAGACGTAGCGGTCAGTGACCGGGTCAATTTTGTCGCCTTTGGCATGCACCTGGTTTGTTTGCACTAAGCACATGCGGCCGTGAACCGATTGAGCCGAGATAAACAAACTATTGACCCCAGATTTTCCGCGCAGTGTGAGCCCGTCTCTTATACACATCTCCGAGCCCACGAGACCGTACT
>CAJXZK010000324.1 GCA_913063055.1 uncultured bacterium
GGTGCCCTCCTTCCCGAATTGAAAATGGCCGGTATTCAAATTTTGCAGTTCGATGAACTGACAGATGAGCAGAAGACTGATGCCCGCGAGTATTTCCGCAAGAAAATTTTCCCCGTTCTCACGCCTCTAGCCTTTGACCCTGGTCATCCCTTCCCTCACATATCCAATCTCAGCCTCAATTTGGCTGTATTGATTCGTGATCAGGTTTCTGACGAGCGTTTTGCTAGAGTGAAGATTCCTGATAGTTTGCCGCAGTTAGTGCCCATTGGCAAAACTGAGCCACCAGGCGCTCGGTCGAGTGTTATTCAGTGCAAGCCCAATACCTATATTTGGCTTGATGATTTGTGCAAGGCTAACATCGAGCAGCTATTCCCAGGCATGTCCATTGTTGAAGTCTATCCGTTTCATGTTACCCGTGACGCAGAGATGGAAATTCAAGAGTGGGAAGCTGGGGATCTGCTTGAAACAACTGAAGAAGGTGTTAGACAGCGTCGCTTTGGTGATGTGGTTCGCTTACAAGTGCACCATGCCATGCCCGCTTATATCCTTGAAATTTTGATGAGCAATCTTCAAATAGAACCTTACGATGTCTATTTGATTGAAGGGCGTATGCCTTTGAGTTCGCTTAAGTATGTAGCCAATCTAGATCGGCACGATCTTAAGTATCCACCATTCATTCCGGCAATACCGGCCGTTCTTGATCCAGACACCATGGATAAAGACGAAGATATTTTCGCTGCAATTGCCCGACGCAACATCCTTTTTCATCACCCCTATGATTCGTTCCAGCCAGTTGTAAGCTTCCTCAATGCTGCAGCTAGCGACCCTAATGTCTTAGCTATCAAAATGACTCTCTATCGAGTCGGTAAAAATTCGCCAGTGGTAGAAGCATTGCTAAAAGCGCAAGGGCGTGGCAAGCAAGTAGCCGTGCTGGTTGAGCTGAAGGCTCGTTTTGATGAAGAGAGCAATATTGAATGGGCGAAGGCTCTGGAAGCTGAAGGCGTGCATGTAGTTTATGGCTTGCTGGGCTTAAAGATTCACTCTAAGGTGGCACTGGTTGTGCGTAAAGAAGGCGATAGCATTCGCCGTTATGTGCACCTTGGCACTGGTAACTATAATCCGATGACGGCCCATCTCTATACCGATATTGGCTTGCTTACTTGTGATGATAAAATTGGGACCGATATTTCGGACCTGTTCAACTACCTCACCGGCTACTCAGCTAAGCGCGACTACCGCAAATTATTAGTTGCTCCAATCAATCTGCGTGAGCGATTTGAAGAACTCATTCTCAGAGAAATTGAACACGCTAAAAGTGGTGCCAAAGGTCGCATCATTCTAAAAATGAATGCCCTTGTTGATGAGCGCATTATTGAGTTGCTCTATCGCGCTTCTCAGGCCGGCGTAAAAGTCGATCTGATTGTGCGGGGAATATGTTGCTTGCGCCCTGGTATACCGGGTGTGAGTGAGAACATACAAGTAGTTAGTGTGGTTGGTCGCTTCCTTGAGCATAGTCGCATTTATTACTTCCGCAATGGTGGCAAGGACGAAATATTCTGTGGCAGTGCCGACTTGATGCCTCGCAATTTGAATCGTCGTGTTGAAGTGCTCTTCCCCATTGAAGACGAACGATTGGCCCGCTTTGTGCGCGACGCTGTGCTAAAGACTTATCTGTTTGATACCAACAAGTCACGTATCATGCAAAGCGATGGTCGCTACTTAAGGCTACATCCTAAAACTGGTGAGCAAGGCCTCAGCTGTCAGCAATGGTTCTTGACCAACAATCAAACAAATAAGCGCTGATTTCCTTTCGAGATCTTCTATTTAGGCAACGTTGCTTGGTGAGAGATCTAGGTCTGCCACATAGGTTGAGCTATTGTTATCGCGCTGTCTAATTGGATTCGTAGCTGGCTTCCTTTTTGAATCTACTTTATCTGGGCTGAAAGTTGTTGCCAGCATTTCAAAGCGGGCCTTTGAATTGGGGCGATGTGTCAATTTCTCCATCTTCTTCAAAACGGCAGCTTCATCGGCCACTTCTCCGCCGGGGGTGAGACCGGCTCGGCGCATGATGCGGCGGGCGCCGCCTTCGCCCATTTGATTGGCGATATCGGCAACAAGAGCTGCTCCAAGCTCTGATTTGAGGCCATATTTCTTGGCCATTTCACCTGACTTTTCGGCAAACTTTTTGAACTTATCAACTTGCACTTCTTGAAACTCAGGATCGTTTAGAGCTTCCTTCATTCTTCCCATCATGTCTTTGTTACCAGCCATGTTGGTACGTCTGACATATTTTTCGCTCAAGAGATTCTCGGAGTACTTGCCAAAAATTTTGTCGAATTTTTCTGGGTTCTTGTCGTGGAAGCTCTTTAGTAAGTCAGGCAACTCGCCTGCTTTTTGATTCCACTGTCTGATACCAACTGAAATACCATGGCCCGCGTCATTTAGTGTAAGTGTGTTGAATTTACCTTCGTTGCTAGCCACAGTCTTAACAACACGGTCATTGAGAGTGTCGCCGAGATGGGCTTCTAGTTCTTTCTTTGGACCTTCTAGTAGTTTGCGGTCGCGGTCGTTCATAAAGAGCGAGCCTTTGAGCTGACCGAAACCAGTGTCCTGTAATATCGGGGAGGGAAAACCCAGTTTTGCAATGGCCGCATTGTCAGAAGCTACATCTGGTTTGGCTGGCAATTGATCTTTGGCTGGAAGGCCATTAACTTGGTCGTGCACAGCGCTCTTTGTGTTGTCACTACCTTCATGGGCACGTTCAACTGGCTTGTGCTTTGGGGGCGCGCTATCTGAAGCGGATTCGAGGCTCATAGTAAATGTCTCCCAGGGGTGCTTTCGCTAAATCGAAAGGGGAGATTCATTATTGTTCGATGGAGCGTGAAAATTACGTGACGGTATTAAGCCGACTTAAGCTGACTCGGGCTGACCTGGAAACTTAAGCCTGTTGGCTTTATTCCCCCTCAGATTCGCCAAAATCGATTTTGCACTCTGGCAATGCCCGCTGCAGCGCGCTCACCTCTGCATCGCTGAATGACCGGGGAGACACTAGAAGCAGAGTCAGCCCTTTAATTTTTGCAAGCACCTCAGCGCAGCCTGGCTTAATGGGAATGTGTTTTATTTGGAGCTTTCTCAGCTCTTTAGCGTCAGCCAGATAGGCCAGACCCTGGTTGGTGATCTCTCGATTGCCGCCAATGGTTAGGTCTCTCAGGTTGGCTATCTTGGCAATTAGTTTGAGATCGTTATCTTTAAGGCCAGCATTTTTCAGTGAAAGAGATCGTAGCTGCGATTGACCGCTCAGCTTTGTCAGAAAAACGCTGGGATTTGTGACGTCGTTAGCTGTTAGAGTATCGAGTTGCCGCAGCCGCTTGAATTTAGCAATGCCCTCGCCGCTGATTTCAGTGTCAACCAGGGTGAGATTGTCTAGATGTGGAAAACAGTTGAAAGTGGCCACTGCTTTCTCTGTTAGATAGCAGTTTCGCAGAACTAGAGTTTGTAGGCGAGTGAGGTGATTGATGTTAGCCAGAGTCTCATCTGTAATCGCTGTAGGCTCGCCTTGAATAAAAAGCCTAGTTAGGTCATTTGCGCCAAATTTTCGGAACAATTCGGGATGAGCTAAGAAGAGTTCATTGGGACGAAATTGAATTTCCTCGTCGCGCATTACTTCAATTTTGCCCATTGCCTTTGTGTCGACAAGACTTTTGCCGATTGTCATAGTGCCAAGGCTCTTTTTCTTCGGAAACTTAAACACAGTGTGCTCTTTATCTCTGTCGACAGTAAATTTTGGTCTCGCCTCGGCTGCCCTATCGACGTGGCTGGGCATGCGGTCAAAAAGATCGGGATGATTGGGCATCCGAGCCATTGGTTTATTGGTAAGAGAAAAGTAGAGAGAGACTAGGGTCGTGAGTAAGAGAAATAAGGCTGAGGCGCCTACTAGCAGCCAAATCTGGTTAAGCTTCGAGCTTTTAGCCGGGCTGTATATTTCTGCTCTTTCAAGCTGCTCGTTTACCGCTTCGCCATTGGCAATGCAATGCAGGTCATGGGCAAGCTGAGAGCCGCTGCTGTAGCGATCATTGATAGACTTGGCCAGCATTTTGTTGAGCACGATTTGCCAGTCGCTTTCGTCTAATAGGGTGGTATCGAAATTAGCCAGCAGCGGCAAATCTGCGGTGTTGTGCGAAATTGCCGTGGCGAAGGCATTTTCTCCAGAGAAAGGCACTTTGCCTGTGAGGGTTTCGAATAGTGTGATTCCCAATGAGTAGATGTCCGAGCCAGGCCCGAGAGCTTCGCTGTTCCAGTGTTCTGGGCTCATATAATAGGGGCTGCCGATAATCTCTCCGGTCGCCGTCAATGATTGGGCAAATTCATCTGCGCCAAAGCATTTGGCTAAGCCAAAGTCGATTAATTTAGCATCGATAATTTTGCCGACCGGGTCTGTGATGACAATGATGTTGGATGGCTTAATATCACGATGGAGAATATCCATTTGGTGGGCATGCTGCAGTGCTGCAGCCATCGCGAGGAAAACGGTAAGTGTCTCTACTTCGCTCAGGGGCCCTTTGGTTTTAATCCTCTCGTGCAGTGTCTGACCGGTCACTAGCTCCATTACAAGATAAGGCACTGCGCTTGTGAGCTTGCCGAAATCATAGACTCTGGCAATATTGGGATGGTTCAGCCTACTGGCGTTTCGCGCCTCCCGTTCGAAGCGTCCCCAGGCTGCTTGGTCGTTTAGGTCGCGCTCAAGGGTCTTAAGGGCAACTTGTCTATTTTTCTCCAAGTCAACAACCAGGTAGACTTTGCCCATGCCACCCTGCCCGATTGTGGTGACAATCTGGTAGCGTTGGTCAATGATTCTGTTGCTAGAAATGCTAATAACCAAATTATTCTCTTCTTCTCTATTTAAGGAGAATAAGAGAAGGGGCGTGAATATTGCGTGAGTGAGTTGTTGTTTTTGTCGTTGCTGTTGTTGTTATGGGGTAGAGGCCAGGAAAAAGAGGCAAGTCATAATTTTATATGACTTGCCTCTTTTTTTTATTACCCCTTAACGCAGACCAGTGGCCTTAGCTTGTGGACTATTTCAACAAGATCAGCCTGTGCCGCCATAACTGCATCAAGTGGCTTGTAGGCGCCTGGTGACTCATCAAGAATGCCTTCATCTTTGCGGCATTCAACATGAGCTGTGTCAGCAGCGTGACGATCAAGTGATATCACTTTTTTCGCCTGGCTACGAGACATGGTGCGACCAGCTCCGTGAGAGCAGCTGTTGAAGCTCTCGCGGTTGCCTTTTCCTCTGACGATGTAAGAGCCCACACCCATAGAACCAGGGATGATACCCCAGTCGCCTTCTTGTGCTCTTACTGCACCCTTTCTGGTTACCCAAACAGTTTCACCGAAGTGATCTTCTTTGGTCACGTAGTTGTGGTGGCAGTTGATCACTTGCAACTGGGCTTCAAACTCAGGTAGCTCCCCTGTTCGTCTAAGAGCCTCAATTACTTGTCCCATCATCACTTGTCTGTTTAAGTAGGCATAGTCTTGTGCCCATTGAACGGCATAGAGACTGTCTCTTATACACATCTCCGAGCCCACGAGACCGTACTAGATCT